>CAYILT010000031.1:0-21140 GCA_964364055.1 uncultured Nitrospiraceae bacterium | reverse complement strand
GTCACGATCATCATTACAACCATCAACCGAAGTACAGCTTTCATTGTATCCTCCTTAATGATCCGAATAACGGGATTGTCTCTCTTGTCTATTTCTGTTTCGGCTGCGCCGGCATCATGAGCTCCATGAAATTCTTCGACTCAATATAGCCCTGCGGGATCTCGAAGACCGAAGCGGGCGACGACTTCAATACGATGTTTTTGAGGTCTGTCGTCATCTTGAAGTCCTTGTTCTCCACCTCGCTCCGGATGGTCATGCCGCCCAGGTCCTTGGCGTTCCAGATGAACCCTTCCTGCGGCTTTTCGCTCTTGTAGGTGATGACCACCTTGTACTTGTCGCAGGGGTGGCCGTCTATCGTTTCACTGCCCACTTTGGTCTTCTCCACCTTCGGTTTCTCGCCCTGCTCCTCGGTGTCGGTGTGTACCATGTACTTCTGGACATTCGGGTAGAGCGTGTAGCCCGTCTTCTTGTCCCCGCGGTTCAGCATGGTCATCTTGCTCATGGGGGACTGCTCCGCGTCCTTCGCGCCCGATGCCTGCATCATCTTGCTCATGTCCATTTCCATCTTCATCTTCTGACCGGTGATCCAGAGCGGCGCGTCCATGACCCAGCTCTTGTTGTCGCTCTTGTTGAGGCTCACCGAGTGGACGACCGCGTAAAAGTCTTTCTTGCCTTCCCAGTCCATGTAGCCGAAGGACGGCGGCGCGGGCGCCTTGATCTCCGGCATGGCGAACTTGAGCGCCGCCGGGGCGGCGGGCGCCGCGCCCGTTCCGGGGCCCCAGCCCAGATTGTCCGTGACCAGGCGGGCAAGCTCCTTGGACTCGGCCTCGAGGTGGATCCCGATGGCCTTTGACAGCAGCTTGGTCCCGAGACCCATGATGAACGAGTCTTTCATGCTCTGGTTCGTCGTGGTGCTCTCCAGCAGGACCCACGGCGCATCCTTGTCCCGGGCGTCAGCCGCCCTCGCGCCAAGCTTGACGAGGCCGCTCGCCAAGCCGGACGTTCCCTGCTCCTTTTTTACGCCCAGTCCCCGCTCCCATATCGGCTGGGCCGTTGCGGTGTTCACGAGCTTGAACTTGCCGCGCACCTTCTTCGCATTGTAGACGCCCGTGGTGGTCTCGTCGAAGTCCATGAGGGTCCCGTACAGCACGCCCTCGACACCCAGTGTCTCACCCAGTTTTTGCGGCGTCGTCAACTCAAGCTGGCCGCCCAGGTTGATCCCCATCCGGTCGCGAAGGATCTGGTCTGATTCCTTGATGTCCATGACCACGTAGGACCGTTTCGTCAGGGCCTCGGCCATCTTCTGCCGGACCACGTCCGGACCGTCCACGTCGTTCGTATCGTTCTTCATCGGAAGGACCGCGATCCGCTTCAGCGGGTTGCTCGGGTCGGTGGGCAGCGGCATGTGGGGGAGCGCGCAACCGCCGATCACCGAGGTCAGCACGACAAGGAGAAAGAACCAACGGAACCGCGTCTTCATTATTGCCTCCTGAAATGGTCGCTGAAAATATCTGTCATCATACGAAGGAGTGCGCCCGGGAAACCGGGCGCGGTCCTTGATCGGCAGATTGGCAGTCACAATGGTACCGTAAGATGCCTGCACTGTCAACTACAAAAAAAGGAAACCAAAAAGAGCGGTGGGACGGTCACGCTCGCCGTGACCGTGCAACAATTTTAAACTCAGCGATAGAAAAAGAATTTGATCAACAAAAACCTTGTCAGCCGATGTAAAAGCGGGCATAAAGGATTAGCCGCCAAGCAAATCCAATAATCGACAAGGTGAGATCATGATACGAAAACTGTTTTTACCTGCGCGCAACCGCCGGATTAACGCTTTGCGACTTTGATGGATAGGGGCTTCTCAGTCATTGGCCCGCTCGCCCAGCATTTTCGCCTCATATCCGGTTCTTGTTCCCCGGATCGGGGTCCGGGGCAGGCTTGGCTCGCGCGTTTGCTCAACGCTTCTTTCAAACCCTATCTCACGATGACGCCCCTTCGGCAAGCTCAGGGCAGGCTCTTGCGCTTTGCTAACCCTTCGCCTCCATCATGCTGGGTAGATGACTTGCACCTCCAAGCTGTCGAAAATGCTAGGCGCACCAAAAGAGGCGGGGCAAATGACTTGCCCCGCCTTCTCGATCCCTACTATATGGTAAACCTTAGACTGACAATCTCTTCACCAGGCCATATGACTAGTTGAAACTCCAAGAAGAGCTATATTGAACATTATTCGCATCATCCCAGCCGGACATCCAGAGCCCCGCGTTCGTAGGAACGGTAGTTTGACCTGCCGTATCCAGGTTAACGGAGGTAAGTGATGTGCCTTGGAAGTCCTGCTGGGCCTTTCCATAACCCGTGGCAGTGGGCCATTGCAGATCGACATGGTCAACTTTCAAACCTTGCGCAGGATTGCTCCACGATATCTGAACGAATCCGTCATCCCAGCCCATTCCTGACACGCTAAGCGATGAGGGAGTGATCAGCGTCGGGAACATAGCATTGGTCAACTGGGT
Source organism: uncultured Nitrospiraceae bacterium (assembly GCA_964364055.1). GTDB lineage: Bacteria > Nitrospirota > UBA9217 > UBA9217 > UBA9217 > JAAXXJ01. The sequence goes on along the minus strand of CAYILT010000031.1, from coordinate 18,630 downwards.
GTTAAGAAGTGGCTTCTTCCCTATCGCACCTACATACGTCTGTAGTGCGGTACATGCCATTGGGTTTGATGCTAGCGCGGCCGCGTCTTCCGAGCATAGCTTGACGGTGTATGACCCGAAATCGACCATCTGACTGATAATGGCATTATCCAGCCAGCAGTGGTTGCCGCCGGTATTAGCACATATGCCGGATTGGATAGAATACCATGTATCGGGGAATTGATTGCCGAGGACGACATATCCTGTTGTCGTCCCGACAACTGCGCTGACAACCGCCGATCTGACTCCCTGATTGTAGGCATAACTATAGTTGTCGTCCATCCACATGCCTATTCCTGAATAGAAATTCGTTCCCGAGGAATTGATCTGCCGGTGCATCTCTGCGCCGAAATCCGTATCTATCCATTTCCTGTCTCCGTACCAGAGCCACTTCGTGCCGTTATACACCACCTGAGAATTGAAGTTAAAGGTGCCCGTAAACGAAGGGTCGCGATAGGTCATGGCAATGCTGTATCCCTTGGTGTACGTTGGCGTCACGCCGCTTACCAGGCCGGTTATCGCCGCCGTCAGCGTGCAGCCCACGCCGGGGCCCTCATTGTCCACTGTCCATGCGCTGACCATCTGGTCCCTGTTCTCTCCCTGGTCCAGATAATCGGCGGCGACATTCTCGCCAGCCCAAGTGTTCAATGCAGTATACGTTGGCCTGCTTGAGACATACAAGGTGCATAGTGACGAAAAAACATTGTTGATGCTCTGCTCGTCGGTGAGCGCAGCCGTTGTATTTGCGCTATCAGACGCCGGCAAGGTATTAGAGTCATCCGCAGTGCTCGTCACATTATCGTTGAAAGTGCTGTTCGTTACCGTGTTCGTAACCGTAGCCGTGGTTCCCGAACCATCGTAGCTGATCGAGACAATATCCAGAACCTTGTCGAGACCCGAATGATCGGCATTGAACTGGCCCGACATGAGGTCCGCACTGCTGACGCCTGCCGCATCCAGAACAGGTTGGAGCTGGGTCTGCACCTTTGCTTCAGCGGCCGTCAAAGCATTCGCCGTGACTGAGCCGTTCCAAGCATCATACGCCATCTCCGCAGCAGCGGCCAGGGCAGTCCTGAGGATGAAATCCGTGATCGGCGTAATGTTGATCCTGCCGTCCGCGACACAAGCGGAATAGATGCTCGCGCTCTTGCCATTGACCGTACCCTGGGCAAAGAGAATATACGGTTTCGTCAGCCCGGAAAGTTCCGCCGCCGTGAATGCGTAGGCCCCGTCAAGGCCTATCGTTGTTGAGGCTGTTGCGCCATTCGCGCCCTTTACGTTCACGATACCGGCAATGGGAGATCCCGCTGCCGCGGTCCCATAGAGCGCATAGGACACCCCGCCAGGCGCGCTTCCGCCACCGCCGCCACCACATCCAGCCAGCACCACTCCTGCGACAACCACTAAAATACATAGTAAACCGATCCGCGTTCCTTGCCTCATTTTGAACCTCCTTTTCTTTTATTGAAAGTATATTCGCACAACGTGTTGTGTGGTTTAAAAACATTGGTTGTTGCTATTTGATACTTTCCCTCTTCGTAGTACATGTCCTTGCCCACTCTGCCCGGTTGCGCTGAACTATCAGTATGGGTTGGCTATTTCAATAATCGGGGGAAAATAAAACCCATGCATCCGTTATGGACACATGGGTTCGGCGATTCAATGGAATTGGGAAATTAAAAGATTCTGGATTCCCGATGGAAGATATCGGGAATAAGCGAGTGGGGTTATTTGACTGACTGACTGACTGACTGACTGACTGACTGACTTTGCAGGAAGAGTGCCATTACGATCCTCGCAATATGACTAAGCGATCCAAGCGTCAACAATGGTACCAAAGGCATAAAGTGTTTGAAAGAATAATATAGAACAATGGGTGAGAACGCAACAATAAAACGCAGCAAGATCGGGGTATTTTAAGGGTATGTGGATAAGTCGGATAATCGGGATTCAGGGACAAAAGATAGAACAGTGCGGATTTTGGATTATATATGATGATCTCGTAAGAAGTCGTCACCCCGGTGAAAACCGGGGTCCAGTAATCACCGAAATCATTGAAAAGACTGGATACCGGCTTTCGCCGGTATGACGAAACAGGGCGAATTCCGACTTTTTACGAATGCATCATATATTGCGGATTCAAATACCACAGGATCGTAAAAAAGGAGGGTCACAAAGGAAGCAGGCGGCTACTGACGATTTACTTATTTCCGAACATTTTTTTAAAATCATTCAAGCTTGTTTTTTAACACCTCAATGACTTCATCAACGGTAATTCTGTGCGACGGCAATACCTTGTTGCCTTCATGCCTGTGATGGGGAAATGTTTTCAGTTCCTTGTGATGGGGCGCGTTGTCCCACCGGAGAAGAATATTTCCGTTCCTCTTCTGCCAATGATAGGAATACTTTTGAAAGTCCGCTGTATGAAGTTCCGTGATATGCAAAATTGACGCATCCTTGAGGATCGCCCTGATTCTCAAAAGCTTTACCGTGCCTTCATCCACCAACTCAAGGACATCAATGTCCGTGAATAACTTCGACTGCCTTAAGAGCGAAACTATGCCCAGCATTTTCGCAGTTCCTTGCTTTTATTATTCCATTCAACATAGGCAAGCGCGAACCCTTCCCATACGAGCAGGTCATCCCATTCGGACGTATTCTCGGTCTTTGCCGATTCCACCTTCTTTTTGAAGACATCGAAACTTGTGCCGTATTTCTGCTCAAACTCCTTGCAACGGCTCCGGTAATACTCGGCCATGGTCACGGCCTTGTCCATGACCATGCCGACAATCTCTTTGGCGGAGATTTTATTTGCCAGCGCTTTCGGCAGTTTAATGGTGACTTCTTTTAATGGGGCATTTTTCACTATTGTTCTCCTCTAAGCACGGAATAACCGGTATTTTCATCAAGGTGAATGACATTCCCTTCAATTGTGCCTATAGATTATTTTCACAATGTCCGCATTCTTCATTATATTCGTTATAAGTATACATTAAAGCAAAACAAAGGAAAACAGCTATTTCAAAGTCCACTTTGTGGGATTTAAGCGCCTTGCCTGCCTTGACCATGGGCGACGCACACCATTGCCACGATCCGCTGGAAGCTTATCCAACTGACCGGACGGATTGTGCGCCATGCGGGCCGGGTGGTATTGAAGCCGGCGACGGATGTGGACAAGCTGAACCTCATTCACGCCATCAGACAGAGATGCTATAAGCTTGCGACGTGACAGGGACGCAAGTTGAACAGAGGGAATCAAGTGCACGCGGGGAGAGCTGTGCGCTGTTGATGCACAAATGCTCCTTGAATGATGCTCAAGCTGAAAGAATAATGCGCTGGTAGTCCAATAGGGACTGATGCACAGCGATGGGGCTAAAAAAAAACGCCCTGTGCGGCCTCGCAGTCGGACCGCTGCTTTTCTATCGCTGTTCTTGAGGGCAATGAAACCGTTTGCCTTCTCCCCTCCCCCGTGGTACTGTACCTCCCCATGAAGATCGCGGACATCCTCGGACGGTCAGGGCTCGTCGCCGGTGCCATGGGGCAGGCCTACGAGTTCCGTCCCCAGCAGATGGAGATGGCCGAGGCGGTCCGGAAGGCGCTCCGGAGCAAGGCCCACCTGGTCGTCGAGGCGGGCACCGGCGTCGGCAAAAGCCTGGCCTATCTCGTCCCGCTCATCCTCTGGGCGCGCGACGAGAACTGCCGCGTCGTCGTGGCGACCTACACCAAGGCCCTCCAGCAGCAGATCATCAAAAAGGACATCCCTTTCCTGAAGACCGTCCTGGGCGACTTCCGCGTGGCCCTGTGCGTGGGCGGCGAGAACTATCTCTGCCTGCGGCGCTTCGACCAGCTCCGCATGGGCGACCTCTACGAGCAGGCCGAGGTGGAGCCGCTGAACCGTCTCTTCGAATGGTCCACGCACACGCGCACCGGGCTCCGGAGCGAGCTCGCCTTCGAGCCGCCCTGGGGGCTCTGGGGGAAGGCCTGCCGCGAGGCGGACCTCTGCTTCGGCAGGGAATGCGCCTATCACAAGGACTGCTTCTACCAGAAGGGAAAGCTGATCGAGCAGCAGGCCCAGGTGCTCGTGGCGAACCACCACCTCTTCTTCGCCGACATGGCCACGGGCGGCAACGTCCTGCCCCAGTTCAAAGCGGTCGTCTTCGACGAGGCGCACCAGATCGAGGACGTGGCCACGGATTATCTCGGCGTCGAGGTGTCCAATTTTTCAGTCCGCTATCTCCTCGACAACCTCCTGAGCCAGCGCACCCGCAAGGGGCTCCTCACGCGGCTCAAGGTCCAGGGCCAGGAGGTCCACGTCGCGCGGGACATCGTGGACGCCCTGCGGCTCACGGCCGAGAACTTCTTCCTGAACCTCCACGACGTGCTGAAGCAGGAGACGGTCCTGCGCGTGCGGCAGCCCGGCATCATCCCCGACATCCTGAGCGGGCCGCTCACGATGCTCAAGGACGCGCTGCTGACGCTCAAGGTCGATACCCTCGAGGAAGAGCAGGAAGTGAAGGCTTTCGCCGGCAGGGCGGGAGGCCTTGCCGCCGCCATCCGGAAGAACCTCGATCAAGGGCAGGAGGGCTTCGTGTACTGGGCCGAGCGGGAGAATAAGCGCTACCGCCTCGTGGCCTCGCCCATCGATATCGCCGAGACCCTGCGGGAGCACCTCTTCGGGAAGCTGGACACCGCGGTCCTTACCTCCGCCACGCTCTCGTCCGCGGGCTCTTTCAATTATATAAAGGGAAGGGTCGGGTTGGATGCGCCCACGGACCTGCTGCTCGACTCTCCCTTCGATTTCGAGAACCAGGCCATGCTGTACATCTCGCCGGGTCTCGACGACCAGCAGGCATCGGGCTACCAGGAGCGGTTCGACCGGGAACTGATGGCGATCCTCGGCATCACCCGCGGCAGGACGATGGTGCTGTTCACGAGCTACGGCCAGCTCCGGAAGACAAGGGAAACGCTCCGGAGCGCCCTGCCCGGGCTCGGCATCCTCTGCCAGGGCGAGATGCCGGCCTACCGCCTCGTCGAGCAGTTCAAGGAGCAGCCGAATGCCGTGCTGCTGGGCACCGCATCGTTCTGGCAGGGCATCGACATCCCCGGCGACGCGCTTCAGTGCGTGGTCATCGCCAAGCTGCCCTTCGCCGTGCCCGACGAGCCGCTCATCGAGGCGCGCATGGAGCGGCTCAAGAATCCCTTCTACGAGTATCAGGTGCCGCAGGCCACGCTATTGTTCAGGCAGGGTTTCGGCAGGCTCATCAGGACGAAGACGGACAAGGGCGCCGTCGCGGTGCTCGATACGCGCATCATGACAAAGAACTACGGCAGGTCTTTCCTCAAGTCCATCCCCAAGTGCCGCATCACCGACGATCGCGAGGAGTTCAGGAAGTTCTTTGAAGGATTACGGTAACAAAAAAACGAGGCCCCGTAAGAGGCCTCGTTCGGTGTTCGCCGCGATGACCGCGGCTATTTCCTGTTGTCCTGGCTGAGCGGCCCGGAGCCAAGGTGTGCGATGAGCAGAGCGGCACCGAGCATGGACAGGTTCTTCATGAACATGATCTGCTGCATCTGCGCCATGTTGGGGTCGGTCATGGCCCAGAAGTTGTGCATCATGACCGTGACCGGTACGAGAAAGAGAACGATAAGCCAGCCGCCCCATTTGGCCCGGTATCCCAGCGCGATGCTGAGGCCCCCCGCAAGGGAGATGATGCCCGACAGGGGCACTGCGATCGTGGCCAGCGGCACCCCTTTGCCCGCCGCGTAGGCGATGGTGCTCGCCGTAAAATGCCCCGGCCCCGCCATCACGAAAATAAGCGCGTACAGGATCCTTCCTACAAGTACCGGGTAGTTCATGTTTTCCTCCTTGATCGTGAAGAGAGCTAGTGCCTGAGGGATCATCCTTGTTCCAGGATTTTCCTCAAGCACTCCGCATACTGCCTGCCTTCCCCGTCATCGGTCGCGATCCCGAGGTCCTGCGGCCGGGACACGCCCAAGCCCAGCTCCACGGCCCGGCTGATCTGCTCCTGGTCGAAGATCTTTTTCTCCATGATAGCCGGGTTGCTGCCCAGTTCCTTGAGGATGGTGATCCCCACGGAGAGCTTCAGGGACAGGGTGAAGACGCCGCCATAGGCATGGGTCTTGAGGCAGCAGGTGGTGACCACACAGGGCGACTCGAGCACGGGCCGGGCCACCTCAAAGCCGTTCCTCCAGTTGCTCTGCTCCGGCTTGATCCGCACCCAATCACCGGGAGGGAGCGTCTCGAAATCGATGAGCCCCACGCCGAGCTGCTTGCAGAGTTCGGCGATCCCTTTGTCCTTCAGGACGTCCGCCGTGTCGGGAGGGCCGCTCCGCTCGCCGATGGTGATGCCCTTCGCGCCCATGGACCTGAGCTGGAGCACCAGTTGCGTCAGTGTTTCGTTGTGGGTGTAGCCGGGGAACGGGTCCGCGGTGTTGAAGTTCGGCTTGAGCAGAACGTCCTTGCCTTGCACAGGATTGATCCTCAGGAGTGCGATGGCCCTCCTGATGCCCGCCGCCCTGTCGGCCGTTCTCACGAGAGCGACCATCGTTGTCACGGCCTTCGGCTTGCCCGCTGACTTGTCTGCCACGCGTTCCCCTCCCCGCACGATCGCCGCGGCAGAGACCACGCCACCCGCCGCCGCTATCAAAAATGTACGCCTGTCCATTCCACGCCTTTCTTCGGTTCCCCCGTGCGACACGCTGGCCGGGCCTCCGTTGATATAGATATAGTACCTGCCGGTGCATCCCGGACACGCCCAAACAAGTGTTGCTATTCAGCGAGAAAAGTGCGATTATGTGTTATACTAATAAAAGAAGTGACACAGACAGGCCACAAAGACCTGCATCTTTGTGGCCTTCACTTTTTCTGGGGCGGACCGGAGGGGGGGATTATGATACAAAAACAAAGCTATAAGGACAAGATGGAGCAGAAGAAGATCGTCCTGGTCGCCGCCGGCCTGGTCTCGGAGCGTTACCCCGGGGTTTCGAACATTGAACTCCGCATGACCTATTTCCAGAAGACCGTGGACCCGATCCTGATGAAGCGCACAGTCAGTTTCACTCCCACCAATTACGCCTGCTTCCGCATGGACTGCATGCGAGATGAATGCTCCAACGGCGGGTTCGATCTGACCCCGGTGATCGCCAGCCTGGTGAAGAACCGCAAGAGCTCGGTCAAGGGAAATATCGCCTGTCAGGGGAAGACCGAGAACCTCGGCCATAACCATGCCAGCATCGCGTACGAGGTCAGTGTGGAGTACTGCAAGAGCAAAAAATAACAATTTCTCCGACGTCCCGTCGCCGTGTCCCCTTGGCCCCGCGTCTTGTGTTCACTCCCTTGGCGCTCGCCCCCCGTAGCTCTCTAAGGTCCCCTCCGCGGCTATTCCCACCGGAAGTTCAGCGAGCCAACAATCAGAAATACCACGCTCATGAGCGATAGCGCAACTGACCATCATGTTCATGGCCGTGACCGTCGGGATGGTTCTTGAGCATGCTTCGTGCTTCGAAAATCGGGGCCATGGGGTGGACAACCTGTCAAGCGCGGGAGGGCAGTGCCTTTCTGCAGGATCGAGGGGTAATTGAGCCGTTCTGACCGGTGCGAGTGATCGAGCGCCCGGCCTGAAAATAGATCAGGGGGCGCCTTCCGGCGCCCCCTGCAATAACGAGATCACCTGCGAAACCAGTCCATCATATGCGGAATTGCAGCATTGTGGTCACGGTCTTGAAGTCCTTGTTCACGGTGTCCTCTTTCACGTAGTCGTTCATCGAATATTCAAGGGTCAGTCTCAGGTTCTGGCCTTTGATATAATAGTTGATGCCGAACGCGGACCACTTGATCTGCTGGTCATAGATCCCGTACAGTTCCGCAATCTGCCACTTCTCATAGCGGCCGTAGACCTGGATCTTGCCGGAACCTATGTTCTGCGGAAGCAGGTACCCCGCCTTCGCATACCATCCGTTCTTCTCGCCGGCCAGGCCGGTGCTCCGCGGGTCGGGATCGGCGCCCTCGTAGGCTCCCTGAAAGTCCGCTTTCAGGTAGGCGCCGGAAGCCGTGAGCGTGCCCACATCTGTCGGATATTCAAAGAACACGTCGTAGGTGTATGCCTTGTAGTCCTTCGACATGCTCAGTCCGGCGACATTCCCGTACACTGCTTCGGCCTCGGTCTGGTAGCCGGCGCCGAAGGTCAGGACTTTTTTCTGTCCGAGATAACTGCCCTTGTAGGTAAGCGAAGACTCAGGGTCCAGCAGGGAGACATGGACCCGTGCCGTGTACCGCAGTGAGCTCTTCGGATCGCTGATGTCGTCATTGCCCTTCATCGCGGCCAGCCGGTACTGGAACATCGCATCGGCCACATTGCCCCAGAGAAGGACGCCGAAGTCGCGATTCAACCGCGGCAGGTTCGTGTAGACAAAATAGGACCGGTCCACGCTGAGAGGCTCGAAGCAGCTCTCGTTATCCTCCCGTATCATCGGGTCCTTGGTCAGTCCAGCGCGGAGCCGGAAGGAATCCGTATAGTCCGCGGTAAAAAACGTGTCGATGATGTCAAAGCTCTTTCGCGATGTGTCGGCCACCTGGGCAGGGTAGATCCTCTCGTCCCCCTGGAACTGCACGGCGGAGTAAAATCCGTAGACGTCGTCCAACTGCCCCGACATCATAAGCCGGTTCCTCTTGAAGTAGATGTCGGTCGTGCTGTCGGTTCCCTTCGGGCCGGAGCCGGTGTTTCTCGACTGTCCGTAAAGCTGGAACGCATAGCTCAGCTTGATCGAGGATAGCGCGCCGGCTATTTGTTGTGTCGCGTCATCTTTTGCAGGTTCCGCCTGCTGGGCGTAGGCCGCGGGTTCCGTCATGCAGAGAAAGACCGCCAACAGTACTCCCACCGGCAAGGCAGATCGAATGGTTCTTGGCTGTGTCATTAAAGCCTCCTTATATTCGCCGATACGTTGCACGAAATTCGTAACCATGCTTCGCGCTAACACCAGCACCCGGGTTCGTCACGGTACTTCAGGCGAGGTCTTTTCCTCGGAGCGGCGCTGTTCCTGTTCACGGTGCCGCTGGTCTCTGAAGAAATGTCCTCTTTTGTCCTGCTTCCCGGAGGTTCACTGCCGGGCTGCCCGCTGACGCTCTTCTCCTGCTGCTGTACGGCATTTCCCTTTGCCCCCATGCCATAGATGTTGTCTGTGGCAAGGACGAACAAGACGGTCATTGCCGCCGATGCAGCGATAAGAAGAGTGGAAGTCTTCATGCTAATACCCCGGCGCTATGGGGCCACCGCCACCACCGCCGCCACCTCCGCCGACGCCGAAATACGCGGCATCTTCCTCTTCGATCTGATTTGCCGTTGCGGCGTACGAATTGGGCAGCAGGGGAATGCATCCTGCGGGACTGTAGGTCGTCACGCCGGCCACACTCGTACTGCTTGAGCAGATATTGCCGTCGAGCGCAAGCCTCTCCACCGCCCTCTTGGTGATGAAATCCCAGCGGTCATCTAGGGTATGGCCCGTGGTGGTAGCAAAGCTGACGAACATGCCCTCTGTCAGTGTTATTGTCCCGGCAGTAACCAGCACTCCTGTTGCGTCCCAGACAGTCGAGGTTGCGCTGCTCTTCATCCAGCTGAAGGTATCGGGAGCACCCACGCCGTCGATCTGGACCCTGAAACTTCTATTCGCGGTCCCGGCGAAGGTGCCGCTCGCGCTCACGTCATTGAGATTGGTAACGGTCCCCGTGGCCGACGTATAGAACACCGGGCCTGGCGTTGTATCGTAATTGTAGACGAAGAGCTCGCTGCGGGAGGGTACATCGGTCCTCCAGGGAGAATCGGCGGTCAACTGTCCACCGTTTGCAGCCGCCATCTGCCCCCACTGACTCCAGGAACCGTCATAATCTGCGACCGGCCAACCGAGAATGGCATCAAGAACAAAGAACGCCGAACTGGCGATCACTCCGGTCCTTCAGTAAACGTGGGCATATTTCGTGCTGTCGACCCCGATGGCCGTGAACATGGCGGTAAGGACGTCGGCTGACTTGAAACGATAATTGTTCGCGGGATCGAGCATATCCGTCCACAGCAAGGCCTTGGCGCCTTTCAAGCGGCCTTCGAAAGCAACAAAATCGCTTCCCGGATTAAAGACGCCGGTGGTCACGCCGCGCTTGCCTACATACGATCCGTCCGTCGGCGCGCTTCTCATGTCGACGGGAACGGCATTCGCCACCTTGCCTTCAGCCACGTTGATCATGTCGCTCAGGGATGCTCTGAGGTCCGTGCGCAACCGCGCATTGTTCTTCACGCTGTAGGTAGAAGGTGTTGGGGCGGGAGGGATCTCCGTGGCCAGGCCGTAGGCCGCTTTCCAGGCAAAATTGATCCCGTCGAGCAGCTTGAGCTTTTGCTTGGAGAAACCCCAGTACCGGAACGTCCAATAGGTCCTGGTCGCGGTAAGGACCGAGCCGGCCGAAGGCGAGGCGCCCCCGCTCGTGATGACCACGGTCGTATCCTTATCGATCCCGTACTTCTGGATCAGCGCATCCATGTGCGCACCGTCAATGTTCATATTGATGTCGGTGGCGGGGCCTTCCTGGCGGATCTGATATATGTCGTTGCTGTTCACGAATTGTGCGCCGGGAACGTGACCGGCCGTGTAGGTCGCCATCGAGGTAACGTCAAGGATCACGACCCGGTCGAAACCGGTGCTGTTCACGATCCCGCTGTCTGTCCATGTCTTGAGCGTTTCAGGAGAGAGTAATGTTGCAGTTGTCTTGGGGGTAACGGGTGTATTGTAGTTGCTGGTACCGCAGCTGTTCATGATCAGGGGCGCCAGTAAAAGGCACAGCGATAGAGCTACCAGTTGCCATGAGAAACGTCTCCGATTCCTTGTAAGAAAATCCATCATCGGCCTCCTTCTCAATTAAGTGAACATGATAAATAGTTCCTGGCCTTCACCTATCTTTCCTTCGTCACCTCCTGTCCCCGGGAATCACCGTCGCAATCGACCATTGTTTGACAGATAGCATATACACCATCTGGCATGAAGCACACCACAGCGCCTCATGCAAGCAAATGCATGATTCTGTCGTTACTGCAATCTTATGCCCGGTGAAACTGCTTGTCAATAAAATATGGAGATCTTGGCTTCAAATTACAGATAGCAGAGGATGTTTATCCCAGAACTTGAGGTTGATCCCGTGCGAGCAGACGCTCGTGAAACCGCAATAAACATTCGCGCGCATTCCGTGATCCCGCATCATCGGTCGTTCTGAATTCCCGCCCTATCTGCACCTTCGATGAAGATCTGCCGGGGAGCTTGTGGAGTGGGAGAGGAGAAGGCTCCAGGTTTTCGGGAGCGATCGGACAGGACCGGTACGGAGAAGAGGCGGGAGAACCTTGGTGCGAAGCGTGGACTTATCTGTCGCCGGTCTCAGGCAGGAAGCGTTCATTCCTAGTGCGGTGCCGGAACAGGACCTTCTGACAGAAGGTCCGTTCGCCTGGCTACTGCTGCCGGGAATAGACGTCCACAATGGTCTTGTACCGGAACGGATCCCGAGGAGTCTCGAATCTCCTAAAGACGCTGTAGCCCCTGATCCGTTGTGCCATATCAGGAGGCACGGTGCGGGTCGGCTCGCCTGATATGACCACGATCGCCGTTCTTTGCATCGGGGCAGGGTCCGCCGAGTAATACGCCGGATCCTTGAATTCCCAGGTGAACCTCAGGGCAGATGTCTTTATATCCTCCGGCGGAGGGAAGAGCCCGGCTTCATACTGATACCGTATGCTCCCGTTCGTGAACAGGTCAAGGAGCGGTACCGCGACCGAAGGATTGACGACCGGGTCCCTGAGCGGCAGCGTGAAGACCTCGACAGCCTCTATCCCCCGGGAGTTCAGGTACTCGCCGGCGTCCTTCAGGTTCATGGCGCTCGTTCCGCGCGCAAAGGGGAGGTAAGCGAAGACGGCCGTCCCCAGCGAGATGATAACGGTCAGGAAGACGATGAACCTCCTCACGTCCTTCTGTTCGATCCTCTGGAGCCCGTAAGAGGCCATCAGGGCGAGCAGCGGCAATGCCGGAAGAATATACCTGCTCCTCCTGATGCCGAACAGCAGGACGAGCAGGACCAGCCAGCAGATGACGGCGTAGTTCAGGTCACGCCGCCTCCATGCGATGACGAGAGATGCGGCCGCCGCAAGTGTAATGAACGGATGGATATGGAAGAAGAAGGTCGAGAAGAAGCTCTCTCCCCAGCGCCCCAATCCCGGCTGCTGGTAGTTCATCAGGAGCCTGGCCTGCTCGGCGAACACCCCGAACTTCAGGACCGCGACAGCTCCGATCAGGCAGCCTGACAGCAGTGCGACCGCGAGGGTCCGTCGGAAGGTCGTTCCTGTCGCTTTTCTCTGATAGACTATGACGATGACCGGGAGGACCGTAAGCAGCATCCAGGCCGAATACTTCGAGAAGACCGCGAGCAGGAGCGCAAGCGAAGCACAAGCTGTCCAGCGGACCCCGCCGTGGTCCAGCGCCTTCAGGAAGGTAAAGATCGATAGCGCGAGAAAGAACATCGTCGGCACGTCCACGAGCATCAGCGGAACCTGCGTCAGCAGAAGCGGCATGCCGAGGAGGAGCATTCCCGCGGCGAATCCCGTGTCTTCGTCCCAGAGCGTCTTCCCAATGAGGTAGGTAAGGACGAGGGTCGTTGAGAACAACATGGTCACGAAGGCCTGGATGAGTACGCGGTGCTCCCCGAAAAGCCTGAAGATCAGGCCATAGAGGAACGGAACCGCCGGGAGGTCGGTCCATACCGTGATGTCCCTGCCCCATTCCCGAATAAAATGCCCGATCCCGTAGACCTCAAGATGTTTCGCCTGCGTGAAATACCGCGAGGCATCCATGAACAGTTCGGGCTCTGTCCAGAATACGGCCGCAGCCAGATAGGAGAACAGGAAAAGGAAGGCGCGGGGATAGCGCTCGGGCAGTGTTACGTTCGAAAGGACATAGGCTGCGACGATGCCGGGAATGACAAGGAGCGCGATATTGAATGCGTCAGACCGGCCAAACACCCACTGCCAGCTGAAAAGCCTGTTGTCGTCAGCGGAGCGAAAGGCAAAGAGCGCCAGGAAGGAAAGAAGCTCTGCCAGCGAAACCATGGCTTTCTGGTCAATGTTCTTGAATATGCTGAGGTTGAGCATTCGTCGTTACGCACGAAGAAACAGGATGATACCCGCCAGGAAGCAACGTACCACGGGGTGGCCAACCTGTCAAGCACGGGCGGGAAGCGGCGTTTGCTCTTGAGTCTGGACGGGGACTCGTGTACAGTGATGATCGTTGCCTGATGGCAGATCACAGCCTCAAGGGAGCGTAGTTCAACGAATGATCCATCTGAGCATCCCACGAGAAAGAGAGTGACCATGGCCAAGCCCTGGCAGACCATTGACAAGATCGATAAAGAGGACAACGTTCTCGAACTGCGCAAGCGGGGCGACCGGGACTTCCTGCTGCTGGTCAATGGCCGCGTGCTCATGAACAGCAGCGCGAACCGTTCCGAGGTCACGCTGGGCGAACACGCCTGCAGGCTGGTGGCGGGACGCAACCTGCCGCGGGTGCTCATCGGCGGCCTGGGCATGGGATTCACCCTGCGCGCGGCACTCGATGCTCTCCCTGGTTCCGCGCAGGTTGTCGTGGCCGAGCTGAATCCCGTCATTGTTACCTGGTGCTGCGGGCCCCTCGCGGGCCTGACGCAAAGCGCGGTGAAGGACCCGAGGGTCACGGTCGATACCGATGATGTTGCCGCCGTGATCATCGGCGCTTCGCTGAAAGGCGCGGAGCGCTTTGACGCCATTATCATCGATCTCTATGTAGGTCCCGGTGCGGACACCGAGCCTCACTATGACCCCTTCTACGGGAGCCTCGCCTTATCAACGACCGCTGATGCCCTCTCCGCAGGCGGGGTCTTCGCGGTCTGGGGGGAAAATTCCGATACGGCGTTCGAGAAGAGGCTGGTTGCCGCGGGATTTACTTTTGAACGTTTGCGGCCGGGACGGGGCGGGTTGCGGCATGTGGTGTATGTGGCGAGGAAGCGTTAAGATACAAAGGAATGGGGTCATTTCCCGGGCATGGAATGGCAGCCATGGGATATGACCCCGGCGGATTTGCGGTCGGTTATTTCTTCTCGCTGACCGGCGTTACGGTTTCGGTGAGCGATTCCTTGATGGCCCCGGGCGCGCTCATGATGGACATGAAGCTGTTGCTGCCCATCATGCTGAGGTCCGGGAAGCTGATGGCGATGCGGAACCGGGCAAAGAGGTGATACACCTTGTTCCCCGACACCAGGACCTCATAGGGAAGATGCGCCGTTGACTTTACGTCGCCAAAGTCGATGTAGTCCATGACGTACTTGTCCGCGCCTTTTCCCTTGGTGATGGCCACGCCGAAGACGGCCTCTTCCTTGCCCGGGACATCGATGCGGTACACCTTGGTCACCCCCGTCTTGCCCGCGGCAAGACCCGCCTCGACGGCGCTCACGGCCTCCGCGAAGGTCTTGAACTCCGCCAGCTCGTGCTTGCCGAGGCTGTCGAACTTCTCCATGCCCATCATGTAATTGTACTTGCGCAGGCTCTTTTCCTTGATCCCGTCCTCGGAGCCGTATTCCTTCAGTTTCCCCAGCGCGGCCTCCAGCTTGGCCTTCACGTCCTCAAGGTTCTCCTTCATCCGGTAGGCCGCGGCCCAATAGGGAGGATTGGTATAGGACACCTGGACCTTGTCCTTCACCTTCGTCACGGCAACGCGCATAGCTGCGCCGTACCCGCCGAAGTCGCTCTTTGCGGCGTTGGCCTTGAGCGCCTCGCTGGTCACGATGATCACGACGGCGTTCGGGTAAGGCGCATAGCTCCCTGCCACCTCGAAGCCCTGGCCCTGCAGGGCGGTCCGTGCGGCGGCCACCGCCTGCTCCACGTCTGCCTGCTGCGGCTCCGCGCCGAGCAGAAAGGGCTGCAACCCCTCTGCCTGGGCAAGCGACACCACGGTGAAGAGAACGAGACTGGCCAGTGCAATACTGATGATCGTACGCAGTTTCATGGGATCTCCTTTTGCTCCTTGGATTCTGGCCTGATGGATGTAAACGAGGTTGCTCTCACTGCTGACAGGCCCTGTATGACAGTAGCAAAAGGAAAGGCTTGTGTCAATGATATTCGAAACTTTGAATATCAGGGGAGGGAGGGGGCGGCTTGGTCACCGGGAGCGCATCTGCATCTCTCCGCGCACGATCATCCGGGCTGCCGCGGGGCGATCTTTTCTTTCGCCTTGATGAGCAGCGTGATGGTCTCGTTCACCGGGACGCTGATGCCCTTCTCATGAGCGAGCCTCACGATGGCGCCGTTCAGGGCGTCGATCTCGAGCCGTTTCCCCGCCTTGACGTCATAATACATGGAAGGGAAATGCTTTGCCGTGGGCGGGACGAGCTTTGTGTAGAAATGCTGTCGGTACTCCTCGGGCGACTTCCAGTTCAGGGGCATGCCGTGTGCCTGCGCGACCAGGAAGATCTCGTCGATGATCCGATCCATGATGAGCCGCGTGCCCGCGTTTTCCGCGAGCTGGCCGTAAGTGCACTCGAGCACAGCGCCGAGCGGATTGAGCGCCGCGTTGTACAGTATCTTGTCCCAGAGGATTGCGGCGACGTTCTCGGCGTAGGCGGTGGGAATGCCGGCAGCGTTTATGGCCGCGGCAATGGTCTTGATCCGGTCCGGATTGAAGGCGTTATGCGGCTGGCCAATGCGGACGTCGTCGGCAATGACCGTGACCTCTGCCCTGCCGGGTGCAGGCAGCTTCACGCCGAAGATGACACGCGCCAGGAGCGCGTGCTCCTTCCCGACAGCGGCGGCAACGGTCTCGTAGTTGCCGTAACCGTTCTGGGCGACGATGACCAGCGTGTCCTTCCCCACGAGCGGCTTCACCTGCTCGATGGCAGCTGCCGTGTCGTAGGACTTGACGGTGAGAATGATGAGGTCGAAGGAGATGTTCCGGAGGGGTTCGCTCGAAGCGTGAATGCCGTCGAGCTGTGCCTCGTGCTCGCCCCAGATGCCGGTGACGCGCGTCCGCCGGTCAGCGAGGACGGAAAGATATTTGTCCTTCGTGAGGGCGTGGACCCTGTGGCCTGCTTCTTTCAGGAGCGTCGCGAAGACCGTGCCGAGCGCGCCGAGACCGGTGATGAGAATGGTGTAGGGCATAAAGGACCTGACCTGGTAGAACGGATAAAAGCTACGACTTGTCCGCAGATTACACAGATTACGCAGATTAAATAAAACCCTGCCAGGCTCTTGTTATAAAGACTAAATCTGCGTCAAACTACCCAATTTATGGATAAGTATTTGCTCAGTGCTTCAATAATCTTTACGAAGAACCTGACCCTGAAGAACGGATTGAAGCTACGACTCGTCCGCAGATTGCACAGTTTACACAGATTTAATGAAGCCCTGCCAGACTCTTGCTGTTAAGACTTAATCTGCGTCAATGCTTCGACGTTGCTCAGCATCATGAGCCTGTCGAATGATCTGCGAAATCTGCGGATAAGCATTTACTCAGTGTTTTAATGTTTTAATATCTTTACTGTGATATTTTTCCTTTTCAGCTTTTGATTGATTCTTTCGCTTTTACCCGTACCCCTCAACCATCTTCCTGAAGTACCGGCAGTTCTCGACGAGGTCAGGCCCGTGCTTGAACAGCCCGCCGCCGATCAGGAAGATGAGGTCCTTGCCGTAGGTCTCGAGCATCTCGGGCACGCGGTCCAGGCTCATGCCGCCGCCGGGAGCGGGGAAGATGGTCTTGAGATGCCCCATGGGTTCCGCAGTGCCGCGAACGATGTCGGCGCATTCCTCGCGGCTGAAGGAGAACCGGCCGCCGAAGTTCGGGAAGATGGTCGCGTCCGCGCCGGCGAGCCGGGCAAGCTGTCCGAAGATGACGCCGTGGGACATGCCGCCCTGTCCGGTCACGAAGCTGCCCTGGAGGGCCGGGTGCGTCAGGATGGGAAGGCCGATCGAGTCGTCGTCGGCAAGTTCGCGCATAAGATCGAACCCGATGATACCCGGCGCGACCATGATGCCTCCGGCTCCGGCCTCTTTCGCGAAACGGGCCCGCTTTATTACCTGCTTATGCGAGGCAGTTATATTCGCTATATATATGGAAGGCTGGCCCGTCTCTTTGCTCGCCCGGTTGATGGCCGCAGCGCAGAGACTGACCCGCTCCTCGAAGGGAGAACAACTCTGGTCGGTAAGACCGTGGTCGTCCTTGATCATGTCCATGCCGCCGAGCGCGAAGCGGTACGCCAGGTCGGCAAGTTCGTCGCTTGAGTGCCCCATGGGCTTGATGGCCGTGGAAAGGAGCGGGCGCTTGGGAACGTTCAGAAGTTTGCGGATACCTTCCCTCCCGAAGCGGGAACCTTTGAAGGTGCTCAGGAGAGAGGAAGGCAGGTCGAGATGTTCCACCCGGATGCCTGGCTTGATGCTCGTGTTTCCGAAGATGACATTCAGGAGCTGCGTCAGTTCACCCGCCGCGATCTCAACGGCGTAGCTGATGACCGCACGGAAGCTCGACTTATCGTAGAGCTCGAAGGACTCGATCCTGCCGAACACATGGTCGCGGATCGTCCCCTCCCCCACGCACTCCGCCGGGAACTCCACGGTCTGTTCGATGCAGATGTCCTCCGCCTTGGCGCGCGAGTCCTTCTCGCTGCCGTAGATGCGGTAGATGACGGAGAAGCGTTCGCCGGAGAAAAGAGAGGATGGAGTGCAGGTCTTTTGGATGATCAAGAATAGATCTCCTGTTGCTCGATCTTAGGCGTCTTCGCCTGCCTTCAGGAAGTCCACAGCCTTGATGCCCAGTTCCCGTGCCAGGGATTTCATGTGATCGTCATGGTGAAGGACCTTGAGGGCATAGGCCTTTGCAATTGAACAGATGAGAATGTCCACCGTCGGCACGGTGATGCCTTTTCTTCTCAGCCCATACCCAGCCTCGTAGGCGAGCGCCCAGGCTTTTTCATCAAGCGTAAAGAGCGGCAAAATATCAAGCCGCTCTTTTAATGAATCATATTCCTTCCGCGTTTTGCATCCCTGGAGCAGTTCCAGAACAACGATGTTGGTCGTCACGACATGGTCAAGCTCCAGAGCGGACCGGAGGAAGTCCTTGAGCCTGTCATTGCCCTTTTCACGGAAGCTCGCGATCCAGGCGGAAGTGTCGACCAGAACATCATCGCCCATGGCGCATCTTCCTGAGATCATCGCGGGTAAGATCGAACTCCTTGTAATTGCCGATCATGGACTTCAACTCCTGCCGTTTTTTTAACCGCAGGTATTCGTTCAGGGCGATCACAATGGCGCCTTTTTTCGTCTTGGACTTGGAAACCTCCATGACCTCACGCAGTGTGTCCTCATCCAGGTCAACAATGGTTTTCATGATATATCCCTCCACCCAATAATGATATATACAAAATACTATATATTATATATATGTCAAGTCGTTTTTTGTGCACCACTCGTGTTGTTCCTTGTAGCCTTCCGCTTTAATATATTCCTCTAGCCTTGCCTCATTCAAAATAAACCA
>CAYILT010000030.1:18923-21146 GCA_964364055.1 uncultured Nitrospiraceae bacterium | reverse complement strand
CCCCTCTCCCCTGGAGGGAGAGGGAAAAAGGGAGAGGGGGCTTTTTCAACGCGGAGTGCGGAATGAAAAACGTCATTCCCATCCTGCAGTGAAAAAGGTGTGACAATGAATATACTAATCAAGAACGGCCATATCATCGATCCCGCGAACAAGGTAGACGGGAAGTTCGATCTCCTTGTCGCCGACGGGAAGGTCGCGAAACTCGGGAAGCCGGGCTCGCTCCCGTCGAACGGCGCCCAGGTCATCGACGCGGCGGGCAAGCTCATCGTCCCGGGCCTGATCGACATGCACGTGCATCTGCGCGAGCCGGGGTATGAGTACAAGGAGACCATCGCCACCGGTACAGCCGCGGCAAAGGCCGGCGGATTTACGGCGGTCTGCTGCATGCCGAATACGAGCCCGGTGAACGACAGCAGGCCGGTGACCGAGTTCATCCTGTCTCAGGCCGCGAAGGACGGTGCGGCAAGGGTCTTCCCCATTGGCGCCATCACCAAGGGCTCGAAGGGCGAGGAACTTGCCGAGATGGGCGAGCTTCACGACGCGGGCTGCGTGGGCGTCTCCGACGACGGTAAACCGGTGATGAGCGCGGCCGTCATGCGGCGCGCAATGGAATATTCCAAGATATTCGACATCGCGGTGATATCCCACTGTGAGGATGCGAGCCTGGCGGCCAAGGGCGTGATGAACGAAGGATTCGTCTCAACCGAGCTGGGCCTCAGGGGCATCCCGAATGCCGCCGAGGATGTGATGACGGCGAGGGATATTTCCCTGGCTGAACTTACCGGCGCGCGGCTCCACATCTGCCACGTCAGCACGGCGGGATCGGTACGGCTCATCGGCGAGGCGAAGCAGCGGGGCGTCAAGGTCACCGCCGAGACCTGCCCGCACTACTTTACGCTGACCGAGGACGCGGTGCGGGGATACAACACCATGGCCAAGATGAACCCGCCGCTCAGGACCGCTGACGACGTCGCGGCCATCAGGCAGGGGCTCAAGGACGGGACGCTCGATGTGATCGCCACGGACCATGCGCCGCACGCACTTGACGAGAAATCAGGAGAGTTTGACGCCGCGCCCTTCGGCATCGTGGGACTGGAGACCGCGGTGGGTTTGACCTTCAAACTGGTGCAGGAAGGCGTGCTCTCTATGTCCCAGCTGATCGAGCGCATGAGCATGGCCCCGGCTCGCATCATCAAGAGCGGAGGCGGGACCCTGTCTGTGGGCGCTGTGGCGGACATCACCATCATCGACCCGGGCGTAGAGTGGACGGTCAATGCAGGAGAGTTAAAGTCACGTTCGAGGAACACGCCCTTCGATGGATGGAAGCTGAAAGGAAGAGCGGTGCAGACGATCGTGGGGGGGGGCTTTAGTGCGGAATGCGGAGTGCGGAATGCGGAGTAACAAAACTGGCATCACGATCATCTTTTTGCTTGTCTGGGCAAGCGCCGTATTCGCCGCGCAGGACCAGCCGCTTCAGCAAAAGCTTGCCGCGCTCGAAAAGCTTCCGTCGAAATTCACCTTTGCCGTGATCGGCGACAACCGGACGGGCGATGACATCTACCGGAAGATCATCGGCCAGGTCATGGAGCGGAAGCCGTTCTTCATCGTGAACACCGGCGACCAGATCGAAAAGCCGGGCAACCGCGAGATGTGGGCGAATTTCTGGGAGATGTCGCAGGCCGTGACCGTACCATACTTCTTCACCGTCGGCAACCATGATATCCATCCAGAAGTGGCGGGAAGCGAGGAGGTCTACCGGGAGCAGGTGAACCTTCCCGTGAATGAGATCTATTATTCCTTTACGGCGGGAAACTCGCTCTTCGTGGTGCTCGATTCCTATATCAAGGGAGAGGACAAGAAGATCACCGGCGAGCAGTTCAAATGGCTGGAACAGGTCCTCGCAAGTTCCAAGCAGAGGCACAAGTTCGTCTTTATCCATCATCCTCTTTATCCCGAGAAGGGGAAAGGCAAGCACCACGGGAACAGCCTCGACCGGTACAAGGAGGAACGCGACCGGCTGCAGGCCCTGTTCGTGAAGCACGGGGTTGCCATGGTGTTCCTGGGACATGAGCATATGTACCTCCGGAAGGCCGTCGACGGCATCCCGCATATCATCGCCGGTGGCGGCGGCGCGCCGCTGTACGCGAAGGACGAGGACGGCGGGTTTCACCACTATGTTCTCATGACCGTGGACGGCGAAAAGGTGCGTGGGGAAGTGGTGGA
>CAYILT010000030.1:0-18823 GCA_964364055.1 uncultured Nitrospiraceae bacterium | reverse complement strand
GCAGACGGCATGGTGTTCGAAGGAACCTCCTTCGGGGCTGAAGGGGAGGCGACCGGCGAGGTCGTGTTCAACACGAGCATGACGGGCTACCAGGAGATCCTGACCGACCCGTCGTACAAGGGCCAGATCGTCACGATGACCTATCCCCAGATCGGGAACTACGGCGTGAACGACGAGGACGTGGAGTCCGGACGGCCGCAGGTCGAGGGGTTCATCGTGAAGGAATACCTTGACTTCCCGAGCAACTGGAGGATGAAACGCTCTCTCGACGCCTATCTGAAGGCGCACAACATCGCCGGCATCCAGGGGATCGACACGCGGGCGCTGACGCGCCATACCCGCGACTTCGGGGCACAGCCGGGAATCATTTCGACGACGGACCTGGATCCTCATAGTCTTTTCGCCAGAGCAAAGAAGCTGCCGAAGATGAACGGGCTTGACCTTGCGAAGGAGGTCACCTGCGCGAAGCCCTATGTCTGGGACGAGGGCGCCTGGGAACTCGAAACTGGGTTCGGGAAGAAACCAGCGTCGCGGTACAAGGTCGTGGCATACGACTACGGGATCAAGCGCAACATTCTGCGGCTGCTCACCAGCGCTGGGTGCGACGTGACTGTTGTGCCGGCGACGATGCCGGCGGACGAGGTCCTGGCCATGAAGCCGGACGGCGTGTTCCTGTCGAACGGCCCCGGTGACCCGGAGCCGGTGACCTACGCCGTCGAGAACATCAAAAAGATCCTGGGCAAAAAGCCGATCTTCGGCATCTGCCTGGGACAGCAGCTCCTGGGCCTGGCTCTCGGCGGAAAGACCTACAAGCTGAAATTCGGCCACCGCGGGGGAAACCAGCCCATCATGGATCTGACGACCCGGAAGGTGGAGATCGCGGCCGAGAACCACGGCTTCGCCGTGGACATGGAGTCGGTGAAGGACCACGTGGTGATGACGCACGTGAACCTGAACGATCAGACCTGCGAGGGCATCCAGCACAAGACCCTGCCGGCATTTTCGGTTCAGCACCATCCCGAATCGTCGCCGGGGCCCCACGACAGCCGGTATCTGTTCCAGCGGTTCGTGGATATGATGGAAAAACATAGAAAGACCCATTAATAGGATTTTCGCCACGAAGACACAAAGTCACGAAGTTTGATGGCCTCGTAAAAAGCCGTCTCCCCGGTGACAACCGGGGTCCAGTAAGCATTGAACTCAAGCATTCGACATGCTCATGATGGTGAGCAACGTCGAACCATGAAAAGACTGGATACCCCCGGCTTCAATCATGCCGGGGCAGGCTCTTTTCGCCGGTAAGACGAAATAAAGAGAATTCCGACTTCTTGCGAGATCATCAAGTTTGATGCGTTCGTAAAAAGTCCGAAAAGGTGTCTTTGCGAGCGAAGCGAAGCAATCTCGCAGTTTGTAACTGATTGAAAAAGCGAGATTGCCGCGTCGCTCCGCTCCTCGCAATGACAGCAGTGGGGACTTTTTACGAGATCATCAAGAACGTCTTAGTGACTTAGTGGCTGAACAGGTTTTGAATGGTTTCTATGATTTCAGATACAGACCTACAGCAGCGCATCGAGGTGGCATACAAAATGCTTGCGGCCTGCTGCGTCTGCCCCCGCGCATGCGGGGTGAACCGGCTGAAGGACGACAAGCTGGGTTTCTGCCGCTCAGGGCTGAATCCGGTGATTTCGAGCGTCAGCCCGCACCACGGCGAGGAACCGCCGCTTTCGGGGACGAAAGGCTCCGGCACGATCTTTTTCACGAACTGCAATCTCCGCTGCGTCTATTGCCAGAACTACCCCATCAGCCAGATGGGGAATGGTGCGGAGCGGACGGTCGGAGAGCTTGCCTGCCAGATGTTGTCGTTGCAAGATGCCGGCTGCCACAACCTGAACCTGGTGACGCCGACGCACTTCGTACCGCAGATCCTGAAGGCTCTCGGCATCGCGCGGGAGCGGGTGTTCGATCTCCCCATCGTGTACAACACCAGCGGATATGAATCTCTGGAGACGCTCAGGCTCCTTGATGGCATCGTGGACATCTACCTGCCTGATATGCGGTACAACGACAACGCGGTTGCACTGCGGTACTCCGTGGCGCCGCATTACGTCGAGATCAACCGGGCGGCGATACAGGAGATGTATCGCCAGGTCGGAAACCTGGTCATGGATGAAGAGGGAATCGCAAAGCGGGGGCTCATTATCCGTCATCTTGTCCTTCCCGGCGGTCTTTCCGGGACCGAGGGAATCATGAAATTCCTGGCAGAGGAGATATCGAAGGACGTCTACATAAGTCTCATGTCCCAGTACTTTCCGGCGTACAAGGCGACGGAGTTCAAAGAGATCAATCGTCGCGTCACCGAGGAGGAGTACGAAGAGGCCCGCCGGATCATGGAGAAACACGGGCTGGAGAACGGATGGATACAGGATTTAGAAAGAAAAAAAGTTGACACGAAGAAAAATAAGGCTTAATCCGCAGATTACACAGATTGAAAAACCATGACCAGAATTTTGTTTAAGAACTTAATCTGCGCCATCTGCGAAATCTGCGGATAGGTTTTACCCTGTGACCTCTGTGCCTCTGTGGCTAAGAAGTTTTTCGGAATTTAAGATTTACAGAAGGAAGGGAAGAATGCCGAAGCGTACAGACATAAAAAAGATCCTGATCATCGGCGCGGGGCCGATCGTGATCGGGCAGGCCTGCGAATTCGACTACTCGGGCGTGCAGGCGTGCAAGGCGCTCAAGGAAGAGGGCTACCAGATCGTCCTGGTCAACTCGAACCCGGCCACGATCATGACGGACCCGGAGCTGGCGCACCGGACCTACATCGAGCCGATCACGCCCGCGTTCGTCGAGAAGATCATCGAGCGCGAGCGGCCGGACGCCCTGCTCCCGACCATGGGCGGACAGACCGCGCTGAACACCGCGGTGGCCCTTGCGGAAACGGGCGTGCTGGAAAAATACAAGGTCGAGCTCATTGGCGCGAAGCTGCCGGCCATCAAAAAGGCCGAGGACCGCGAACTGTTCAAAAAGGCCATGGAAAAGATCGGTCTCTCGGTGCCCAGGAGCGGGTTCGCCACGAGCATGGAGTCTGCTTACGAGATCCTTGAGATGGTCGGCTTCCCGGCCATTCTCCGGCCCGCCTTCACCCTCGGCGGCACGGGCGGCGGCATCGCCTATAACCGGGAGGAATTCACCGAGCTGATCACCCGTGGCCTGGACGCGAGCCCGGTCCGCCAGGTGCTGGTCGAGGAGTCCGCGGTCGGCTGGAAAGAGTATGAGCTCGAGGTGATGCGCGACGCCAGGGACAACGTGGTGATCGTCTGCTCCATCGAGAACCTCGACCCCATGGGCATTCATACGGGCGACAGCATCACGGTGGCCCCGGCCCAGACCCTGAGCGACAAGGAATACCAGATCATGCGGGACGCGTCGCTCAAGATCATCCGGGAGATCGGCGTGGACACGGGCGGCTCCAACATCCAGTTCGCCGTCGATCCGAAGAACGGCAAAATGATCGTGATCGAGATGAACCCCCGCGTTTCGCGGAGCTCGGCGCTGGCGTCCAAGGCAACTGGATTTCCCATCGCCAAGTTCGCGGCCAAGCTCGCCGTGGGCTATACGCTCGATGAGATCCTGAACGACATCACCAAGGCCACGCCGGCCTCCTTCGAGCCGACGATCGACTACGTCGTCACCAAGTATCCCCGGTTCGCCTTCGAAAAGTTTCCCCAGGCCGACGCCACGCTCACCACGCAGATGAAGTCCGTGGGCGAGGCCATGTCCATCGGCAGGACCTTCAAGGAATCGCTCCAGAAGGCGCTCCGGTCGCTCGAGATCGACCGCTATGGGCTGGAGTCGCGCCGCGAACGGGACGGGGACGTTGACACGGGCCTCGCCGATATCCGGCAGAAGATCAGCGTGCCGAACTGGGAGCGGCTCTGGTACATTGCCGACGGATTTCGCGCCGGCATGACCGTGGACGAGATATTCAACCTGTCCAAGATCGACCCCTGGTTCCTCCACCAGATCAAGCAGATCGTGGACATGGAGATGGACCTGAAGGGAAAAGGCGCGTCGATCCTCTCTGACGGAGTTCCCGCACTCGACCACCCGCTTCGCATTGCCAAGGAGTATGGTTTTTCCGACCGCCGCATAGCGAAACTTCTCACCACGACCGAGGACGCCGTGCGAAAGGCGCGGAAGGAACTGGACATCATGCCGGTATTCAAGAAGGTGGACACCTGCGCCGCCGAGTTCGCGGCGCATACGCCGTACCTGTATTCGACCTATGAAAAACCGTTTTATCAAGTGCGGAGTGCGGAGTGCGGAGTGCGGAATGAGGCGGAAGGCGGGAAGCTGGAGGGAAAGGCGGAATGCGAAGCGGAACCGACGGACCGGAAGAAGATCATCATCCTGGGCGGCGGGCCGAACCGCATCGGCCAGGGCATCGAGTTCGACTACTGCTGCGTCCACGCCGCTTTCGCGCTGAAAGAGGACGGGTACGAGACCATCATGGTGAACTGCAACCCCGAGACCGTCAGCACGGACTACGACACTTCGGACCGCCTGTACTTCGAACCCTTGACTCTCGAAGATGTTTACCATATTATAGAACGCGAAAGGCCGATGGGTGTCATCGTTCAGTTCGGCGGCCAGACGCCTTTGAAGCTGGCGGTGCCTCTTGAGAGGCTGGGCGTGCGCATCCTCGGCACGTCGCCTGACAGCATCGACCGGGCCGAGGACCGGAAACGGTTCAAGGAGCTCCTGGACCGGCTGGGTCTCCGGCAGGCCGAGAGCGGCACGGCCGTGTCCTGCGACGAGGCCGTGGCCGCGGCGAACGCCATTGGTTATCCCGTGATGGTGCGGCCGTCCTACGTGCTCGGCGGACGGGCCATGGAGATCGTCTACGACGAGGAGAGCATCCGGAACTACATGACCCGCGCGGTGAAGGCCTCGCCGGACCGCCCGGTCCTGGTGGACCGCTATCTCGAGGACGCCGTGGAGATCGACGTGGACGCCATCTCCGACGGGAAGGCCGTGGTTGTGGCCGGCATCATGGAGCACATCGAGGAGGCCGGGGTCCACTCAGGCGACTCTGCCTGCTCGCTTCCGCCGTTCTCTCTTCCGCCGGACATCATCAGGGAGATCGTCAAACAGACCAAGACGCTGGCGCTCGATCTCGGCGTCGTGGGGCTCATGAACATCCAGTATGCGGTGAAGGACGGCCTTATCTATGTCCTCGAAGTGAATCCCCGGGCCTCGCGGACCGTACCGTTCGTGAGCAAGGCCATTGGTGTTCCGCTTGCCAAGCTCGCGGCGCGCGTCATGGGCGGCAAGTCGCTTGCCGAACTCGGGTTCACGAAGGAAGTGACCATCAAGCACATTGCCGTGAAGGAAGCGGTGTTCCCCTTCGCCAAGTTCCCGGGAGTGGACACGCTCCTCGGTCCTGAAATGAAGTCCACCGGTGAAGTAATGGGGATCGACGCCGATTTCGGCATGTCCTTCGCCAAGTCCCAGATCGCGGCGGGGAACTCCATGCCGGTGTCGGGACGGGTCTTCATCAGCGTGAAGGACAAGGACAAACCGGCTGCGTACGAGGTGGCCGCCGGTCTGGAGCGGGCCGGGTTCTCCCTGGTGGCCACGCGCGGTACGGCGGATTATCTCAAAAAGCGGGGCATTGCCGTGGAGACCGTGAACAAGGTGTTCGAAGGAAGACCCCATGTCGTTGACAGCATCAAGGACCGGCAGATCGACCTGGTGATCAACACCGTGTACGGCGCGGAGTCCCAGAAGGACTCCTATTCCATCCGCCGGACGACGCTGACGCAGGGCATCCCGTATTTCACGACCATGTCCGCCGCAAAAGCGGCGGTGCGCGGCATCGAGGCCCTCAGGGCAAATCCGATCCAGGTGAGATCAATTCAGGAGTATCAACAGCGATGAACAATAAAGTTCCCATGACCAAAGAGGGCTACGAGAAGATCAAGAAGGAACTTGACCATCTGTTCAAGGTCGATCGTCCCAGGAACATCAGGGACATCGAGGAGGCAAGAGGGCACGGAGACCTCTCGGAGAACGCGGAGTATCACGCCGCAAAGGAACGCCAGGGGCACATCGACGCCAAGAAACGCGATCTGGAGAATAAGCTTGCCAACGCCCAGATCATCGATGTCTCGAAGCTTTCGAACGAGAAAGTGGTGTTTGGGGCAACGGTTACGCTCGCTGATACCGATTCCGGAGAAACGAAAAAATACACGCTCACCGGCCAGGAAGAGGCGGATCTTAAAAAAGGGAAAATATCCGTGCAATCGCCGGTGGGCAAGGCGCTGATCGGGCACAAGGTCGGCGATATCGTAACGATCAAAACACCCGCCAAGACCGTGGAATACGAAATCCAGGAGATCGAGATTGCCATCGAATAAACTGCACCAGGCAAAGGTCCTCCTGCACCGCCCCGCGGGGAGGGGATACTACCGCCTTGTGCTGCTGGCGCCGGCCCTGGCCGCGGCGGCGGCTCCCGGCCACTTCATTATGCTCAGGGTCTCGGCGAACCTGGACCCGCTGCTCGCACGTCCCTTCGGCATTTCCTCGGTCATCACGAAAAGGTCCATAGAATTGTACTACC
This sequence comes from uncultured Nitrospiraceae bacterium, assembly GCA_964364055.1. Lineage (GTDB taxonomy): Bacteria > Nitrospirota > UBA9217 > UBA9217 > UBA9217 > JAAXXJ01. The sequence goes on along the minus strand of CAYILT010000030.1, from coordinate 12,198 downwards.
GCGTTGCGGGGAGGGGAACGTCCCTGCTCACTCGCGTTACGCCGGGACAGATGCTCTCCGTGCTCGGTCCGCTCGGGAACGGTTTCCCGGTCCCGGACAAGGCGGTAACACCTCTCCTGGTGGCCGGGGGCAGCGGATTCCCTCCGCTCCTCTATTTCGCCGCCCGGTACGGAAAACAGGCGCGCCTTTTTGTCGGTTCCCGGGACAAGGATTGCCTGCCGCCTGCCGCGGTGATGAAGGACCTCCGCTCACGGACAAAAGCCATTCATTACGCCACCGAGGACGGAAGCCGGGGGGCCTGTGGTTTCGTGACCGATTCCCTGGCAGGCTATCTTGCTCGTTCCGCCGGCAGCGAGGCGCCGGTCATCTATGCCTGCGGCCCCCACGCCATGCTCGCATCGGTGAGCAGGCTCGCGGCGGAACATTCCATTCCCTGCTACGTCTCGATGGAGGAGCGCATGGCCTGCGGCCTGGGAGTGTGCATGGGCTGCTCGGTGTCCATGAAGGCGGGCGGGTACAAGCGTGTATGCAAGGAAGGGCCGGTGTTTCTTTCAAGCGATATCGACTGGAAGGACCGTGTTGTGCTTCCGGTGTTGCAGCGGAAATAATCACACGAGTGCGGAGTGCGGAGTGCGGAGTGCGGAACACAAGAAAGTAAAGTCCGGGAAACCGGTGACTCGCGGGACCAAACCCGACCTCTCCATCGACTTCGCCGGGATCAAGCTCAAGAACCCCGTGCTGACCGCGTCGGGGACCTTCGGGTACGGCGAGGAGTTTGCCGATATTATCGATCTGAACCGGCTGGGCGGCGTGATCGTGAAGGGCATTTCGCTCAAGCCGATCAGCGGCAATCCGCCGCCGCGCATCTGGGAGACGCCGTCGGGCATGCTGAACGCCATCGGACTTGAGAATCCCGGCGTGGACGTATTTCTCCGGGACAAGCTTCCGTTCCTCCGGAACTATGATACCGCGGTCCTCGTGAACATATTCGGTTACAGCCTTGAGGATTACGTCGGCGTTGCCGAGCGGCTCGACGGGGTCCCCGGGGTGTCGGGCCTCGAGGTGAACATATCCTGCCCCAACGTGAAGGCCGGCGGCATCGTGTTCGGCGCCGATCTCAAGGCGGCCTTCGAACTGCTCTCGGCGGTCCGCAAGGCCACCCGGTTGCCGGTCATCGCCAAACTTTCTCCGAACGTGACGGACATCACCGCGTTCGCGAAAACGGCCCGGGATGCGGGGTGCGACGGGCTTTCGCTCATCAACACGCTCCTCGGCATGGCGATCGACATCCGGAGCAGAAGGCCGAGGCTGGCGAACCGCACCGGCGGCCTATCGGGACCGGCGATCCGGCCGGTCGCTGTTCGCATGGTCTGGCAGGCGGCAAAAGCGGTGGACCTTCCTATCATCGGCATGGGCGGCATCATGACCCATGAAGACGCCCTGGAGTTCATCCTTGCCGGAGCTTCGGCCGTGGCCGTGGGGACGGCGAACTTCGTCAATCCCCGCGCAACACTCGACATCATCCGGGACATTGAAGCGTTCCTGACGCGGGAAGGCATCGGCAGCGTCAAAGAGCTGGTGGGACAGGTGAGGGTGGAATGAGATTCGTCTCGAGCCTGAAAAGCAAGATCATTTTGGCGGTGTCCGCGATTCTGGCGGTCATTATCGGGACCGGCACGTGGATCAACATCGGGTACCAGCGGTCCCAGATGGAGGCCGCCCTTGAGGACAACGTACTGATCATTGCCAACACGATCGAGAAGAGCCTGGACAACGCCATGCTCGATGGGAAGAGCAAAGAGGTCCAGCATATCCTTGAAGCCGTCGGGACCTATCACAATATTCAGGAGCTGAAGATCTTCAGCCTCAACGGCGTGATCCTGAAATCCTCGAAGCCCGGGCTCATCGGCAGAAAAGTGGACGCAACTACGCAGAAATGGTACCTGGAGGGCAAGTTCAAGCGGCCCATCAAGCGCCGCGACGAGGGCGTCTTCTCCGTGCTGTTCCCCATCGAGAACACGGAACGGTGCATCCACTGTCACGGCTCCAAGGCGAAGCTGAACGGCATCCTGTCCGTGGACGTGTCCATGGCGCAGACGCAGGAGAAGGTCGGCGAGCTCAGTAAGACCATGATCCTCTGGGCCTTCGGCATCACCGCGACGCTTGCCCTGTCGCTGGGCCTCTTCCTGACCAGGTTCGTCACGGACCCGATTCAGGACCTGATCTCCACCATGGAGCGTGCCGAGCGGGGGCTGGAGGCGCGGGTGCAGGTGAAGAGCTCCGACGACATCGGACGGCTGGGCGAGGCGTTCAATTCGCTCTTGTCCAAGCTGGAGCGGGCGCGCCGGCGCGTGGAACGATATCATTACGAGCAGATGAAGCGGGCTGACCGCCTGGCGTCCATCGGCGAGATGGCGGCCGGCATCGCGCACGAGATCAAGAACCCGCTTGCGGGGATCGCCGGTGTGATCCAGGTGCTGAAAAAGGACCTGCCGCCGGGGGAACCGAAGCGGGCCGTGCTGGACGAAGTGCTTTCCCAGGTGGAGCGCATGGACAAGGCCGTCCGAAACCTCCTCTCCTTCGCCCGGCCGCCGGAACCCAAGATGACCCTCGTGGATGTCAACGAGCTCATCGCCAAGCTCCTTGATTTTCTCTCTCCGCAGTTCGCAAAGCATGGGATCGCAGCGGAGCGGAAGCTTAGTACGGGACTGCCCTGGCTCGTTCTGGATCCCGACCTGTTACAACAGGCCTTTTTGAACATCTCCCTGAACGCCATCAAGGCCATGCCGGCGGGCGGCGGTTTTTCCATTGAAACCCGGATGGATCCGCCGGAGGGAGAAGGTCCGGGCGCCATCAAGATCATCTTCTCGGACACCGGCGAGGGGATCTCACCGGAGAACCTGGGCAGAATATTCAGTCCGTTCTTTACGACGCGCCAGCAGGGTACGGGGCTGGGCCTGGCCATTACCCAGAGGATCGTTGAGCAGCATAACGGGGAGATCAGCGTGATGAGCACGCCGGGACGGGGCGCTTCCTTCACGATCAGTCTCCCTTTTCCCGTGAGCGGGTAGGAACAAGGAGTGTATGAACCATGTCGCAGAAGATCCTGGTCATTGACGATGAAAAGCTGATCCGCTGGACCCTGGAACAGCACCTGGCAAAGGAAGGGTTCGAGGTGATGACCGCGGACTCCGCGGAAAAGGGGCTCGAGCTCATCAGTGAGGAGGCCCCTGATCTCATCCTTCTGGACAACCGCCTGCCGGAGATGACGGGCCTGGAGCTCCTGGAGAAGTTGAACGTACCGGAGCGGGGACTCATGGTCATCATGATCACCGCGTACGGGCTTGTGGAAACAGCGGTCAAGGCGATGAAGCTGGGCGCCTATGACTATATCAGCAAGCCCTTCAACCTCGAAGAGATCACCTTTGTTATCCGGAAGGCCCTGGAGGCGGGGTCCCTCCGGTCCCAGGTAAAGCACTTACGGGACAAGGTTGACACGATCATCGGAGAGAGCGACCAGATGGTGCAGGTGAAAAACCTCATCCTCAAGATCGCCAAGAGCGATGCGACGACGGTGCTTATCCAGGGTGAAAGCGGTACGGGGAAAGAACTGGTGGCCAAGGCGATCCACTACAGCAGCGCGCGGGCCGACAAGCCTTTCATGGCCATAAACTGCGCGGCGCTGCCGGTCACGCTGCTTGAGACCGAGCTCATGGGCCATGAGAAAGGAGCGTTCACCGACGCCAAGTCGGCAAAGAAAGGGCTTTTCGAGCTTGCCGACGGCGGCACCCTGTTCCTCGACGAGATCGGCGACATGGACCTGAGCATGCAGGCCAAGCTCCTGCGCGTTCTCGAGGAAAAGACCTTTCGCAGGGTGGGGGGGGTCAAGGATATCAAGGTGGATGTGCGGGTCATTTCCGCTACGAACCAGGACCTCTCGAGTGCAAGGAGTGACAACCGGTTCCGGAAGGACCTCTACTACCGTCTTCAGGTGGTCCCCATCCTTCTGCCGCCGCTCCGGGAGCGGGCACAGGATGTCCTTCTCCTGGCCCGGCATTTCACGGATTATTTCAGCCGTGAATGCCACAAAAGTGTAAAGGGGATATCCAAGGACGTGGAGCGGGTGATGCTGTCCTACAACTGGCCGGGGAACGTCAGGGAGCTCAAGAATGTCATAGAGCGCGCCATGATCTTCGATGTCGAACACGAGATCCTTTCGGAGCATATTCCCCAGGAGATCATGGAGTCCGGGACCGTACCGGTTCTGCATCCTGAATCCGCCATCTCACTGGACTGCCTCGTCATACCCGAGACGGGGATATCCATTGAGGATGTCGAGCACGCCCTGGTCAAGAAGGCACTGCAGATGGCGGGTGACAACCAGACGCGGGCGGCGCAGCTGCTCAAGATGCCCCGCGACGCGTTTCGACGGAGGATGAAACGGTTTGGGCTGATCTGAGGGCGACGAGAGCGGGCATGAGCACGCGGTATGGGCCGTTCACGCCGAAGATCACCCTGGCATCCACGTTGGTGCGGAGAAACTTCAAAGGGCAGGTTGCTTCCCGGTGACCTTTCAGATGTTCCTCTGAATTTCTTGTGCTAAGAGCGCTTATGAACACTTCTTGAGCGTATATGCTCATTATTCCCGTAGCAACTTATTTTATATATCATATTAGTTATTATAATCAGTTAGTTATCTCATGCTCCGGCTTTACTTAAGGGGCATGTTTATTGCAAATATATACTAATTGCCTGTTATTATTTTACCTTGAACATCAAGGAGTTAAACAAATATGCGGAAACAACATGCGGTCGGAACGATTTCTCTGGTCGGGTTGTTCGAACTCCTGCTCATTATTTTTTCTTTTCCCGGTCATAGTACGGCCCAGACCTCGACAGCTGCAGCCGCGGAGAGCTGTGTCAGCACCAAGTGTCACGTCACCATGGGCAAGGATAAGGTCGTCCATAATCCCGTAAAGGAAGGCATGTGTACGACCTGTCATCAGGCCGCTGATGACCCTCTAAAGAAGACAAAGCATCCGGGGAACCTTGTCATCTCCCTCGTTCAGCCGCAGGCGGACCTTTGCGCCATGTGTCATGAGCCCAAGAACAAGAAAAAAGTGGTCCATGCGCCGATCCAGGGGGGGGATTGTACGTCCTGCCATAATCCCCATCAGTCGCCGAACAAAGGCATGCTGAAGGATTCAATGCCGAACATCTGTTTTCAGTGTCACCCGGACAGCATCGTGAAGCATGCGGTCCTGCACCCGCCGGTGGCGGCGGGGGATTGCTCCGGATGCCATGACAACCATCAGAGCGATTTTCCCAAGCGACTGGTCAAGGAGGGGAACGCCCTCTGTTTCCAGTGTCATCCCGATAAGGAAGAGGGCCTCAAAACCAAAAAGGTCGCTCACTATCCTGTGAAGCAGTCGTGCATCCAGTGCCACAATCCTCATGGCTCGTCCTCGAAGGCCATGCTGACCGCTCCGGTCCCGGAGCTCTGCTCAAATTGTCATCCCAATGAGGTGATGCTGCGTCAGCGGGCCGCCACCAAGCACGGGCCCATGGCCGATCAGAAGAGCTGCCGCAATTGCCATGATCCGCATTTCTCCGATCAGCCGCGGCTCCTCGTCACCGCTCAGATGGCGCTGTGTCTTGCCTGCCATGACAAGGAACTGGAGACCGGCAAGGGCAAGATCATGAATATGAAGGCGTTCCTGGAGGCGAACAAGAACACCCATGGTCCTCTGAAGGGCAACGACTGTGTATCGTGCCATAATCCGCACGGCTCGGACTACTGGAGGATCCTGGTGAAGTACTATCCGGCGGAGTTCTACGCATCCTTCTCCGAGGGGAAGTATGCGTTGTGCTTCTCATGCCACGATAAGGCGGCATTCACCGAGCGGGTCACGAAGACGGCCACGGGGTTCCGCGATGGGGAACAGAACCTTCATTTCGTTCACGTGAACAAGATCAACAAGGGGCGGACGTGCAAGGCCTGTCACGAGGTGCACGCGGACAGCGGACAGCAGGCACATGTGAAACAATTCGTGGGATTCAGCGGGTGGGCGATGCCCATGAACTTCACGCAGGGCAAGAACGGCGGGACCTGTGCGCCGGGGTGTCATGGGGAAAAACGGTACAACCGGTAGGTGGTATCCGGCGATCCTCTCCGGGCAGGAAATGGCAGGAAATTCTCGATAAAACCCAGCGAACCGATGTCGGGGGAATAATTTGAACAGACCATGGTCCATCATGACAGCGGCGGCAATTGCGCTTGCCGTGATTCTCATTACGTACTCATTCTCGGCGGCCCAGCCGGCGGCGTCCCCCTCGATCTCCATCCTCTATCCGAAGCATAATTCCCTGGTCGGGAAAAAGGTCAATCTCGTCGTTGATCCCGCGACCGACTGGTCAACGGCGCCTTTTCTCCAGGTGGTGGTGGGAAGCACCGAATATCCGGTGATCGACACATCCACCGGCCGTCACGCAGTACAGGGCCTTGCACTGGATACGGGGCCCAATACGATCACGGTCAGGGTCCTCGTTGCCGTTCCGGCGCCGGACAAGGAAAAGGAAAAAGACCGGGAAAAAGAGAAAACAAAGGAAACCGCAAAAAAGAAGTATACTCAGGTCCTGTCACGCTCCCTTACGGTTTTTAACCGGGAGGGGAACTTCGCGGTTACGCCGCCGCAATTCACGGCACAGTACTTCCATTCACGGGAGCAGGAAGGCGAGTGCTCGGGGTGTCACCGTCTTGAGGCCGAGCCGAAGGACTTCAAACAGGGGAAGCCCGAGGAAATGCTCTGTTATTCCTGCCACCGCGAAATCCCGGCCGGCAGGCACATCCACGGGCCGGCGGCGGTCTGGAACTGTCTGTCATGCCATAACCCCGAGCTCTATCCGGTGAAGTACCAGTTCATATCCTACAATCCGTGGACGGTCACCAAAACGATACAGTCCGTGGAGCCAGCCGTGTTCACCCTGTCCTCCGACGTTCTGTTCAAGCCCAAGTCGGCCTTGTTCGTGAGCGAAACGTCTACGCTGCAGCTCAGCAAGAAGGACAGCAAGAATAAAAAGAAGCGGGAGGAGTTTAACAAGGCAAAGGCGGAGGAACTGGCAAAAAAGCGTGAACAGCAGCGGGAGCTTTTCAAGGATTTTCTGGAATTTATCAAATTGAACCCGGCTGACAAAGTGCGGGTCGAGGCCCATGTAGATACCGGCCATCTGCCGCCGGTAAAGGGAAAGACGAAAGGATTCAAGAACGACGCTCAACTGACCGCGGCGAGGGCAAAGGCCATAGTAAAACTTCTGAAGGATTACGGTGTCACCGGGAAGGACCGCGTCGCGGCCGCCGGCATGGGCAGTACCCTGCCGAAGGCGCCCAATACGAACAAAGAGGGCAGGGAACTCAACAATCGCATTGAGCTCGTCGCCTATCCGCCTGACGTCAAGATCAAGAACAGCATGAAGCTTCCGGTCCTCAAAGACCGGGAGCGGGTGGTCGTTACCATGAGCTATCAGCGGGGCGCGGCTGTCGGAAAACTGGCAGTCAGGGAAAGTCTTCCGAAGGGGTTTCTCTATATGCAGGGGAGCGGAGTGTTTCGCGGCGCCATCAAGGACCCGCAGGTCAAAGGAAATGATCTGACCTGGCAGCTCGGGGACTTCGGCGCCAATTTCCAGGAGACCCTGTCATTCATCGTTAAGAAAGGGAAAGTGATCCCCGTTCCGGTAAGCCCGGCAGTGAATCTCTCGTTCAAGATCGGTCAAAAGGACGAAAGACTGTCCTTCGATCCGGAAAAGCCGTTCAAACCCGGTCTTACCGTCAAAGAAACCTGCGAAAAGTGCCATAGGAACTTGCTTGCCAACCCCGTAAAGCATGGTCCCGCAGAGGCGGGTCAGTGCACCCTCTGCCATGATCCCCATGCCAGCAACTACTCATCATGGACCCGCAAACAGTCCTGGCGTCTGTGTACGACCTGCCATGCCGAGAAAAAAACAGGCGTGCACCTGATCGCCGGCTTCGTCCATGGGGTCTCCCATCCCACGGAAAAATGGCCCGATCCATCACGGCCGGGTAAGCGCCTTTCCTGCGTGAGCTGCCATTCACCGCACAGCTCTCGAACGAAGGAATTGCTGGGCTTCGACGTGCGGAACAAGTATGAGATGTGCAAATACTGCCACGCCAAAAAGTGATATCCCGAAGACGGCGTTTTGTGGTATACTGATTCACTGTACACTGTAATTGCAGACAATAGTATTGATATGATCCGCTACCGATTTCTCATAACGACCATGCTCATTGCGATGAGCAGCGCAAGCTGTGCTTTTATTACCGGCAAGGACGATCCCGGTGCGCCCGGCCAGGACGATAAGCATATTCGGATCAATTATGTCGAGACGCTCAGGAACCAGGCCAGCCTCCGCGGAGAAAGCTTCCGTGACGTCGTCCACACGGCGGGCACCCCGACGACCCTCCAGCGGCCGAACAGTGTGTTCGCCGACGCGTTCCGCGTCTATGTGACTGATCAGACCCAGCCCCCCCGCGTCTTCATCTTCGACCGGGGCGAGCGCACGGCGAGCATCCTTGCCGTCCCGATTCCGCCCGCTGAAGGCAAGCTCCTGAATCCGCTGGGCATCGCGGTGGACGCCGGGAACGTCATCTACGTCGCCGACGCCCAGCAGGGGAAGGTCTTCGGCTACGACAGGAACGGAGCGCTGCTTCTGGTGTTCGGGAAAACAGGCGACCTTGCCTATCCCACGGGCATCGCAATCGATAAGCGAAGGAACCGTATCTACATCGCAGATTCCCATGCGCATCTGGTCAAAACCTTTACGATGCTGGGAGACCGTCTTTTTGATATCGGCGACGACGGAAAAACGGATCAGCGGCTCAAGTCTCCAGCCGGGATCGCCATCGACCAGGAGGGGCGGATCCATGTGCTCGACAGCCAGTCCCGGCGGGTATCCATCTACGATCCCGACGGGAAGTTCTTGAGGAAGTTCCCCCTGTCTCGCGGGGGCGTCGGCGACTCGATCAGGCCCCGGGGGATTGCCGTGGACTCGGCGGGACATATCTATGTGACGGACGGCGTCAATAACAATATCCTCATCTTTGAATCCGACGGCAGTTTTCTGAAGACCTGGGGCAAGACCGGAAATCTGAGCGGTGACTTCTGGACCCCCCTGGGTCTTTTCATCGATGAGCGTGACACTATCTATATTGCAGATCAAACCAACAGCCGTATCCAGGTCTATCAATTCATAAAATGATTTCGAACACGACGCGTCTCAGCACGTACCCATCGGTTGCTGCGGCACTTGCATTGATGTTCCTTGCTTCCTGCGGTCCTCCCCCCCGGTCTCCGGAGCCGGACAACCTTTTCTGGCCGCTGCCCCCTGATCCCCCGAAAATAAAATATATCCAGTCGATCTACACCGAGGACGATATCGGCCGTGTCTACTCGCTGAAGGAAAAGCTCTTCGGCAAGGAATACGCGGACAATATGGCCAGACCCTATGGCGTTCGTACGCGGCACGGCAATCTCCTTGTTTCAGACATTGCCCTGCGGAGGGTGCTGATCTTCGATCTGGTGAAAAAGAGACTTCGGGTCCTGGGCGAGGAAGGCGCCCTGGTCACCCCTGCGTCCGCCGTGGCGGACCGGTCCGGAACCGTCTATGTCGCGGACACCGGCGGGGCCAGGGTAGCCGTCTATGGTCCCGAGGGAGTCTATCGGACGGCGTTCATTCTCAAAGGGAGCAAGCCGGTGGCCGTGGCGCTCAACGAGGCCCTGGGCCGGCTGTACGCGGTGGACCGTGAGGGCCATCGTGTCGTGGTCCTTGGACTTGATGGCACCCGTCTCTTTGAGTTCGGAGAGCGGGGAAGCGCTGACGGGAAGTTCAATATCCCGCTCGATATTACGGTTGGCGCCAACGGCGATGTCTACGTGCTTGACGCGGGAAACTTCCGGGTACAGATCTTCACCGCGGAAGGCAGGTTTCTGTCCAAGTTTGGAGCGGTTGGCGACCGTCCGGGGATGTTCGCCAATCCCAAGGGGATAGCTCTTGATTCCGAGGGCCACATATACGTGACCGATGCCGCTTTCAGCAACGTTCAGATATTCGATCCTCAGGGGAATGTCCTTCTTTTCATTGGACAGCTTGGGCCACAGCCGGGGTATTTTCATCTCCCGGCCGGGATCGCCATTGATGAGAACGACCGGATATACGTTGCTGATCAGCTTAACGGCCGCATCCAGGTTTTCCAGTATCTGAAGACGCAAGAGTCGGCCAGCAAACCATGACGCAGAAAAAACCCCCCTTCCGGGGGATCATCCATTCGCTCGGTCTCGTCTTCGGCGATATCGGCACGAGCCCGATCTACACGCTTACGGTCATTTTCCTGTTGACCAAGCCGACCGAGGACCATGTGATCGGGGTCCTGTCGCTTATCGTCTGGACGCTTATCCTTCTCGTTACGGTCCAATACGCCTGGCTTGCCATGAGCCTCGGCCGCCGGGGCGAAGGCGGGACCATCGTGCTCCGTGAGCTCCTTGTTCCTCTTCTCAGGTCCGGCAGGCAGGTTGCCTTCGTCACCCTCTTGTCTTTCATCGGCATTTCCCTGATCATCGGTGACGGTGTCATCACGCCCGCCATCAGTATCCTGAGCGCCGTGGAAGGTCTGCTCCTGATCCCGGGGCTCGAAGAGACCAAACAGTGGGTTTTGATCGTCATCGCCGGGCTCATCGCCATTGCCCTCTTCTCGGTGCAGAAAAAGGGCACGGAAAAGGTGGCTGGGGCGTTCGGACCGATCATGATCGTCTGGTTCGCGGCCCTCACGTTTTCGGGCATCGGTTCCATCGTCCACGCTCCGTCCGTCGTCAAGGCGGTCAATCCGTACTATGCCGTCAATTTCCTGATCGAGAACGGCATAGCCGGGTTCTTCGTCCTGTCCGAGGTCATCCTCTGCGCCACGGGAGGCGAGGCGCTCTATGCCGACATGGGGCACCTGGGAAGGGCGCCCATTGTTCGTGCATGGTACTTCGTGTTCTTTGCGCTGGTCATCAACTACCTGGGCCAGGGCGCGTTCGTCATCACCCATCCCGATGCCAAGAACGTGCTCTTCGAAATGGTGTTCAGTCAGGCCCGGCCGCTTTATATCCCCTTCCTGGTGCTCAGCATCATGGCTACGGTCATCGCGTCCCAGGCCATGATCAGCGGCATGTTCTCCATTGTGTACCAGGGCATCGCCACCCGGGTCATGCCCATGTTCAGGATCGACTACACTTCCCGCGAGCGCCAGTCGCAGATCTACATCGGGTTCGTCAACTGGTTTCTGCTGCTGGCAGTGCTGTTCATCATGTTCGAGTTCCAGAAGTCGAGCAACCTTGCGGCCGCCTACGGCCTGGCGGTCACCGGCACCATGACGCTGACCGGATTCATGATGACCTGGATATTCCTGCGACGGGGAAAATACTGGCACGCCGCCGTCTCGAGCTTCGTGACCGTGGTGAACATCGCTTTCCTTGTTTCCAACACCTACAAGATCCCCCACGGCGGGTACTGGTCGCTCATCATCGCCGCGATCCCGTTCGGCATGATCATGCTGTACACGCGCGGTCAAAAGAAGCTCTATAACGCGCTCCAGCCGCTGCCGCTGGACGTGTTCCTGCTCAGCTACAATCAGATCTACAAGGCGGTGAACAAGATCAGCGGCACGGCCCTTTTCTTCGCCAAGGACGCGAAGGAGATCCCTCCCTATATCGTTCACACCATGTTCAAGAACAACATCCTCTATGAGGACAATATCATCGTCTCCATCGTCCGGCGGGACGACCCGTTCGGCGTGACCGGCTACTTCAAGGAGGAGCTCGCCCCCGGGCTCCGGTCGTTCGAGATCCAGATGGGCTACATGGAGATCCCCGATGTGGAAGAGATCCTTCGGGGGGCTGACATCAAAGAGAAGACCATCTTCTATGGCGTCGAAGACATCACGGCAACGAACATCTGCTGGCAGGCGTTCTCGATCATCAAAAAACTGACGCCGAACATCGTGCAGTTCTTCAAACTCCCGGCGAACAAACTGCATGGCGTGGTGACGCGGGTAGAGATGTGATGGCTCACAGCATGATGAGGACGCTCAACATGGCCAGGGACCAGAGGATGTCGGTGGGGGCCTGAAGTTCTCCGGTGGAATCG
>CAYILT010000029.1:0-21260 GCA_964364055.1 uncultured Nitrospiraceae bacterium | reverse complement strand
GGCGACCAGGCTCCCCGTCAGAACGTTCCGAAAGAGCACAAGGAGCAGAGCCTGGGTTCCGGTGTGATCGTGTCCGAGGACGGCTATATCGTCACCAACAACCATGTTATCGAGAAATCCCAGGAGATCAAGGTCCTGCTGTCGAACAAGCGGGATTACAAGGCCAAGCTCATCGGCGCCGATCCCAAGACCGACCTTGCGGTCATCAAGATCGAGGCAAAGGGTCTGGCGGCGCTGCCCTGGGGTGATTCCAACAAGCTCCGCGCCGGCGAGATCGTGTTCGCCATCGGGAACCCCTTCGGCCTGAACCAGACCGTGACCATGGGTGTCATCGGCGCCGTGGGACGCGCCAATGTGGGCATTGCGGACTACGAGGACTTCATCCAGACCGATGCGGCCATCAACCCCGGCAATTCGGGCGGAGCGCTGATCAATGCGAAAGGCGAGCTCGTCGGGATCAATACCGCCATCGTTTCGCGGACCGGGGGGTACCAGGGCATCGGCTTCGCCGTCCCGAGCAGCATGGCGAAGCAGGTGATGGAAAGCCTGATCAAGTACAAGAAGGTTGTCCGCGGCTGGCTCGGCGTGAGCATTCAGGAGGTCACTTCGGACCTCGCCGAGGAGTTCGGCGTAACGGACCTGAAGGGTGCGATCGTGAGCGGCGTGATGAAGGAGAGCCCGGCCGAGAAGGCGGGGATCAAACAGGGAGACGTTCTTCTCCAGTTCAACGGGAAGGACGTCGAGGACACCGGCCATCTCCGCAACATGGTGTCCCAGACCCCCATCGGGACGAAGGTCAAGGTGAAGCTGTTCCGCCAGAAGAAGGAGACCGTGGTCGAGGTGACGATCGCGGAGCTGCCCAAAAAGCTGGGCGAGGCCGCGACCGAACAGGAACCCGGCGAGAACCAGCAGGAGAGCAACGCCCTTTCCGGCGTGACCGTGCGCGAAATTACGCCCGAGCTCGCCAAGCGCTTCAGTAGCAAGGAGGGTGATGCCGGCGTGATCGTGGTCAAGATCGACCCGGGCAGCAAGGCCTTCGAGGCGGGTATCCGGCCGGGAGACATTGTAATGCAGATCAACCAGAAGGACATCGCGACGATCGAGGACTACAAGAAGGCCGTCCTGAAGCTGAAGACCAAGGAGAGGATCCTGCTTCTCATCCGCAGGAAGGGAGAAGACCTTTTTCTGACGATCCGGCCTGAGTAGGTTTCCCGGCCGCAACCAAAGGTAACGTCAATCGGTTACGATGCCCGTATCGTCAAGCGTTGAGCGGCAACGTAAAGGACTCGGCCGAACAACGTAACCTTCTATAGACGAAACGGGCCTCGTTACCGTAACCTAACGACGAAAGTCGTTCAAACATTCGCGCGAGCGTGTCAAGTCTTGAAACGAAATAACATAATCATATTGAAGTTGTGATTCCCGAAAGGAGGTGAGTTCATTCATGGGACTTGTTCTTATCCGTATCATATTTGTTTTTATCGGGACGTTGCTGGGATACTATGTCTCGATGCAGCTCGACGAGCAGGTCGGCAGGACGGAGGGGATGGTCATCGGTTTTGCCGTTGCCATCAGCATCATCCTGACGGAGCTCCTTTTCCGGCGTGTGGCACTCAAGGTCATCATCGGCGGCATCCTGGGATTTATCATCGGTCTTACATCGGCCAATATCATTGCCGCCCCTCTGAAACTGGTGCCTCTGGAGCGGAGCATCGTGAACTTCCTGGTCCTGCTCATGAATGCGTTCTTCGGCTACATGGGAGTGACCATCGGCATCCGGGAAGGAGAGCGGTTCAACCCGGCGAACATCAAGAAACTCTTCAAAGGAGGGGTCGACGAGAACCTCAAGCTCCTTGATACCAGCGTGATCATCGACGGAAGGATCGCCGAAATATGCGAAACGGAGTTTCTCGACGGCATTATCATCATCCCCCAGTTCATCCTGCAGGAGTTGCAGCACATCGCCGACTCCTCGGACTCGCTGAAACGAGCCCGGGGCCGGCGCGGCCTCGACATCCTCCACCGGATCCAGAAGATGGGTCATATGGAGGTCCGGATCACCGACGACGATTTCCCCAAGATCCGGGAGGTGGACAGCAAGCTCATCGCCCTCGCGAAGCGCATGGGGGCCAAGGTCATCACCAACGATTTCAACCTGAACAAGGTGGCGGAGCTCCAGGGAGTGACGGTCCTGAACATCAACGATCTGTCGAACGCGGTGAAGCCCGTAGCCCTGCCCGGCGAGACCATGCGGGTGTTCGTGCTGAAAGAAGGCAAGGAGGCTGGCCAGGGAGTCGCCTATCTTGACGACGGAACCATGATCGTGGTGGAGAACGGCAGGAAGTTCATCAACAAGAACGTAGAGGTTTCGGTCACGAGCGTGCTCCAGACCGCGGCGGGCAGGATGATCTTCACCAAGCTCAAGGAGGACATGGAGCATGAGCTGCACACCGCGGAGAAGTAAATCAGTACGAGCAGCATAGCAAATAGTAAATAGCAAATTGCAGATTGTAAATTGCAGAGCGGACGGCATGCACCGCTCAATACAATTTGATATTTCCAATTTGCAATTTCCAATTCGTTCAGGAGGTTTCATGTCAGGGCATTCAAAGTGGGCAACGACGAAACATAAGAAAGCCGCGATCGACGCCAAGCGCGGCAAGATATTCACCAAGATCACGAAGGAGATCACCGTGGCGGCAAGACTGGGAGGCGGCGATCCCGACGGAAACCCGCGTCTTCGCACCGCCGTGGCCAATGCCAAGGGCGTCAGCATGCCGTCGGACAATATCAAACGGGCCATTCAGAAGGGGACGGGTGAGTTGCCGGGCGTGGCGTACGAGGAGATCACCTACGAGGGATACGGCCCGAACGGCGTGGCGATCATCGTCGAGGTCATGACGGACAACCGGAACCGCACGGTCTCCGAGCTCCGGCACACCATGGAAAAGCTCGGCAAGGGGATGGGTGAGAACGGCTGCGTTTCGTGGATGTTCCACAAGAAGGGTTATATCGTCGTGGCGCGCGCCAAGGCCGACGAGGAGAAGCTCATGGGCCTGGCGCTCGACGCCGGCGCCGAGGACCTGCAGACCGAGGATGAGAACTTCGTCATCACCACGCCACCGAACGATTTCGAGAAGGTCAAGAAGGCGCTGGAAGACGCCGGCGTTCCCCTCGAGGTCGCTGAAGTGACGATGCTCCCCCAGACCTACGTGAAGCTCGAAGGGGAGAAGGAAGCGGGCCAGATGCTGCGCCTCATGGAGGCGATCGAGGACAACGACGATGTGCAGAATGTCTACGCGAACTTCGACATTCCCGACGAAGTGATGAACGCGGTGGGGGCGTAGTTAAAGACAAGCAACAGACAACAGATATGCAGATTACAGACTGGACCAAAGCCTTTGGTTTGCTGTCTGATAAGCTGACCGTTGACCGTCTGATCATGGGGGAACTATGAGGGTTATGGGTATTGATCCGGGGACGCTCACGAGCGGGTACGGGATCGTTTCCGAGGAAGACCACAAGCTGTTTCACGTGGTGTCGGGCGGGATCAGCCCTTCGGCGAAGCAGCCCTTTCCGAAGCGGCTCAAGAAGATCTACGAGGAACTGGAAAAGATCATCGCCAAGTACAAGCCCCATGTCGTTGTGGTCGAGGACCTCTTTGTATCGAAAAACATCAAGTCCGCGCTGAAGCTCGGCCATGCTCGCGGGATTGCCATCCTCGCGGCGATGAATGCGGGGCTGCCGGTGTTCGAATATGCTCCCGCCGAAGTGAAACAGGCGGTGGTGGGCACCGGCAAGGCCGAAAAAAAACAGGTGCAGATGATGGTCAAGGCCCTGCTGGACCTCCCGAAGGCGCCGCACCCTGCCGACGCCGCGGACGCTCTTGCCGCCGCCATCTGCCATATTCATTCTTCACGGATGCGCGAGATGCTGAAGAGCCCCTCGTCCATCCGGGGGGCCGGCAGAGCACGATGATCGCCTGGCTTACGGGAAAACTGCAGCGCAAGGCGGCGGACTCCGTCATCATCAACGTCGCCGGTGTGGGCTACCAGGTGGCGGTTCCCGTGTCCACGCTCAACACCATCGCCGGTCCCGGCGAAGAGGTAACTCTCCATATTCACACCCACGTTCGCGAGGATTCCCTCAGCCTCTTCGGTTTCGGCACGGAACTGGAGAAGGACGTCTTCCTGCTTCTCATGGGCATTTCCGGCATCGGTCCGAAGCTTGCGTTGACGGTCCTGTCCGGCCTCTCCGTACAGGACCTCGTGGCGGCGATCCGCTCTTCCGATGATTCCAGGCTTTGCGGCATTCCCGGCATCGGGAAGAAGACTGCCGCGCGAATGTGCCTGGAGCTCAAGGACAAGGTCCGGCAGCTCGCGCTGGACGAATCGCCGCGGGCGCCCCTGCCCACGACAGCGTCCTCCGGCGACAGGGATGACGCGGTATCCGCACTGGTCAACCTCGGGTACAAGAGGCCGGTAGCGGAAGAGACCGTGAGAAACGTTCAGCAGGGCCGTCCGGACATCCGCATCGAAGAGCTGGTCCGGGAAGCATTAAGTATATTGATGAAAAGATGATCGTGGCGTCGTTTTTCGGTGACGAGGCCCGTATCGTCTTGCGGCGGGCGGCAACGGCGGAAGAGACCATGAACGAAAAACAAGTTCGAATAACCAGCTTTCGCGACTTCAATGTGTATCAGACTACCTATGCGGTCTGTATTCAGGTGATGACAGAACCACTTCCCAAACTACCTGATTCCGAGCGATATGATCTGAAAGATCAGCTCAGCAGGTCTGTTAAGGCGGTCCCGCGCTTGATTGCCGAAGGTTATGCAAAACGCCATCAGCGGGCCGGTTTCCAGAAGTACCTTGATGACGCCATGGCAGAATGCAATGAAACGATCGTGGGATTGGAAATGTGCAGGGACATCTATGGAACGCATGTGCAGAATTTTCCTCTCAGCGAGGTCATTGATGCATACGATAAAGCCGGCAGACAGTTGTATAAGTTGGCTGCTGCATGGTCCAAGTTCAAAGACGAAAGACGAAGCGCTCAACCGAAACGGGCTTCGTAACCAATGCTTGCTCGTACTCGGAGGCGTCTTTTCGTGACGAAGCCAGGATCGGGATTCGGCCGCGGTAGCCGTCTATGCCATTGCCGGTGGACGCCTGACGCAACGGGCCTCGTAACCATTACCGTAACCGACTTTCACTAGCTAAAAAAATATGCCCAAACGAATCATCACATCGGAACAGGAACCAGACGACATCCAGCTCGACCGGAGCCTCCGGCCGACGCGGTTCGCAGATTTCATCGGCCAGGACCGGATCAAGGACAACCTTTCCGTGTTCATCGATGCGGCGAAGGCCCGGGGTGAGGCGCTGGACCATGTGCTTTTCTGCGGCCCGCCGGGTCTGGGCAAAACGACGCTGGCGAACATCATCGCCCACGAGCTCGGCGTCTCCCTGAAATCGACCTCGGGTCCCGTGCTCGAGCGGGCAGGCGACCTTGCCGCGATCCTCACGAACCTGCAACCCGGCGACGTGCTGTTCATCGACGAGATCCACCGCCTGAATCGCGTGGTGGAGGAGGTCCTCTATCCCGCCATGGAAGACTTCCAGCTCGACCTCATCATCGGCCAGGGTCCCAGCGCCCGCTCCATCAAGCTCGACCTTCCGCAGTTCACCCTCGTAGGAGCCACGACCCGGACGGGGCTGTTGACCTCGCCCCTCCGGGACCGCTTCGGCGTCATCGACCGGCTCAATTTCTACGCTCCCGGCGAGCTGCAAACGATCGTAAAACGCTCGGCAGGTCTGCTCCGCATCGCCATTGATCAGGACGCCGCCGTGGAGATCGCGCGCCGTTCCCGGGGAACGCCGCGTATCGTGAACCGTCTGCTCCGGCGCGTCAGGGATTTCGCGCAGGTCGCGGGAAGCGATGTGATCACGCGCGAAGCGGTCATCAGCGCCATGAAGCGGCTGGAGGTGGATGAAAAGGGGTTCGATGAGATGGACCGGCGTCTGATGCTCGCGATCATCGACAAGTTCGAGGGGGGGCCGGTGGGGCTCGAGACCCTTGCCGCGGCCCTGGGCGAGGAGAAGGACACCCTGGAGGATGTCTATGAACCGTACCTGATCCAGGAGGGGTTCCTGGACCGCACCCCCCGGGGCAGGCAGGCCACCAAGCTTGCCTATGAGTATTTCGGAAAAAAGAGAACAGCGCCCGGACAGGACCGGTTGCTGTAACCGTCCGTTTATTTCATTCATTCGTAATAAAGATGAAAAGGCGAGGTATGACCACAGAAACAAAGGCTCGGAGAAAGACTTATCCGCAGATTTCGCAGACTTCGACGTGAGCTCAGTCGAACGATTGACGCAGATTTCGTCTTTAAAACACAATTCATGCCGGTCGTTTTTAATCTGTGTAATCTGTGTAATCTGCGGACGAATCTTAGTCTTTCTCTGTTTCTGGTTTGTACAGATTTTTTAACTAAAATACGAAAGCCCAATTATATTGAAGGAATCTCAATTGAAAAAAGAGCGTAAAAGATCTGAAAAGACCGGTGATGGCCCCGTCCCGCAGGCGGCCGAGGGCTCCCGGCCATTCTTCTATTACCTGGTCGCAACGGCAATGATCTGCGGCGGCCTGGTCATGGTCATCGAGATCCTGGGCTCCCGCGTTATCGGGCCTTTCTTCGGCGCGAGCCTGTTTGTCTGGACCTCGCTGATCACGGTGACCCTCGTGGCCCTTGCCGCGGGATATGCGGCGGGCGGCGTCCTCTCGGACCGGAAACCCTCACCCGCCTACCTGTATGGCATCATCCTTTGTTCGGGCGTGCTTACCCTGCTGGTGCCGGTGCTGAAAGGCCCGGTGCTCAAGGCCACTGTGTCATGGGGGCTCCGTACCGGAGCGTTTGCCAGTTCTCTGGCGCTCTTCGGCCCCGCGTTATTCCTCCTCGGCTGCGTATCTCCCTATCTGGTCAGGATTGCCGCACGGGAGATGCGGAACATCGGCAGGACGGTCGGTGTGTTTTATGCCATTTCGACCGTGGGGAGCTTCGTGGGCACGGTGCTGACGGGATTCGTCCTGATCGCCTACTTCGGCGTCAACGCGATCTTTACGGTCACCGGGACGCTGCTGATAGCGCTGTCTGCCGGATATTTCCTTGTCTTCCGGAAAAAGGTCGCTGTCCTGGCAGCACTCGTGCTGCCGCTCCTGCTCTTTCATCAGGAAGGGCCGGTCTCAAAGGTCATGGCGAACGGCACGCGGGTCACGAAGGTGTTCAGCAAGGACACGCACTATGGCAACCTCAAGGTCGTTGATTATTCCCTCGGCGACAAACGGCACCGGGAACTGATGATCGATGGCCTGATCCAGGGCGGGATGGACGTGAACGACCGGCAGTCGGTCTATGAGTATGCCTATTACCTGGAGTTCCTTCCCTATGGCATCAATCCGTCGGGGAAGAACTGCCTCGTCATCGGGCTGGGGGCGGGCCTGGTCCCGGTCTGGTACGAAGCGCGGGGCGTCAGGACCGACATCGTGGATATTGACCCTGACGTGGTGGCTATCGCGAAGGACTATTTCGGCTTCGCCGTGTCCGGGGATATCATCATCGCCGACGCGCGCTATTACCTCAACACGTCGTCCAAGCAGTACGACTACATCATCCTTGATGTGTTCAACGGGGACACGACGCCCGGGCACATCCTGAGCCTTGAGGCGCTGGAACTCGTCAAGGCGCGCCTTACGGAAAAGGGCATCCTGGCGATCAATCTTATCGGCAGCCTGAAGCGCGAGAATTTCATGACCGCCTCCATCATCAGGACCCTTGAAAAGGTCTTCCGGAACGTGGACATCTATCCCAATTACGCCGTGGAAACGAGCGAGGGAGGCGGGAACATCACGGTGCTGGCGTACAACGCCGCGTTCAAGCCTTTTGACCGGAGTTCGGTCGCGGGCCTTTCCGTTCATCCTTTTGCCCGGAACGGTGTGAACGGGTTCCTCGGGAAACCCTACAGGCTTCCGGCCGGCACGCCGGGGATGATCCTGACCGACGATCATAACCCCATCGATTTCTACGACGTCTGGCTTAAGGAATGGGTCAGGAGAATGATTCTTGAGGGCGTTGATATGGATGTCCTGATCTAAGGCCTGCAGCGGGCTCAGCGTATAACGATGAACATATTATTCCACATCTGTTGTGCTCCCTGCGCCATCTACCCGCTTTCCCGGTTACAGGAAGAAGGGTTTGACGTCCAGGGGTACTTCTATAATCCGAACATTCATCCCTATCTCGAATACGAAAAACGAATGAACACGGTACGGGAGTTTTCCGCCCGCCTGGGCCTTCCGGTGTCGTATGCTGACGGATATGATCTCGATGAGTTCCTTGTCCGCGTTGCCGGCAAAGGGACGGGCCGCTGCGAACAGTGCTACCGGATGCGGCTCGATGCTGTTGCCGTCGAGGCCGGGAAGAATGGGGCCGGCCTGTTCACCACGTCATTATTGTACAGCAAGTATCAGAAGCACGATCTCATTCGGGGAGTTGCCAAGGAAATGGCCTGGGAACACGGAGTAGAGTTCTACTACGAGGACTTCCGGGCCGGCTGGCGCGAGGGGATCATGGAGTCGAAGGCCATGGGCCTCTACCGCCAGCAGTATTGCGGGTGCATCTACAGCGAAAGGGAACGATATAACAACAGATGACAGAGGACAGACAGCAGATGACAGACAACAGACAGCAGAGGACAGACAACAGAGGACAGATGACAGAGGACAGAGGACAGAGGACAGAGGACAGACAATGTAGTGCTCCGTCATCAGGGATCATTGCATTGGGAAATGGCATTTGCAGGTGAATACGTTCTTTTCTACGGTCTGTATCACCCTGTTCCTGCTCTTGCCAGCGGGAGATTCCCTTGCGGAATCCATCCGTGTGGCGATCGCGGACAACCAGCGTTCCGTGACGCTGGGATCCCCTGCTGGGCTCCGGATAACAGGCGCTTCCGGGAGCGGGTCCGGACGGTCGGTTGTCTATCGTGCTACCGATGTGGGAAAAACACCTGTCCGCGTGTCGTCTTCCGGAGCGTACATTAACGTTGACGGCAAGGCATACCGCGGCGCGATCGAGATACGGAAGAAAAGTAACGGAAGGCTTCTGGTCATCAACGACCTTGATCTGGAGGCCTATCTCCTCGGTGTGGTCGCCGCGGAGATCCCCTCGGACTGGGAAATGGAGACGCTCAAGGCCCAGGCAGTGGCATCACGGACCTACGCGCTCTACCAGAAGCAGAACGCGGGCAGAAGGCCGTACCATATTCTCGCGACCGTGGACAGCCAGATGTACCTGGGCAGGAGGGGTGAACGGAAACGCGCTACGGAGGCGGTTGAGGAGACGCAGGGTCTCGTCATCACGTACCGGGACAAGGTGATTCCCGCGTTCTACCATGCCAGCTGCGGCGGCCACACGGAGAACGCCCTTGAGCTCTGGGGCATTGATGAGCCCTTTCTCAAAGGCGTTGACTGTGATTGCCAGAACATATCCAAGTACGGGATATGGGAAAAAAGGTTCACCACCGCGGGCGTCATCCGTGCGCTGCGCCGGGAAGGCTTCCGGCTCGCCGATATCGGCAGCGTGGAGATGGGCGATCTGACGCCGGCGGGCAGGGTCAAGAATGTCATTTTTCGCCACTCGGGCAGGGCAACCTCCGTCCCGTCCGAAACGATCAGGGCCGCCCTGGGATATTCAAATATCCCCAGCATTTTTTTCGAGCCGGAGCTCATGGACCAGGAAGTGGTGTTCTCGGGCAGGGGCCTCGGTCACGGCATAGGCCTCTGCCAGTGGGGCGCAAAGGAGATGGCGCGGAACGGAGCTGATTATAAGGCGATACTTTCCCATTATTATCCGGGGACCGCTGTCGTTCGCAGGCAGGGCCTCTGATAGTTGTACCGACCTGGGCAAGCCTGCCTGTGCGTGTCCGCACGCAGACAGGCCGGAATCGAAATCGTTACCATCAACCCCGGTTTATGTTATTTCTTTTCATAACTTGACATGGCCGCGCGAATGTTAGCGTTCCTCGTCGTTCGGTTACGGTAACGAGGCCCGTTTCGTCCATACAGGTTACGTCGTTCGGCCAAATCCTTTACGTTACCGTTCGACGATTGACGATACGGGCATCGTAACCGTTTGACGTAACCTTTGGTTGCGGCGGAGGCCGCGCTATGCATACTATCGTTCATTGTAGCGCATCCGCCGGTCCCTGTCAGGCGCCGGCCGCTTTTTCCACGTCCAGAAGGATATAGAGCCGGTCGTTCTTCCGGGCGATGCCCTTCAGGAATTCCGCGCCGGCGCCCTGCTCAACGGTCTCCGGCGCGGGCTGAACTGAGGACGGGGCGAACCGCACAACCCCCCGGACACGGTCAACAAACAGCCCCACCTGGTCATCCTTACCCAGGCTCACCACGATGATGCGGGACTTTTCGTCCCGGGCGCTTTTGGAGAGGCCCAGCCTGCGGTTCAGGTCGATGATCGGCATCACGATCCCCCTGAGCGAGCAGACGCCCAGGAGGTAATTCGCCGCGTGCGGCACCGGGGTGATCTCCCGGGGCGTCAGCACCTCCCGGACCCGGTCCACCGCTACGACATATTCTTCACTGCCGAGAAGGAACGAGAGCATCTCGAGATCCCTCTCCTCTCCCGGCTGTTCGATCGTTTCCGCTGCAGGGGCGGCCGGCTCCGGTTCTGCCTCCCGCTTTGGCAACGGCGCTGCCGCCGCGACGATCGGTGATGGCTCCGGTGCGGCATCTTGTGCCGGCTGGTCACGCCGGGCAGGGGGAACGGCTGCCGCAACAGGCTCCTCCGGAGCGGCCGGCTGCGCAGGCTCCTGTTCCGCCGCCGGCTTCTCCGGCTTGGCCGCCTTTGCCCGCTCTGCTGCTTTTTTTCTTGCCGCCAGGATGTCCACGTCGCTTCGCTCCATTGGAAATTGAAGATTGTAAATTTCAAATTTCAATTTTCAACCCAACGTTCAGGGAACGTTGTCTATCTCATCTCTTCCGCCACGTTCTCGACGATCTCTCCGGTGATGGTCGCCGCATCCCGGCCGGATCCCTCGAGGAGGGCATTGCCGGCCAGCACATTGATGAGCCGCGGGATGCCGTCGCTGTAATAATAGAGGGCTGCAATCGCTTCATCGTCGAACAGCGGCGCTTCCCTCCCTGCCACGCGCAACCGGTGCGCCACATACTCTCCGGTTTCCTGCTCGTCCAGCGGTCCGAGATGGTACTGCATCCCGATGCGCTGCCGGAGCGCGCGATAGGGCCGCTTCGTCAGCCGTGCCTTCAGCTCGGTCTGGCCGATCAGCACGACGGCCAGAAGATTGCGGTCGTCGAGCTGGAAGTTCGTGAGCAGCCGGATCTCCTCGAAGGTCTCCTTGCCCGGGATCAGCTGGGCCTCGTCGATGATGAGCACCGTCCGTTTGCCTTCCTCGTACAGCTCGTAGAGCTTCGCGTTGATCCCCTCGAGGATCCCGTGCCGGCTGTGCTCCTCCTCGATGCCGAGGCGAAGCGCCACGGTCTGGAGCAGCTGGATCGGCGACAGCCTCGGGTTGATGATCAGCGCCGGGTGGTACCGCGCGTCGAACCCGTCGATCAGCGCGCGGGACAAGGTCGTCTTCCCGCAGCCGATATCGCCGGTCAGGAGCACAATGTCCTGGTCCTCCACCGCGAGCTGGAGCCGCGCCAGTGCCTCGGCGTGCTTCCGGCTCTGGTACAGGAACCGCGGGTCCGGTGTCTTGGTGAACGGCTTTTCCCTCAGCCCGTAAAATTCTTCATACATCGCGTATACCCGTCAAACGGTAACGAGGCCCGTTTCGTCGTTCGGTGACGTTGTTCGTCTTAAAGACATGGCCGCAAGACGCTTGACGATGCGGGCTTCGTAGCCGATCCCCGAATGACACGCTCTCCCTCCTACGCCCGCGCCGTCTGCGCTCGCTTGAATGCCCCTTCAATGAGCGACTCCACGTCCAGCACGAGCACGACGATCTTGTCGCCCAGCTCCGTTGCGCCGGAGATCCCCGGCGTATCGGCAAGACGGCTGCCGAGGGGCTTGAGGACGATCTCCTGCTGGCCGAGAAGCCTGTCCACGATGAGGCCGAGCCTCCGCTCGGCGAGCCCCACGAGAATGACAAACAGCCTTTCCTGCTGCTCCCCCTTCGGCAGATCGAAGGCGTCGGTGAGCCTGAGAAGCGGCACCGTTTCGTCGCGAATGGCCATCACCTCGCGCGTCTCGATGGTCTCGATCCGGTCCGGCGTTACCCGCAGGATCTCGAGGACCGAACCCAGCGGCACCGCGAACCTTCGCCCGCTTGTCTCGATGATCAGCGCCTTGAAGATGGCCAGCGTGATGGGAAGCGTGAGGGTGAAGATGGTCCCCTCGCCCGCTTCGGTCTCGATATCGATCATGCCCGAAAGCCGGGACACGTTCCTCTTCACCACGTCCATGCCGACGCCGCGGCCCGAGATCTCCGTCACCGTCTCGCTGGTGGTGATACCCGGCAGGAAGATGAGGTCCAGGACCTCCTTCCGGTTGCGCTCTGCGTCAAGCTCGCCCTCCACCAGGCCTTTCTCCCGGGCCTTGGACAGGACCGCCTGCAGGTCGATCCCCCGGCCATCGTCCTCCACCGTGATCATAACATGGTTCCCCTTGGGGAAGGCGGTGAGCCGCACGAGACCGCGTTCGGGCTTGCCCTTCGCCTTCCGCACGTCCGGCGGGTCGATCCCATGGTCAATGGCGTTCCGAATGAGGTGCATGAGCGGATCGGCAAGGTCCTCCACCATGAGCTTGTCGAGCTCGGTCTCTTCTCCCTGGATCTCAAGGTCGATCTCCTTGCCCGCCTCCCGCGCGTAGTTCCGGACCACCTGGGCAAGACGCGTGAAGATCTGGCCGATCGGGACCATCCGGACGTCGAGGATGCCCTCCTGGATCTCATTGAGCCGCCGCTCCAGGTTCTTGTGGGCCTTGTACAGGTTC
The DNA here is from genome assembly GCA_964364055.1 of uncultured Nitrospiraceae bacterium. Classification (GTDB taxonomy): domain Bacteria; phylum Nitrospirota; class UBA9217; order UBA9217; family UBA9217; genus JAAXXJ01. Next base: position 8,227 of record CAYILT010000029.1, on the reverse strand, counting down.
ACGGCGTCACCGGTGAAGCCCTGCAGGCCGCGCAGCTCGGCGGCGATGCGGCCGATCTCACCCTTGATGATATGGAGCTCGCCCACGGTGCTCATGAGACTGTCCAGCTTGTGTATGTCCACACGCACCGTGTTGCTGACGCTCTTGAGGGTGGTTATGTCCGCTCGCGCCTCCGGAGCGCCGCCTTCGTCGGTGCGCGGCACCCGCTCAAGGGAGACGTTCGGCAAGGCGATCGACGACGACAGGACATCATGCCCCTTGGCGGTGCCGACCATGATGGTAAAGCCGATGCCCTCCCCGCCGGCGGACGTCGTCGGCAGGGTGCAGATGATCTCGCCGTGCTGTTTCAGTGTTTCCGTCAGGGCCCGGATGCCGCTCTCGAACTCGGCGAAGGAGAACGACACCTTGACCAGGAAGAGGTTCTTCCGCTCCCGGATATTCTCTTTCAGCCGGTGCTCCTCGTACTCCGTGAGGACCTGGAGCACGGACAGGTCGATGTTGACCCGGGAGAGGATCGACTGCTCGTTGCCCGAGGACTTTGCGGCGAGGATGCGGTCGATGAGGTCTGTCGCCCCGGTAATGTCCTCGAAGGGCTGCCCCATGCCGCTCTGCTGCACGAGCCGCGCCAGAAGCCCCAGAACGTCCGACAGGGCGCTCAGGGTCTCGCTGCCCATACCCACCTTGCCAAGCCGTATCTCGTCCAGAAGAAACTCGAGCTTGTGCGACAGGTCTGCAGGCGCCTTGAGCCCGAACATCCCGGCGAGGCCCTTGAACGAGTGGATCGCACGGAAGAGGCCGTTGACGAGGTCGGGATTGACCTGTCCGGCCACTTGCTGGTCTTCCAGGGTAAGGAGGCTCCTGCTTGCGGACTCCAGAATGTCCTCCGCCTCCGCGAGAAACTCCTGCATGGGACGATCGGTCTTCATCTTCGTCGAGTGTGGAGTGCGGAATGCGGAGTGCGGAATGAACGGACATGGGCAAACCAGCCGGCTCTCTGGCTTCTGCCGTTGTTACTCCGAACTCCGCACTCGAAACTCCGCACTATGCTCCTCCCACCGCCTTCTTCACCAGCGCCATAAGATCTTCCTTCCGGAACGGTTTCACGATATAGCCCATGGCCCCCAGCGCCATGCCCCGCTTCTTGTCTTCCTCGCTCTTCTCGGTGCTTACAATGATGAGCGGGATGTCCCGGTACGACTGATTGGCCTTCACGAATCCGATGAGCTCCAGTCCGTTGATGTCCGGCATGTTGATGTCCGTGATGATGAGGTCGAATTTACGGCTCGGCAGCGTCTTGAGCGCCTCGAACCCGTTGTTCGCTTCGGAGGTGAAAAAGCCGCCCGCCTCTTCCAGGGCTATGCGGATCAGCGAGCGGATGGCCTTGGAATCCTCAACGATCAGCACGTTCTTCATTTGCTCTCCTTCTGGAGCTCCGCCAGCTTCCGTTCGAGCAGCGCCTTCTCCAGCGCCATGCCGGCCTGGTTCATGAAGATCTCGAGGGTCTCCACGCCCCTGATGGGCTTCTGGTCGGGGAGATTGTCGCCGTACACGATGAGGGCGATCTTGCCGTCCACGATCAGCGGGATGGCGAGCGCCGTGTCGGGTTTCAGCCCTCCCGCTTCGTTCACGAAGTAGCTGTTCTGCCGGCTTGCCTCAAGGGGCCCCAGGTAGGTGCGTCTGCTCTCGATAACGTTCCGGAACAGTGATGGTTCGCTCAGCGGGATCCGGATATTCCTCACTGCCTGGTCAGGGGACTTGCCGCCCGGCAACTCGATGCCGAATTGGCCGAGGCCGCGCACCTCGTCCTTTTTCGCCATGAAGAGAATGGCGCGGTTCACCACTTCACTGGCATAACGGAGGATGAGAAGCGTCACTTCGGCCGTGGCCGTGGGGAACCGCAGCTCGTCGAACATCGACTTGAGGGTGGCGAGCTGCTTCGACGGCTCTTCCGTCTCGATCCTGGCGCGGAACTCTTCCCTGGCAGGCTCGTAGCTCGCGCGCACGACCGGGGCAGGACGGGGAGACTGAAACGGAGCGGGCTTCGGCGCCAGGGGAGCTTCGGGGGCGGCACGTCTTGCGGCTGGGGTGGCCTTGGGGGAAGGTTGAGAAGGAGGCGCCTTCTTTTTTTGGTCCTTGCGCTTTTCATCAAGGATCCGCGTCCCCTCCATCAGCAGGTATTCGGCGCTCAGGCCGGACTTCAACAGCAGGTCATGCGTGTCGATCTCGATCTTGTCCTTCGGTGCGATCTCGCCGAGCTCGAAGTTGAAGAACCCTTCCTCCCAGGCGAGCAGGTCGTAGATGATCTCCTCGATCTGCTGGCGCACCACGTCTTCGATGATCTTGGAGGTTGTCGCCCCCGTTTCCGCAAGGATCATGCCGAGGGGCTTGTCGGGCGCCGACTTCTGCATGGCAAGGGCCGCGGCAAGGTCCTCCTGGCCGACCATCCCCTGCGAAACGAGGATGTTTCCGAGCGAATCGCGGATGCTGTCGCTGCCAGCCTGGATCACCTGGCCGCTTTTGAAGACGACCATCCCCGTCCCCTTGCGGCTGCGAACAACGAGGGTGCCCGTTTTCTTGCTGAGACTGATGATCTGGAAGATATCAGGCAGCGCAAGGTCTTCCAGCCTGCCGACAAGGCTCATGCGTGCTCCTGAACAGGCATACTGCGCAACATTGGCAAATTATAGCAGTTTAGACAAGAAATGCCAAGGTTAATTCATCAGTTAGGATGGGTAGAGAGGCTAAAGAGAAGAGCGGTCCGTGACTACGCGATCAGGTGTTCCGGTAGTTCGTGAACTGGAGCTCAATGCCGAAATCCTTCCCTTTCAGGAGCTGAATGACCGACTGGAGGTCGTCGCGGTTCTTCCCCGATACACGGACCTGGTCGGCCTGGATGGATGCCTGGACCTTCATCTTCGCGTCCTTGATGGCCTTGACGACCTCCTTGGCCTTGTCCGTGGGAATTCCCTGCTGGATCGTCACCTTCTGGCGCACCGTACCGCCCAGGGCCGGCTCTACTTTGTCGTAGGACAGGTTTCTGGTCGGCACGCCGCGTTTCACCAGCTTTCCCTGGAGGATGTCGATCACGCTTTTGAGCTTGTAGTCGTCGTCGGAGATGATGATCAACGCGTCCTTTTCCTGGGTGATGGCGGACTTGCTGCCCTTGAAGTCAAACCGCTGGGAGATCTCCTTCAGGGTCTGGGTGACCGCGTTGGTGACCTCGGCCATGTCTATCTTGGAAACAACGTCGAATGAATTTTCAGCGGCCATGGGAACCTCCGGAATTCTGGATACTGCAAACGGCATACAGCAAACGGGGGAAAACCTGATCGTATTCGTTGCCTCTCCCTGTTTACCGCCTACCGTTTACTGTCTACTGCTCTATGACCTCCGTCCCCTTCGGGACCTTGAAACGGAACAGCGCGTCGTCAAGGCCGGTATTTTCCTTAACGTCCGAAAATGCTATTGACGACGTATTGCCCGATTTATCATATATTGTCAGCCCGGTAATGCGACCTCCATCGTCACAAACGAGTCCGAGCTTTTTCATGGCCGCGTCTTTCTTGTGCGGGGTAAGATCGAACGTGTTGCGGATCGCGGACTCCTTCCGCTCAACAACATCGAAATCATCCCGAATATGTGCCGCGCCGAGCAGGAATGCGACAGGGATGTTGGCCTGCTCGAAGTCCTTGAAGGTGCGGCGTATCGCCTGGGCGCTCTTTTTGGAATAGAACCAGACTTCCTTGCCGTCGATCACGATGACCTGGCCGTTCGTGTACTCGAGCCGGAGCTTGCCGGGCTTCTTAATGAACAGGGACCCATCGAACGTCTGGGTCTTGTCCACGGACTTGAGGAAGTTCTTCTGCGTGACCTTCGCCGTCAGGTCCACGAGGTCCCGATAGTGCGCCTCGATGGCAGTGACGGCGTCGGTCGGGACTGCGGACGAAGTGACGGCAGGCGAGGATTCTACCGCCGAGGACACGAAGGAGGCTGGAACAAGGCCTGAAATGAGCAGAAGGACAGCAGAAAGCGTTCTTGCCCATCCTTTGTTCTTGTCATCGGAGCTTTTCACTCCGCACTCCGCATTCCGCACTCCGCATTGCCTTATCCTAGATGTCATCGAGGTCCCTCACCGTCCCGTCCATGTTCTTCCGGACGAGCACCTGCCGGGGCTTGGAGCCGTCGGCCGGGCCCACGATGCCGTCCTCCTCCATCATCTCGATCATGCGCGCGGCGCGGTTGTAGCCCACCCGGAGCCGTCGCTGGAGGAACGAGGTGGATGCCTGGCCGTTCATCTGGACCAGCTCCACCGCTCGCTGATAGAACTCGTCGCGCTCGCTGTCCTCCACGGCGGCGACCTCGGCTTCGGCGACCTCTTTCACGCGCTGGGCCAGGAACTCGTAGTTGGGCTTGCCCTGCTTCTTCACGAAATCGACGACCCGTTTGATCTCCGCCTCGGAAACGAAGCACCCGTGCACGCGGATCAGGTGCGCCGTGCCGGGCGGCTGGAACAGCATGTCTCCCATGCCGAGGAGGTTCTCAGCGCCGTTGGCATCGAGGATCGTGCGCGAATCGGTCTTGGACGAGACCTGGAAGGAAACCCTCGTCGGAAGGTTGGCCTTGATGAGGCCGGTGATCACGTCCACGCTCGGCCGCTGCGTCGCCACGATGAGGTGAATGCCCGCCGCCCGGGCCATCTGGGCCAGCCGCATGATGGAGTCTTCCACCTCGCGCTGCACGGTCATCATGAGGTCCGCCAGTTCGTCGATGATCACCACGATGTAGGGAAGCCGTTCAGCCTCGGACACGGCCTTGTTGTAGGAATCGATGTTCTTGGACCCCTTTTCCGCCAACGTCCGGTAGCGCCGTTCCATCTCCGCCACGAGCGCCCGGAGCGTCTCGGCCGCGCGTTTGGGCTGGGTGACGACCGGCGTAAGCAGGTGCGGGATGTCGTTATAGAGCGACAGTTCGAGCATCTTCGGGTCCACCAGGACGAGCTTCACCTCGTTGGGCCGGGCATTGAACAGAAGCGCCAGGATGATGGAGTTGATGGCGACGCTCTTGCCCGAACCCGTGGCCCCGGCGACCAGGAGGTGCGGCATCCTCTCGATGCTCGACACGACGGACGCGCCGAAGATGTCCTTGCCCATAGGCACCTTGAGCCTGGACCTCTGGGACTGATATTCGCTGGACTCCACGATCTCGCGGAAATAGACGGTCTCGCGGGTGTTGTTCGGCACCTCGATGCCCACGGCCGCCTTGCCGGGAAGCGGCGACTGGATGCGCACCGAGGCCGCCTTCATCGAGAGCGCGAGGTCGTCCGAGAGGCCCACGATCCTGCTTACCTTCACGCCCGGCGCGGGCTCGAACTCGAACATGGTCACGACCGGGCCGGGATGGACCTGGGTTATCCGGCCCTGGATGTCGAAGTCCAGAAGCTTCTGCGCAAGGAGCTCGGACTGGGCGATCATCTCCTTCTCGGAGATCTTCTTCACCGTGGACGGCACCGGATCCAGGAGCTCCATGGAGGGAAGCCGGTAGGCGCCCTTGCCGTCGTCCATGAACTCGAAGGCGGCCTGAGTCGCCTTGAGCGGCTTTTCCTTCTTCTCCTTCAGTTCCCGTTCCCGGCCAGGCTCCCTCAGCGGTGGGGATTCGACGATCCTGGGCGGCTCTTTCGGCTGGATCGGCCGCGCCCTGGCCTCGCGGGCCTTCTCGGCCCGTGCCTTCTGAATGGCCATGAAGAGCAGGACCTTCTCCGACAGGCCGACAGTGAGCTGCCGGACCAAGGCAAAGGCGTTCAGGAGCGAGAAGGGGGTAATAAGTATCAGCGAGATCACCAGGCTGGTCACCGTGATGATGTAGGCCCCGGTGACCGAGATGCTCTTCACCATGAGGATGACGAACAGCTGGCCCAGCATGCCGCCCGAAGGGATCTCCTCGCTGAAGATCGTCACGGTCTCGTTCTGAAGCCCCAGGAGCGTTGCGAGCGAGGCAAAGAGCAGGACGCCGCCGACCTTCTTAAGAAGGGGATGCGCGGCCTCGCTCCCGAGAGAGAAGAACGCCGCATAGGCGAACAGGAAGACCGGGATGAGGTAGGCGCAGAGCCCGAAGAGCTTCAGGAGCGCATCGGACAGGTAGGAGCCGATGATCCCGATGGCGTTCTTGACCTCGGCCCCTTTTCCGGCCACGCTGAAACAGGGGTCCGTCGCGCTGTAGGTGACCAGGCCCATGAGGACCAGAAGCCCTGCCGCAAAGAGAATAAGGGCGACGACCTCATGCCCGTGCTTGTGTTTTACCGTTGAGACTGCCATATACCCCTTGTACGGAAAGGACTAAACAACAAAATGGCTTTTGTATTTTTGTTGAAAAAGCTGTACAAACCAGAAACCGAGAAAGGCTAAACTTTGTCCGCAGATTCCAAAAGTAGGCGCTTCTAAGCGACACGGATTACGCAGATTAAAAACGACCGTCCTGAATCATGTTTTAAAGACTAAATCTGCGTCAATCGTTCGACTGAGCTCACGACGAAGTCTGCGAAATCTGTGGATAAGTTTTTCCTCTGCGCCTTTGTTTCTGTGGTCATACCCTGCCTTTTCAACTTTATTACGAATGAACCCAACTAATCGTTGAACCCGGATTATCTCACCATCCAGAACACGACCACCACGGCCGCGAGCGCCAGACGGTACCAGACGAAGATGTTGAGCGAATGACGCTCGAGATAGCGTATCAGGAAGCGGATCGCGAGATACCCCACCACCGCCGAACTGAGCGTCCCCAGGATGCAGCCCCAGGCTGCGTGCCCCTGGAACGTGATGTGGGTTGCCTTGTGCAGCGCGGCGCCCGCGATCACCGGTGTCGAGAGCAGGAACGAGAATCTCGCCGAATCCTCACGCCGGTACCCGGCGGCGAGCCCCGCGGAGATCGTGATGCCGGAGCGCGAAATGCCGGGGATGAGCGCCACGGCCTGGGCGCAGCCGACAAAGAGCGCGTGGCCCAGGGTCATCGTCCCGAGGTGTCTGGTCCTGGTCGAATACCGGTCCGCGAGCCACATGAGGAGCGAGCCGAAGACCAGCGCGCCCGCGACCAGGAGCGGATTGCGGAAGTCCGTTTCGACGGCGCTCTCGAGCGTAAGGCCCACGATCACGGCAGGGACGGTGGCCAAGCCGATGTACCAGACGAGCTTCGCCTCGTATTCCATCGCTTTGCCCTGCACGACCCTCAGGGTGGCCTTGCCGAGCTTGAGCCAGTCACGCCAGAAGTACCACAGCACCGCCGTGAGCGTCCCGAAGTGAAGCGCCACATCGAAGGTGAGGTTGTTGATGAGCTCGCCTTTCCAGCCCGTGGCCCACTGGGTTAGGATGAGATGGCCCGAACTGCTGATCGGCAGGAACTCCGTCAGACCCTGGATGATGCCGAGTATGATGGCTTCAAGGATCGTTGTCATTCAATGCTCTCTATTCTTAATCTGTGTGCTGAACGGGCCGCCGATCCAGGACGACGTGGAGGAGGAGCAGCATCGCCTGGAACATGGGCCTCGCAGCCGACAAGAGGTTTAGGAACGATGCATTATTTCACACTGTGTGCAGGATTTCAAGCGGTTTCGCATCGCCGCGGCGCAAAAAGGGCATCTCCCAGCTATTATCTGCGGTAGACCTTGGTCTGAACGACCTCGAGGACATAGTCGTACCCTTCCTCGGTGTGAGGAATGACGCATCCTGAGCAGTCCTTAATGCCGTTCTTGAGCGAGAATGTACCATCGCACTCCAGCAGGTAGAGCGGGCACCAGCAGAACAGACAGGATTTCCATTCTTCGAGATCGTGGCAGGGATAGAACGCGCAATTATTGTGGGTGAAAAACTTGTAGTTCATCTACGTAACTCCTCCCTCGGGAATTTTCCTGGTGGTCCTGGATAGGTCTTCCGGCTTAGGGCACCATCCTACTCGCCCGCCTTCCCATCATGCTCTGGCGCATGACAGTGGCTTGGTATCGGGCTTTCGTTCCCTTCACGGCTGCGGGGCAGCGGGAGAATCTCACTCCTCTTCCCTGGCTTCCTGATCTTCAGATACTGCTTACGGGAGCATTGCGTGTGTTCCCCTCACCTCCTTAAGTCAAGAACAGTGGGACGCGGATCTACGCGGATGAACGCGGATAAGGCAAGAACAAAGCATTGATGCAGTCGTAAGAACTAATTTTTTCACACGAAGCCACAAAGGCACGAAGAAA
>CAYILT010000028.1:0-21747 GCA_964364055.1 uncultured Nitrospiraceae bacterium | reverse complement strand
ATAGTATGCGCGAAATGAGAACAATTGTCCAGCACTATTTAAGGGTAAAGGGCAGCCCTAGCCATCCGGAATCGAGCTCATCCTCATCGTCTGAACCGGATTCCTCGCCCTCGTCGTCCTCTGCATCGTCATCGAGGCTTCCGCTCATACCGCCCAGGTGAACGGCTTCATCTTCCATGCCCTTTTTAATCGATCTAAGCTCTTTGAGAACGTCCTCTAATTTTGCCGCGGAAGCCCCCCTCACCCTTGCCCTCTCCCCTGATGAGAGAGGGGACAAATCGGCAAGCTCTTCCCTCAGTTTCTGCAGCCGTGCCAGTTCTTGCTCTACCTCAGCCTGTTTGCCCTGATACTTTGCAAGCTTCTCGAAATATCCGTGCCGGCCGCTCTTGAGCACGACCTTTAGTTCGTTCTGCTCCTTGATGGAAATGCTTTTCTCGAAGATGGAGCTTTTTTGCTTGAAATCGGATTCCTTGGCGACCTTGTGCCCGTTCACATATACGCGGGCGGATTTGATCCTGGTCTTCTTGCCGTCGCCGTTCGTGACCTTGAGAAGGCCCTGGGTTGCGGGGTTACACCGCCCGAAGGTCTCGGTATAAACCGTGGGCTTGCCCTTGAGCCTGTCGAACCGCTTCGGACCAAAGATGGTAAGGTCGATCAACGCAAAGGATGATGTGGCAAAAAGGAACGTTGAGAGGAAAAAGACGAAACAGATCAGAACGCCGGGCCTCATCCTGAGCGCCCATTTCCGCGGAGATAAGAGAGTAGTCATACCCATGCGACCCCTTCGAGCTTTACAGGTTCAGCCTCCGATGAACGCGTCGGCTGTTGGTTCCTTGAAAAAATGCGAATAAGTGCGTCAGCAAGAGATGACGATACTCCTGTCCGGTCAAAACATTAATGTCAGCATTGCATTTTCTTCTTGAGTGCGATAACACCTTTGCGCTCCGATCATTCACCCGGATTGTTCAATTACATCGAGCGGCGTGATGCGGAGAGCCCTTGGTAATAGGACGAAAGTATTAGGCCGTCCTTTCCAAGTCAAGACGAAATAATGCGGTGTCGTTTTTGGTGCGACGATAAGCGCCATAGCGTATTGATAATGAATAACAATTGAGGTGCCGGGGTATTTATGGGGGATGTTGCGAAATGATGCGGAAAGTTGACTTATATTTAAAAAGGGGAAGGAGCAAATGCTCCTTCCCCTTTTTGTCCTTTTCGCTATCGTTATACGTACTCTTTCAATTGTTTGCTTCTGGCGGGATGACGAAGTTTCTTGAGCGCTTTGATCTCGATCTGACGGATCCGTTCACGGGTCAGGTTGAAGTACTTACCAACCTCCTCCAGGGTATGCTCGCTGTTCACCCCGATCCCGAACCGCATGCGAATGATCTTCTCTTCCCGTTCCGTCAGTGATGACAGTACCTGCTCTATTCGCTGGGAAGCCTCGTTGTTCTCAAGGGTCTTGAACGGCGACGCCGCTTTTTCGTCGATAATGACATCTTTCAGCTCTTTCTCTTCCGACAGGATCGGCGTCTCCAGGGAAACCGGCTCCTGAATGGCGCGAAGGATCTCGTTCACGCGAATCACGGAAAGTCCCATCAGCTTTGAAACCTCTTCCGCCGCCGGCTCGCGGCCTTTTTCTCTCATAAACTTTGCATAGATCCGGCTGATGCGGGTACTTTCCTCGATGAGGTGCACCGGCAGCCGGATGGTCCGCGCCTGATCGAGGATCGCGCGGGTGATCCGCTGCCTGATCCACCACGTGGAATAGGTACTGAACTTGGTCCCCTTCCCGGACTCGTACCGGTCGGCCGCCTTCATCAGGCCGATGTTCCCCTCCTGAATGAGGTCCAGGAGCGTCAGGCCCCGGTTGACGTACTTCTTCGCAATGGACACGACCAGCCTGAGGTTCGCCTTGATCAATTCATCCTTGGCGATCTTGACCTTCTCGTCTTCTTTCTCGATGCGGATGACCAGTTCCTTGAGGACCGCCTGGTCAAAACCGAGTTTCTCCGCCTCCGCGGCGCTCCCGCGTTCGGACTGTTTCCCCAGGAACAGGATGCGTTTGATGATCTTCTCCACTTCCCGGAAGGAAAGACTCATTTCGCGGATGGTGCCGTTGACCCGTTCCATGTCGCCGCGCCCAAGCTGCCGCTTGAACCGGCTGTAGAGACGCATGAACTCAGCCTCGAACCGTTCATGCCACTCCCCCGGGAACCGGAGAACATCCGGCGCCTTGACCAGCCCCTGCTTGATGTTCTGCCCCAGGGCAAGAATGCGGGGTATGGCAAGAGGAGAACTGAGAGCGATCTCTTTGAGCGCCGCCTTTCCGTCTTCAAGCGTGCGGACGTATGCCTGCTCTTCCTCGATCTTGAGCATTGGATGTCTTCCCACCGACTTGAGGTAGGTGTCAACAAGATCCGCGCCACCAACCTCCTCCGCCGCTTCCTGTACTTCCGCGGCGGCTGGCTCTTCAACCTCCTCTTCCTCAAGAAGGTCTTCGGCCATTTCATCCATCAAGCCCTCGGAAATTCCTTCGGGATAGGATTTGCTGTTTTTTTCTTCTGATACTGTCGCCTTGCTCATAGTGATGCCTTTCATGTTTGTTTGATTCAATTATATCAAAACCAGCAATCAGGTCAAACTATTATTTCATGCATGCTTCGCATAAAATATGCAGTACAGGACATGGTGACCAGAAACCGCGAATGCGGCCGTACAGTGAAACGTTGTTTTATAAAGGACCTTTTACGTCCGAAAAGAAACCTCTTGAAATATCAGGGGTGATTTGCTACCCTCTTGAGGATATGGACCTTCTTTATACACTCTTCCCTGTATCAGGCGTAACAACCTGGGTTTTTCTCCCGCCCCTCGTCGCTTTCGTTGTTTCCGCCTTCACATCCCTGGGAGGGGTCTCGGGAGCCTTCCTCCTGCTCCCGTTTCAGATGAGTTACCTCGGTTTTACCAGCCCCGCGGTGACTTCCACAAACTTCGTTTTCAACATTGTGGCCATCCCCAGCGGAGTGTACCGGTATTTCAAGGAAGGCCGTATGGCCTGGCCTCTTGCCTGGGTGGTCATCGCGGGCACCCTTCCCGGCGTCTTTATCGGATATTATCTCAGAGTTCTTTACCTCCCCGAACCCGGCGCATTTAAACTGTTCGTAGGATGCGTGCTTTTGCTCATCGGAGGATGGCTGATCCATGAATCGAGCGGCAAGGCACAGACAGGCAAACAACGACTGAGCGAATTGGACAAGAAGTTCGCCGGCCGTGCAAAGAGCATGAAAGAAGAACAACGCTCACGTGCGGCGGCAGGCTTGCCTCCGGAGGCGGTGGTAAAGACCATCACCTTCACGATGAAGACCATCGAGTATGAGTTCTGGGGAGAGCGGTTCCGGTTCAGCGTGCCGGCAATGTTCCTGCTCTCTTTTATCGTGGGGATCATCGGAGGCGCCTACGGAATCGGCGGCGGCGCCATCATCGCTCCGTTCTGTGTTGCGGTATTCCATCTACCGGTCTATACCGTTGCCGGCGCTGCGCTTCTCGGTACCTTTCTTACGTCGGTCGTCGGTGTGATCTTCTACAGCATCCTGCCGTCCGCCGGCGGGATCTCCACGTCGCCCGACTGGGCGCTGGGGTTCCTGTTCGGGATCGGCGGGTTCGGAGGCATGTATGTCGGGGCCCGTCTCCAAAAATATGTCCCCCAAAAGCACATCAAGGTCATTCTCGGAACACTGATCGTTTCACTGTCGATCGGATATATTTATCAGTATTTTGCGCGATAAGGTGGTTATCAGAAAAAGCCGATGAAGTTCGTTGAAAAAGGCAACAAGGGCATCGGGAAGATGCTAAGGGGATGACTGGCTCTTCCGGTCGTTCTGGCTGACCGAAGGGCGCCATGGAGGTAAATGGCCGCCAACTTCCCGGCAACGTCGTTTCAAACGGCTCTCATACACTCAGCGCCGGCAAGACAACGTGCTTACTTCAAGCCCCTGCTGCCCGGCTTCACCAGAGCGCTTCCTGCACGGCACAGGGGACAGGTTTCGGCGGCATAGGCGGGGACATCCAGGGTCACCAGAGATTTGTAAGGTACGCCGAGTTCGGCCTTGCCGCCCGAGCGGTCAACCAGGGATGCGGCAGCAATGACCGATCCGCCTGCCTTCTTCACGACCTCGATGGTCTCGCGGGTGGACTTCCCCGTCGTAATTACGTCCTCCACAACAAGTACGCGCTCGCCCGGGCTGATCGTAAAACCTCGTCTGAGCGTAAGTTCGCCCTTCACCCTTTCCGCGAACAGCGCGCGCACGCCGAGAGCGCGGGCGGTCTCGTGGGAGACGAAAACGCCGCCCAGCGCCGGGGCGATCACGACTTCGATCTTCTGGTCCTTAAAATGGTCCGCCAGCGCTGCGCAGAGCTTCGTCGCAATGTCCGGCTGCTGAAGCACCAGGGCGCTTTGCAGATACCGGTCGCTGTGCAGCCCCGATGAAAGCAGAAAATGGCCGGACAGCAGCGCGCCGGTCTTTCGGTAGATGTCCAGAACGTCTTCTTGTTTCATCACGGTGTCTCCCTGTTGCTGTAATATCCCGCCCCCCCGAAGGAGCTTGTTCACTTCAGTCCCTGTTCTATTTCGTGAATGATCTTGTGAACGGCCGCTTTTCGGTCCGGAGACTTGAGTACCGGCCTTCCCACAACGAGGTAATCCGCGCCCGCGGCGACGGCCTCGCCTGGGCTCATGATCCGTTTCTGATCATCCTTGCCTGCCCACGCCGGTCGTACCCCGGGGGTAAGGACCACGAACCGTCCTCTGATGGCCTTCCGGAGCATCGTGATCTCCTGCGGAGACGCCACCACGCCGCCCATGCCCGCCCGCTGCGCAAGTTCAGCCAGGTGCGAGACCTCCCTCCGCAGAGACCGGTTGATCTTGAGCTCACGCCGGAGCGCCGTATCATCCATGCTCGTCAGGATGGTGACCGCGAGGACGAGAGGAAGAGGCGCGCCCTGCCGGTCTGCCTCCTCCTTCGCGGCGGATGCCGCGGCTTTCATCATATCAAGACCGCCGAGAGCATGGACATTGAAAATACTGACACCGAGTTTCACCGCTTCCGCTGAGGCCTTGGCAACGGTATGGGGGATGTCATGGTACTTCAGGTCCAGGAACACGCGTCCGCCCTTGTCCCTGATCCTGCGGACAATGCCGGGGCCATGGGCCGTGAACAGCTGATGACCTACCTTGAACATGCCGACTTCGCCGATCAGTTCATCCACAAGGGCCAGGGCCTCACGGTCGCTGTCGAGGTCCAGAGCGATGATGAGCCGGTCTTTCGGGGTCAGGGGAGCGCTGTGCGTGGCTGGTGATCTCATGGGGAGCTAGTAGATCCTGAGAAGGCTCAGGAGCCGGTCCTTGAACAGCTCGGCAAGCAGCAGCAGGTTCTCACCGCTCAGAAAGTCGCCCGCATTGTTCGAAAAAAGGACCCATGCCTCCGCGGGGAATTCCTGGTTTTCCTGTGACAGTTCCACGTGGAGAGAGACCTTGGGGAGAGCGCGCACGGTGATCGCCATATCGCTGCCGATCATGCTCGGCGTCCGGACAGCATCGAAGAGCGGCAACATCGTGCCTGCGCGCGTCAAGAACTCCGCGACATACTGCGCAAGCGGAAGCTCGACCCGTTTTCTAAAGTCCGCCGGCGGCAGTTTTGAAAAATCACCGATCGCCCGCCATGGCGAAGCGCAATAGGAGTTCCCGGAAGAAAGCAGATAATCGAGGAGGACCGCTTCGTGGATATCGGGCGCTTTCTGGCCCCGCAGGATTATCCCGGTATGATTGATGACGTATTCCTGGCCGAGCATCGCGATGAGCAACGCGTCCTCTTCCTCGCTGTACAAGGCGCGGACCCGTTCCGCCAGTGCGGGAAAAGAAGTATGCTCCAGCGCCTTTTTCATCGTGGTGGACCTGAGGGTAGTAACCATCAGCGATTACTGCATCCCCTGCTTCAGCTGCTGGATAACTTCCCGCAGCAGCTCTTCCATGTTGATCTGGAGCGGGATGACATTTGCGGGCAAACGTTCTTCGAAATTATAGGGGCCCTCGGTCAGGAGGAACAGGCTGTGGATGATCCCCCGCACCTGCATTTTCAGTCCGTTGAAGAGGTCCTTGGGTGAAACAAATCCGTTCTCAACGAATATTGCGCCGATATTCTTGAGGCCCGCGCTGTTCTGGTGCATTTTCAGCGCCTGTTCGAGCTGGCCCCTGGTGATCTTACCGCTCTTCACCATGATCTCGCCGAGCCTGTCCCGCTCGTCCTTCGAGGTGGCGAAGATGATATGGCCGTTTTTCACACACAATGATTTCTCGTCAGTGCCGGTCCCGCACGTAAGGGTCCCGGTAGCCTTCTGCTGGCGCAGAACGGCAATGACGTCGGAAAACGGTGTCTCGATCAGATTGCCGGAGAGTGATAATGCCATAGATTCGCTCAGAGAAGCGTTCACGCATGCGATGGTACGGACGGTCCCGATGATCGTCTGAAGGGCCGGTCAGGCATAGCGTGTACCGGGACCGGCCTTAATACTCGAACCGGATGCCGATGCCGCCCAGCGTATGTTCGCCGGCCTTCAACTCCGCATACAGCATGGCCTTCTGGGTCAGTTTCCATTCGACACCCAAAAATGCATAAAAGTCGGTTTCGTTATCAGTCAGGTAGGAACCGTAGAGGGCCGAAAGTTCAATTCCGCCGTAGGGGGTGACCTTGTATCCCCGTTCGGTGAGGGGAAACGACCTGCTGAAGATGGTCGAAAAGGACACATCGCTTACATTCTTACCGCTGAAAACGTGGGTGTCGAAACCGAGATCGATCGCCATGTCCACCGGTATCCCCTCGGACTGCTTTACAAGCTGGTATTTAAAGTCGGCTCCGAGCAGGATCCCGACCTTGTCCCCGGGTCCGGTGTCTATGGTCGATGCGCCCATCTTGACGCCGATCTCCGCCAGCGCTCCCAGACCAAAACGGAATGACGGATAGTAGCTCCGGTAGCTTTCTCCCAGAGTAAAGTGAACCCCGGCCTGGGTCATGCCCGCATCCA
The DNA here is from genome assembly GCA_964364055.1 of uncultured Nitrospiraceae bacterium. Lineage (GTDB taxonomy): Bacteria > Nitrospirota > UBA9217 > UBA9217 > UBA9217 > JAAXXJ01. Next base: position 14,670 of record CAYILT010000028.1, on the reverse strand, counting down.
TGCTCTCCGCGGTCGTGAACTCGTTCTGGTTCAGGGTCTCGAAGCTGTCCGCCCCTGCACTGCGTGCAGAGACGATAAGAAGAACAAGCACTGCGACTGCGATGATGCGCTTCATGTGCTTTTTTTCCTCCATGATACCGACAAAATGAGCTTTTTGCGAAACGGACTATACCATGTAAAACCCTGATTGACAAGAGAAAAGATGGTTTCCTGCTCAGGGACCACACCATTACCGGCAAGGAGATCACAGGGAAGGACTGGGAAAGTGTGCGGGCGCCCGGGACAGCAAGCCCGTTTACAGCGTTTGTGGTTTCAACCGCCTTTGTCGAGTTCAACGTTCCAATACAGATAATCGCGCCAGCTCATGGGAGCATTCCGGATACCAAGCCGGAACGTGACAACAGGCATCCATTTCGGTTTGGCAGGGTGCCGGATCAGCCGCATCCTGGCCTCCTGGGGGGTCCTGCCGCCTTTCTTGTTGTTGCAGGTAAGACAGGCCGTCACGATGTTCTCCCACGTGGCCCCGCCACCCTGGACCTGCGGAACAACATGGTCGAAGGTGAGCTCTTCGGTGGAATAACGGTAACCGCAGTACTGGCAGGTGTGCTTGTCGCGCTGATAGATACTGGCACGAGAGAACCGGACCTCCCGGCTCGCGCGCCTGATCTTTACGAGTTTAAGGAGACGAAGAATGGAAGGAAGCCGAAAGGTGACGGACACACCCCGTACTTCGCGGTCGTAGAAGTCGATGACCTCCACTTTCCCCTGCGTGAGCAGGGTTATGGCCCGCTGCCAGGAAATGATCTTGAGCGGTTCGAACGTCGAATTCAGGAGAAGTGTCCGTTCCATGGTAATCATGCTCTCCATGAACACCTGATAGGTTCGCTACAGACCCTGTCCGGTTGGGGAAACCATACCATAAAAAAAGGAGTTAATGGATAAAAATACCGAAAAAGGCTGTAATTGTCAATAGGGTTCAATCACGTTATAATAGGACATGCTCGATACCGGGGAAACAAGGGCAGCACTGGCTGCGCGTGCATCGGACGAGGAGCTCGCGCTCTTTGTCCACGATCCGTCCTCCAAGGTGGTCCTGGCGCTGTTCGAGAACCGGAACCTCACCGAAGAGCACATTTTGATCATCGCGAACCGGAAGAACCTTTCCCCGGAGGTTCTGAACACCCTCGTCAAGGACACGCGCTGGAGCGAGAGCTACCCTGTACGGCTTGCCCTGGCGAAGAACCCGAAAACGCCTCTGTTCGCCGCCCTTTCCATTGCCCGGTTTCTTCGCCTCTTCGATCTCGCCGATCTCGCGCGCAATCATCTGCTCCCCGTCATCTATCGAAAAAAACTGGAAGCGATCGTCATCGAGAAGATTCCCACCCTTGCCCTTGGCATAAAGAAGACCCTGGCCAAGGTTGCCGCGGGAGAGATCCTGATCTCCCTGATCAAGGATGGCTATCCTGACGTGATCAAACCGTGTCTCGAGAATCCCCATCTCGTGGAAGCTCATCTCTACAAGGTCATCAGCCACAAGATGACCACGCCCGGGACCATCCGGACCATTGCAGAGAGCCGGAACTGGACCTTCCGCTATCATATCAAGTTCGCCCTCATTCGCAACGAGCACACTCCCCTTGCCCGAAGTTCTCTGTTCCTTGCCGATCTCAAGACCGGAGACCTGAAGGAACTCTACCGGGACCCGCACCTGCCTCCCGGTGTCCGGCCTTTTATCCACCGCGAGTTGCTTGAGCGCGGCGAGGACCCGGAACGCCTCAGCGGCCCTGATGAAGAGATCATCTTTGTTATCGATGAAAAGGAGTTCGAGGACATCGAAACGGAAATGAGAACATATGATGGCGGGGATTGCCGTCAAGAAGTGGCTGGCGAGCAAGACATAGAGCAGGAAACGCCGGATAAGCCAACCTAGGCCCCCAGGATCCCGGTCCGGTGCCCGGGTTCAGCCTATGATCTGGTGAGGTTGAGCATCCATCCTTTTCCCACCGTTATCGCCCCCGAGGGGCAGAATTCCTGGCAGCAGAAACAGCGGATACAGTTCCGGTAATTGATGACAAGCTTATTATCGATATCCGCAATGGCCTTCCGCGGGCAATGGCTCTGACATATCCCGCAGCGGATACATGCGTGATTATCGATGACCGGCCGGGTCGTAAGGGCGTCCTTCAACGTACGCCGGGCCCATTCCGGCATCTTCCACTCGAGGTGTTCCCGCGGAGGAAGCCGGAAATGCCTGACCTGTACCTCGGAAAGCGACTCTCCCCGGATACGGATGTTCTCGAGCCTCGACTCACCAAACCCGGCAGCGAACGCGGCCCTTACCACCGGAAGGACATCCGGAGCCACGCCTACGATTTCGCCACACACCACGTCGACCGCCACCGGGTCCTGCCCTGCCATGATCACCCCGATAGTACGGGGATCGCCGCTGCCGGGGCCATTCCCTTCCATCCCTACGACGGCATCCATGACGGTGAGGCGGGGTCTGAGCAGGCCCGCAAGCTCCACCAGCATCCCCATGAACGAAGCATGGTCCACGCCGGTACTTAAGTGCCATTGGACCTTTCGTTTCCCCGGAATGCATCCGAACAGGTTCTTCACAGCTCCCGTCAGGATTGTCATGCCATGGGTCTTGAACTTCGGCAGATTGATGATCGCATCAGCCTCGATGGCGGCGCGGGCGACCTCGAACCGCTGGAAACGGCCGGTGTTCTTCACGGTGACCGCCTCATCGAAATCGGCGAGGACCGCCCCTTCCTGTTCGATCACAGCAAGGATTCCGGACCTTTCGCAGACGCGTCGCGGATCACCGATGCCGGGGCTGTCACCGACCATGGCTTGCGCCCCCGCTTCATGAACAAGCCGGATGACAGCCCGCACAACCTCAGGATGGGTCGTCACCGCCGCCTCGGGAGGCCGCGCCTTGAGCAGGTTCGGTTTAAGAAGGACCCGTTCGCCGGGGTTGACGAAAGCGTTGATGCCTCCGACCAGGTCTACGGCACGACGGACCGAACTCATGACCGTCTTCTGACCATAGTCCGGACACCTGACTATCGATACTTCGGCCGGCATTCACACGCTCCCGCTACCCGATACGTTCAGCTGGTGATCGGAGATCGCGATTGCTCATGCCTTGCGTTTTACCGCATTCAATATATCAAGCATGAGGCCATGTATCCTTCCATTGCTGGCGACGAGCTCTTTGTCACGAATGCTGAACAGGGTGCCGGTGAAATCGGACACCGTCCCGCCCGCCTCCTGTACGATCAGGCTGCCGGCAGCCACATCCCAGGGATTGAGCTTTAATTCCCAGTATCCGTCCAGACGGCCGGCTGCAACGGCACACAGATCGAGCGATGCCGAGCCGCTTCGTCTTATTTCCTGCGATGCCATGATCAGGGCATTAAAATAGTTAAGATTGTTTTCCTTGCTCACCGCCCGGTCATAAGGGAATCCCGTGGCGAGAAGGCTCCTGATCAGGACATCGTTCCTTGATACCGCGATGGGCTTCCCATTGAGGAAAGCACCCTGTCCCCGCGCCGCCGAGAACAGCTCGTCCCTCATGGGATCATAGACAACGCCGACGATAACGCCGCCTGAGCTTTCGAGGCCGATGGAAACCGAGAAAATGGGATATCCATGTGCATAGTTCGTGGTACCGTCAAGGGGATCTATGATCCAGAGGAACCCTGAGCTGTTCTCGATCTGCACCTCTTCTTCCGCCAGGACCCCGTGGTCCGGAAAGGCCTCGAGAATGGCATCCACCACCATTTTCTCAGAAAGGCGGTCCATCTCCGTGACCAGATTGATCTCGCCTTTATAGGAAACTTCCCTGCTTCCACTGATACGCTCCCGCAGGATATTTCCTGCCTTGACCGCTGCGGCCTTTGCGACCTCCAGATGCCCCTTCATCTTCCCTCCCAATGATTGATCATGATAGTACCATGATTCCCTCCTGGTACCAGCGATTTCCTGACCGTTGTCGTTCCTGCAACAGCGGAAATAAAAAAGGCAGAGCTATAAAGCCCTGCCTTGTCAGAATTTCGTCATATGGTTTATTTTACAGATAAATGTTACTTCCGGGAGAGTGTCTTACTGAACAATCCTGTTCATCTCGACGCCGAGATAATCAGCGAGAAGCTTCACGGTCCTCGGCTTCATCGTGATACCCTTAAGGGTCCTCGAAACGGTCACTTTATGTATACCAAGCCTGTCAGCAATCTCGGTATAGCTCAAGCCCTTTTCCAGCCGCTTCTTCTCAAGAACTTCGATATCATACATAGGCCACCTCGCTTTCAAATTACGCCTCTTCACTATATTTTCAGCAATAGCTTATCTATATTTATGGTTATAATTCTAGCACAAATACTTGCAGTATAAAGCAAATTTATTGATTATTTTTGCGCTTTTTTGCACCTACATTTTGCATATAAGTGCCATTTCGTCCTCTATAAATGTGCTCAGAGGTCCCTTTCGGTGTTTGTATAAAATAATTATTGAGCGATCCAGCGGTGAGGTCGATGACAGATTATGCACCGGCTACCGGAACGATGTACATCTTTGATGTTCAGCACTTCCCGGGTGTGACAACGGAGACAGTCTTCATCTACAGGCTTCAAGCGCGTGTGAGGTCTATGGCATTCATAACAATTCAACCGGGCCATAGGGACCTTCGCCGGAAATGATGTTCTGGTGGAGGACCTGTGGCACGAGAGGCAGCGCTCCCGGTCAGGGATGAATCCACCCGGTTTTTTCGCCGCAAAAGGATGACACGTCATGCAGGACACTTCTTGCATCCCCACTCCATGGATCTTCCAGTCCTTGTGGCAGCGGAGACAGGCGTTTTTATCCGGACGAAATGAATGCACCGTCCTCTGATGGCAGTCCCTGCACTCCAGCTTTTCTATGGAGATGTGCCTCGCATGACCCGTTGATTTCGTAATATGAGTGGCGCCCTGTGACGCCTCGTCCCAATGGCATTTGGTGCACGTGGTCCAGGGGGTCGCCAGGCCGTGAGGCTCCGGCGTTTTGCGATCGGTAGTGAACACGAATTTGATGAGCAGGCTGTTCTGTTCGATGATCCCGAGTTGATGACAATCCTGGCAGACGATATGCCGGTGACCTGATAGTTTCCAGGCGGTATACGCCTCTTCCATCAGATGACAGCTGCTGCAGAACTCAGGATTTTTCTGAATATACGTATAATACCGTACCGCGAGGACCATGCCGATAATGCAGATGACGAGCAGGATCGAGACGAGGATGGTCTTGTCTCGGGGAGTTAATCCGCGATCAAGCTTTTCAAACAGATTTTCGAGGAATTTGATCATACGGGATACGCATCAATGAAGTAAAATAGCGAGCATTGCACCCTAGGGGAGAAGGTGCTCCGCTATCTGGACCGCGTTCAGCGAGGCGCCTTTTCTTACATTGTCGATCACGATCCAGAGGTTCAGGCCGTTCTTGATGGTCTCATCCTCACGGACCCTTCCCACGTAGGTTTCGTCCTTCCCGGTCACGTCGAGTTGGAGCGGATATATGCTCCGGGAGGGATCATCATATACCATCACGCCCGGCATCTTGGAGAGAATGGCACGGGCTTCGTTCGCGCTTAGTTTTTTTTCGGTCTCTATATTGACCGATTCCGCATGGCAGCGGAAAACGGGAACGCGGACCGTAGTGGCGGTCAGCCGGATGGTGTCGTCTTCCATGATCTTGTTCGTCTCATTCACCATCTTCATCTCTTCCCTGGTATAGCCATTTTCCAGAAAGCTGTCGATATGGGGAATACAGTTGAAGGCGATCTGGTAGGGATAGACCTTCGTCTCGATGTCCTTGAAGTTCAGGAGCGCCACGGTCTGGCCGGCGAGTTCGTCGATGGCCTCTTTCCCGGTGCCAGACACGGATTGGAACGTGGTGACCACAACCCTCTTGACCTTTACTGCATCATGGATCGGCTTCAGAACCATAAGCAGGCCGATGGTCGAACAGTTCGGATTGGCGATGATCCCGCTGTGTCTCACGATCGCATGAGCATTCACTTCCGGCACCACCAGGGGCACCTTCGGGTCCATACGGAAAGCACTGGAGTTATCGATCACCACTGCACCGGCGGCAACGGCAACGGGAGCGAACTTCAAGCTCCGCTCGCTTCCCGCAGAGAACAACGCAATGTCCACGTCTTTAAACGAATCCTTGCCCAGTTTCTTGACCGTCCAGTTCTTATTGTTGAACTCGATCCTTTCTCCCTCGGTACGTTCAGATGCCAGCAGCACCAGCTCGGATACCGGGAACTTGCGTTCTTCGAGGATCGAGACCATTTCCCTGCCTACGGCCCCGGTTGCGCCGACCACGGCAACTGCATATTTATTTTTTTTCCTGAGCATGTATTACTTTCCCACCAAAATCCGGAGCATGCGCCTAAGCGGTTCCGCCGCGCCCCACAAGAGCTGGTCGCCGCAGGTGAATGCGTTCAGGAACGTCGGTCCCATATTCATCTTGCGGAGCCTGCCGACCGGCACCGTCAGCGTTCCGGTAATGGCGGCGGGTGTGAGTTCCTTGATGGTGATCTCGCGTATGTTCGGCACGACCTTCACCCATTTATTGTGCTTTGCGATCATATCCGTGATCTCGCCCAGCGGCACGTCCTTCTTCATCTTGATGGTGAGCGCCTGGCTGTGGCAGCGCATGGCGCCGACACGCACGCAGGTGCCATCGATGGGCACCGGGTTCCCTTCGCGGCCGAGGATCTTGTTCGTCTCAGCCTGACCTTTCCATTCTTCCTTGCTCTGGCCGTTCTCGAGCTGCTTATCGATCCAGGGGATAACAGAGCCGGCAAGCGGTACACCGAAGAATTCCTTGGGATAAGCATCGGAGCGTATATGGTCTGCCACTTTGCGGTCGATCTCCAGGATGGCGCTCGCCGGATCAGCCAGAAGGTCCTTTACCTGTCCGTGGACAGAGCCCATCTGTTTGATCAGCTCGCGCATATTGTTCGCGCCGGCGCCGGAAGCCGCCTGGTAGGTCATGGCGCTCATCCACTCCACCAACCCGCGCTCGTACAACCCGCCCAGGGCCATGAGCATGAGCGACACGGTGCAGTTCCCGCCGATATAGTTTTTGATCCCCTTGGAGAGGCCGTCCTTGATCCCCTTCATATTGACCGGGTCAAGGATGATGATGGAATCGTTCGTCATGCGCAGTGTCGAAGCCGCGTCGATCCAGTAGCCCTTCCAGCCTGCCTCGCGAAGCTTTGGATAGACCTCGGTCGTATAGTCACCGCCCTGGCAGGATATAATGGCATCCATCGCCTTCAGCTCAGCGATGTTCTTCGCATCCTTGAGCACCGGGACATCCTTGCCGACGCCCCGAAGGAAGTCCCCTTGGGGGATGTCCGGCCCCTTGCCGCCCACGTTCGACGTGGTGAAGAACACCGGGTCAATATGGTCAAAATCTTTCTCTTCCTTCATGCGGCCCATGAGCACTGAGCCCACCATGCCGCGCCAGCCGATAAACCCCACTCGCATCATTGTCTGATTCCTGTCCCTTCAGTCATTTTGAACTATGCATTTTGCAATTTGAAATTATATTAGGCTCGCTACGATATCCCGACTGCCGTTATCCCCCTCTTTGGAAAAGAGGGGTTAGGGGAGATTTTCTAAATCCAAACAACTCCATATCTTTTCAAGAACACTATCTGTTTGCATAAGGATATCTCTATCGGAAAATCTAAGAATCTGCAACCCAAGACCTGCCAAGTATTCGTCTCTTATCTTATCTTTCTTCCGCCCTTCCTCGTTATAATGTTGGCCACCGTCAAGTTCTATAACCAGCTTTGCCTTAGGACAGTAAAAGTCAACAATGTAATCACCAATAGGCTTCTGCCGATAAAACTGATATCCCTTAAGCTGCTTGCCTCGTAAGCGTGACCATAACCGGCATTCAGCATCGGTCATGTTTTTTCTGAGTTGCTGTGAAAAAGGCTTTAGTGCTTTGTTGTAGCTCAGCATGTATTAACCTCCCCCTTTGAAAAAGGGGGATTGAGGGGGATTTTCTCAAGATTCTCAAATACCCCCACGCCCCCCCTTTGTTAAATGGGAGAGAGATAAAATCAAACCATCCCCGCCACCATGTCCCCTACTTCCGTCGTGGACATGCCCATCTTGCCGGCTGCCTGGCTCTTCATCTTCTTCATCGTCGCGATCATGGCATTCTCGACGATCTGGGATGATTTCGTTTCCCCAAGCGAATCGAGCATCATCATGGCAGCGCCGATGGCAGCCATGGGATTGATCACATTCTGGCCGGCATACTTCGGCGCACTGCCGCCCATGGGCTCGAACATGGAGACGCCCTCGGGGTTGATGTTCCCGCCTGAAGCAACTCCCAGCCCGCCCTGGATCATGGCTCCAAGGTCCGTGATGATGTCGCCGAACAGGTTTTCCGTTACAGCCACATCGAACCACTCGGGGTTCTTTACAAACCACATGTTCGCGGCATCAACATGATTATAGTCGCGCTTGAGCTCCGGATACTGCTTCGAGCCCATCTCTTCAAACGCCCGGTACCAGAGGTCGCCGCAATGGGTCAGCACGTTCCGTTTATGAATGAGGGTGATCGGCTTTGCAGTGTACTTCGGATTCATGGCATTCCGCTTCTTTTTGAGCTCGAAGGCATACTTCAAGCACCGGTCCACGGTCCGGCGGTCATAGATCATGAGCTGCGTGGCGATTTCCTCTGGTGTTCCCACGCGAGTCGCACCGCCGTGTCCCGTGTAGATGCCGCCGGTGTTCTCACGTATCACGACGAAATCAATATGCTCGGGGCCCTTGTCCTTGAGCGGCGTCTCCACGTTGGGATAAAGCTTCACCGGCCGGAGATTGATGTATTGGTCCAAGGCAAAGCGTATCTTGAGAAGGATCCCTGTTTCGAGAATGCCGGGTTTTACGTCAGGATGGCCGATGGCGCCCAGGAACATTGAGTCGAACTTCCTGAACTCTGCGATGGCGCTATCCGGAAGCGTCTCGCCTGTCTTTAGATACCGCGCAGCGCCGAAGTCGAACTCGGTGAACTCGAGCTTGAATCCCCCCCTGACGGCAGCTGCATTGACGACTTTTACCGCTTCTTGAACGACCTCCGGCCCGGTTCCGTCACCGGGGATCGTTGCGATCTTATAGGTCTTGGACATGTATGATGATTCCTTTCAAAATATTCCGTCATTCCGGGCTTGACCCGGAATCCAGTGAATTTGATTCTCCTGCATTCCCGCTTTTGCGGGAATGACGAACAAATTAACTTTTCCTCGCGCTGGAGTTGTCCGTCCGCATCTCAGTGCAGCCGCTGTCACCGGGGAGGAAACCGATGCCGCAACATTTTTTCGATTCCATGAGGACCGAATATTCCGTTGGGTCGAGATTTTTACTGAAGTACACGCAGGAAGTGCAGAGCTGCTCGGCATGCATCCGGGAGGCTGTCTCAAACGTCCGCATCAGTTTGAAGCACGCTGTCGTTTACAGGCCTGCCTTCTTCTTCGTATACGCCATCAGACCGCCGGCTGCGATCAATTCCTGCATGAAGGGGGGCACCGGAGCGACCTTGAAGATCTTATTCGATGTCAGATTGAGGATCACGCCCGCATCGGCATCAACTTCTATCTGATCGCCTTCCTTTATCCCGTCAACTGCTTCTACGCTCTCGAAGATCGGGAGCCCCATGTTGAAGCAGTTCCGGTAGAAGATGCGGGCGAAGCTCTTCGCCACGACGCAGGACACCCCGGCAGCCTTGATCGCGATCGGCGCATGTTCGCGGGAAGACCCGCAGCCAAAGTTCTTCTCAGCGACAATGATATCGCCGACCTTCATCTTCTTCATAAAGTCGGGATTCGTTGAATCCTCCATGCAATGTTTTGCCAGTTCTTGCGGGTCGGACGTGTTCAGATACCGTGCCGGCACAATAGCGTCCGTGTCCACATCCGCCCCGAATTTCCATGCTTTGCCATTGAATTTCATGAGAACCTCTTTTATAACCACTGATGAACACGGATATACACGGATGGAAAATGCATTTACTGTTTTCGCTTCGTTTTTTATTCGCGTCAATTCGCGTACATTCGCGGCGTTTTTCTTGTCCTCCTCTGCGTCCTCGCCTAGAGGCGCCTACTTTTGGCTGCGGTAAACTTTTCTGATCTGCCTTTCTCCGTGTCTCCGTTACTCCGTGGCGGAAATTTTTATTTCAGTTCTTCCGGCCGTCCGATCCTGCCGAGCACTGCCGACGCAGCCGCGATTGCCGGGTTGGACAGATACACTTCGCTCTTGGGACTGCCCATCCTGCCGACGAAGTTCCGGTTCGTTGTTGCAATGGCGCGCTCGCCTGCTGCGAGAATGCCCATGTGGCCGCCCAGGCAAGGTCCGCAGGTCGGCGTGCTGAAGGCGGCGCCGGCATCGATAAAGATGTCGATGAGGCCCTCTTTGATGCACTGTTTATACACAGCCTGCGTTGCCGGGATCACGATCATGCGGACGTAGGGATGTACTTTGTGCCCCTTGATCACCTTTGCCGCTTCGCGCATGTCCTCGATCCTGCCGTTGGTGCAGGAACCGACTACGGACTGATCAATGTTCACGGAAGCCACTGCGCTCACCGGTTTCACATTCTCCGGGAGGTGCGGGCAGGCGATCTGCGGCTCCATCCCCGCGAGATCATACTCCCGCACATCGACATAGACCGCTTTTTTGTCGCTCTTGTAGAATTTGTATTTCCGCCGGGCCCGCTTTGACACGTACTTCTCGGTGATCTCATCGGGTTCGATGATGCCGTTCTTTCCCCCCGCCTCGATGGCCATGTTGCAGATCGTGAACCTGCCGGCCATGGGAAGTTTCTTGATCGCCTCGCCGGTGAACTCCATGGCCCGGTAGAGCGCGCCGTCGACGCCGATATCGCCGATGGTGCGGAGAATGATGTCCTTGCCGCCAACCCACTTGCCCATTTTGCCCTTGTAAATGAATTTCATGCTCTCGGGCACCTTGAACCAGGCCTCGCCCGTGATCATGGCCGCGGCGACATCGGTGCTGCCCACTCCGGTGGAGAAGGCGCCGAGCCCGCCATAGGTGCAGGTGTGGCTGTCCGCACCGATCACGACATCTCCGGGAACGACGATCCCCTGCTCCGGAAGGAGCGCGTGCTCGATGCCCATCCTGCCCACCTCGAAGTAGAGGGAGAGGCTGTGCTCGCGGGAGAACTGGCGGAGCATCTTGCACTGTTCGGCCGAGGCGATGTCCTTGTTCGGGGCAAAGTGGTCAGGGATCAGCGCGATGCGTTCGGGATCGAACACCTTTTTCGCCCCTGCCGCACGGAACTCCTTGATGGATATGGGCGCGGTAATGTCATTCGCGAGCACCACGTCCAGCGTGGCGTTGATCAATTCGCCCGGCTTCACTTCTTTTTTTCCGCAGTGTGCGGCCAGTATCTTCTCTGTTATAGTCATCATAGTTCGAAGAATATACAATATCCCCGGAGTGGTTTCAACTGGTTTTTGCTTTGCCCTTTTTCCAGTACTCCAGTTTGTTCAGGGCATTCACGTAGGCCTTCGCGCTTGCGACGATTATGTCGGTGTCCGCACCGTGGCCAGCCACTTTCTTTCCCTGTTCCTCAACCTTCACCGTCACTTCGCCCAGTGCGTCCGTACCGCCGGTGATGCCTTTCACCAGATAGGCGTCAAGCTTGCTCTTTGTCCCGGTAATGGCCGCGATCGTACGGTACACGGCGTCGACGGGGCCATCACCGCTTCCCGTCTGCTTCACGACCCTGCCGTCAAGCTCCAGCTCCACGGTGGCGGACGGCGTGATGCCGGTCCCGCTCTCCGCCTTGATGTTTTTTAGAACGTACACCTCGGTGATCTGCTGGACCTCATCCGAGATGATGGCCTCAAGGTCCTCGTCAAAGACCTCTTTCTTTTGGTCGGCGAGGCGCTTGAAGCGTTCGAACGCCTTATTGAGGTCCTCTTCCGAGAGCTCATACCCGATCTGCTTGAGCCGGTCCCGGAATGCGTGCCTGCCGGAATGCTTGCCGAGAACAAGGTTCGTCTTGACGAGCCCCACGGACTCGGGCCGCATGATCTCATAGGTCGTCCGTTCTTTGAGCAGGCCGTCCTGGTGAATGCCGGACTCGTGGGCGAAGGCGTTTGCGCCCACGATGGCTTTATTCGGCTGCACCGGGATCCCGGTGATCTTGGTCACGAGCCTGCTCGAGCGGGTGATCTCCTCGGTGATGATCTTCGTATCAGCGCCGAAGAAGTCCTTCCGCGTACGGAGCGCCATCACCACTTCTTCCATTGAACAGTTGCCGGCGCGTTCGCCGATACCGTTCACGGTGCATTCGACCTGGCCGGCGCCGTTCCGGATGGCCGCTAGGGCATTCGCTACAGCGAGTCCAAGGTCGTTGTGGCAGTGCACGGAAATGACCGCTCTGTCGATGTTCCTGACCTTGTCCTTGACGCTCTTGATCAAAGCCCCGAACTCCTCGGGCATGGCATAGCCGACCGTGTCGGGGATGTTCACCGTCCGGGCGCCTGCCTCGATGACCGCCTCCACGACCTCGTGGAGATAGGCCACGTCGGTCCGTGTTGCGTCCATGGGCGAAAATTCAACATCGTCGACGTAGGAACGGGCATGCTTCACCATCTCGACGGAGCGCTTGAGAGCCTCCTCGCGCGATATCCGGTACTGGTGCTTGAGATGAATATCGGACGTCGAATGAAAGGTATGGATGCGCCGTTTCGGAGCGTCCTTGAGCGCTTCCCAGGCCCGGTCGATGTCCTCTTTTTTCGCACGGGCGAGGCTGCAGATGATCGGCCCTTCGACCTCGCCGCCGATACGCTTGATGGCCTCGAAATCGCCCGGGGAGCTTATGGCGAACCCGGCCTCGATGATATCCACGCCGAGCCGGGCGAGCTGCTTTGCCAGAGAGACCTTTTCTTCAACATTCATGCTCGCACCGGGTGATTGTTCACCGTCACGGAGCGTTGTATCAAATATTTTAATGACCCTGTTCATATTGTCCTCCACATCGAGACATGCCCGATGTCGAATAAACAAACGAAATGGAGATGCACGAGGACCGGTCTTTATCCGAAATGACCGCCGCCCGGCTCTCTGTTAGACCGCCGCCTTCCGGCTTTTCAAAAGCTTGAAAAGTGCCTCGCCGATGCCCAGAACGACATAGGCTAGCGAGATAAGGAACAGCACGAGGGCGGGATGATAGGCAACGACCCCCAGGAGTGCCACGATCCCCACCAGCAGACCGAAAGGCCGGCGCTCTTTCAGGTTCGCTTCCTTCACGCTGTGATACGTAATATTGCTTACCATCAATCCTGCCACAATGAAGGTGAGCGCAAGCACCCAGTAGTCGAGGCTGATCATGTCGGCAAGCCACGCGAATTGCATCGCGTTCAGCATATCGATGACCTCCTGATATGCCAGGACCGTTGTTGCGATCATCAGGGCTGCCGCCGGTGACGGCAGACCGGTGAAGTGTTTCTTCTCCTCGCTGCCCATCTGCACATTGAACCGCGCCAGCCGGAGAGCCGCGCAGGCAACGAGGAAGAAGGCAGCCAGCCATCCGATCTTTCCGAAGGACTGAAGAGACCAGCTGTACACCAGCACCCCCGGGGCCACACCGAAGGATATGGCGTCGGAAAGCGAGTCGATCTCAATGCCGAAACGCGTGGCCGTATGGGTCATCCTCGCCACCCAGCCATCCAGCACATCGAAGATCGACGCGACCAGGATCGCCCACGCTGCCCGCTCGTAATCCGAGTTGAACGAGGCCACGATGGAGTAGAAGCCCGCGAACATGCTGGACATCGTGATGAGGTTCGGCAGAAGGTATATCCCTTTTCTCATTTAAGCACTCCGATCACATCCCGCGACCCCTTGATCCGGTCGCCGACCTTGACCATGATCCCGGCATTCTTCGGGAGAAAGATGTCAACCCGTGAACCGAACCGGATCAGGCCATAGCGCTCTCCCGGTTTGACCGTGTCGCCCGGTTTTGCGTAGCAGACGATCCGGCGGGCAATAAGCCCGGCGATCTGTTTCACCAGGACCTTGTTCCTGCCATCGGATATCACCATTCCCGTCTGCTCGTTGTCCAACGACGCCTTGTCCACCGACGCCACGTGGAACTTTCCGGGATTGTATCTCACCGTCTCGATGGTCCCCCCGCAGGGCACCCTGTTCACATGCACATTGAACACCGACAGGAAGATGCTGATCTGCTTCACGTCCTGCTTGAGATAATCCGGCTCATAAATGTCCTTCACGACGATCACTCTCCCGTCGGCCGGCGACACCACCAGGTCCTTGCCTTCGGGTACGGTCCGCTCGGGATCGCGGAAGAAGAACAGGACGAACAGCGTGAGAACCAGTGCGGCAGAACCGGTGTTCTTCCATCCGAACATGAAGAGCAGCGCCGTGACGGCAGCGAGCGGAAGGATGAACGGCCATCCCTCAGCAGCAACCGGTATTCCATAGTTTTTCATCATAATTCTCAAACTCCAGCCACAAAGGCACTAAGACACAAAGAAAAGCTTCTCAAAGTTGTTAGTTACTAAGGAATCAAATTCTACGCAAAATGGATAGAATATTTTTGTCAAGA
>CAYILT010000027.1:0-21867 GCA_964364055.1 uncultured Nitrospiraceae bacterium | reverse complement strand
CTTGAGCATCTGCGCTTTTTTGATGACTTCATGGGGATCGGCGCTCATGGGCGGCCCAAGCTCGGCCGTGACCGCGGGCTTGCCGCTTGCGATGACCTTTTCCAGATTGCTTCCACTCTTCATCGAAACCTCCAAAGATAGAACCTAGTCCAGCCACCGAGGTCACCGAGAGCACAGAGAAAGAACGGCGGACCGTACTATACGGCCCTTCTCTGTGTGCTCTGTGTTCTCTGTGGCAGAAATAATTACTTCCCGGTTTTTTTCTCTTCTTCCAGCTCCATGATGTGCTCGTACACGAGCCTGCGCGGACCGCCGTGGGTGCCCGTGGCCCAGTTTCGCGGCGGCTGGATGGAAAACAGCTCCTCAAGTTTGCCGAGCGCCTTCATCCGCTCCACGATCAGGTACCAGGCGCAGTCGATGTCCTTGCCCACCTCGCACTTGCCCTTGTCGGTGCCGCCGCAGGGCCCGTTCATCAGCGACTTGGAGCAGCGCACCACCGGGCAGATGCCGCCGGTCATGTGCAGGATGCAGTTGCCGCAGCCGCCGCAGAGCTCCACGAAGAAGCCCGCCTTGGGCACGGCGCCGTAGAAGGAGGTGTTCACACCGGGATAGACCGGGATGTTGCCGATGCGGTCGGACAGGAAGTTGACCCCCACGCCGCATGCCGTGGACAGGACGAGGTCGTAGGTCCTGACCTTCTCCATGAGCGGTTCGAAGAACTCCGGCTCACAGTGACGTTCGATGGCCGCATTGTCCACCTGCATATCGACCCCTTCCTGGGTCGCCTTCATCCGCAGCATGGACGCGAGGATCTCCGCCTCTTTGCCGCCCCCGGCGTGGCTGATGGCCACGCAGGTGTTGCAGCCGAAGACCAGGACCTTCTTGAAGCCCCTGACCATGCCCCAGATCTCATCAAATGGTTTCTGTTGACCGACGATCATGATTCATTACTCCTTTGCGTCGAGTTCGTTTCGTAATGGGCGCGTAGCGATAACATTCGGTGTTCGAAAATTAGTCCCAGCTTGCCCCTTCTATTGTTTTCTTTTCCAACAAACCCTTATCAGTGAATCCAAGGATCTCGTATGAGTCTCCTGCGTATCTTTTATCGTACAGAATGACCTCATGAAGTCCATCATTATTGGTATCAGCAACAGCTTTTACCGTTAAGCTTCTTTTTGTGTCATAAATGCTTTCTATCGAAACACCGGCATAGAGTGGATCTTCTAGCCTACCGTCATTCTTGTTGATTTTTGAGAGCCAAAGCAATTTGTTGGGTACGCTCCTTTTATCCGTTGGCTCTGCTTCAATGCTGGCATATACGATACCAATGGAGAAATTACTATAGTCCACTGTGGCACAGACAATCGATTGTAAATTGCTAATTTGTCTTATGCTCTTCCAAAATTCGGCTTCGAATTCGTCAGCAGGTTGAAATCCGCTTTTAATCTTGCTCATGATTTCGCCAGCCCAATGAGCTTTACACTCTATTGTTGAAGCAGTTGATTTTAGCTTAGAGACATTCTTTATGTCTCCAACTGGTTCCAATTCATGACTTACAATGACAGGTTTCTCGCCATACTCCTTATCTATGCGGTTAATTTTATAAACATCGTAAATCGCTATAGTCGTCGATGTGGCATCAACAATACGAACCGCTTTTTTCCATTTTATTTGTCCATGCGAAATAGCAGTCGTCATTACCATCGCAAGGGCAAATAATTATGATCTTTATGTTCGACACGTCGACCGCCTTATAAAAATCCCTTAGAGTCTGGCCTTGAATCTTAGCATTCCCTGGTGAGGCATATACCGCGCTTAGAATTTGCTCTAAATTGCTGTGGACATGGATGTTACGCCGTTATCAACTCCAACTTCTCCTTCGTCTCAGACGGCAGCCTGATGGGTGCAAAATGTTTCATGGAATACAGATAATCCTCGCCAGATTCATCGATAACGCGCACTTGATGATGCTTCTCCACTTCCCGGTCATTAAGAACTCCGTAAACCTTCATGATCTCTAAAGACGCTTCATAGCCGCGATTCTCGACACATATCATGTAACGTTTCTTCAGAGACGAAGCAATAGTCGTTGATTTGTTCATGCAACCTTTGCTCGAAGCACTTTCCCGACATTCTCGACGGCCAAATCTTTTCTTTTTAACTGTTCCCTTGTATCCTCAAGTTTTCGCATGGTCTTCGTGTCGTAATAGCGCTCACCGCAGCTCTGGCAGACCATCACCTCCATGGGGACGAGCACGATGTCGCGTTCAATCTTGATCTCTTCCTCAACAGGCTTCATTCGAATCTCAGTCCCATTGCAAATAATGCACTTCATGGCTTCCTCCGCTCAAAGCCTTGCAGGTTGGGCACATGGATCAGGCCGCTTCGTAATGAACAACCGACATCTATGGTTGCAGCCTTGTCGGTTAGACATACGACTCATCATGCCCAATAGAATCACTTCCGCCTGAACACCGTAACCCCGCTCTCAACAATCGTCCGGGCGAAACCCTGCTTTTCTCTCACCTGCCTGGGTGTGAAATTGATTGGCTGAAGAGTCACACTCGGCGTTACGCGGCATTGCGCTTTGCAATAAGCTCTCGTACAGCCGGGACGATGTCCGTCGGCACTTCCATGATCGTCTGCCCGGGCATCTCAAAGGCGGCCTCATCCTCGGCCACCGCTTCGTCCTCGGACAGCGCCTCGTAATGTTCGAGAACTCTCTTGACTCGCTCCGCATTCCATCCAGTCGGAAATTTGCTTTGTTTCATTGTCCTTTTCTCCTTTTACGACGCCGATACGCCGTTAACGGCTTGCCGCGGAGATCGTATGCCGTAATCACGAAGACGCTTTCCGGCTCCGGATCCGGCACATATATTATGCGTAAGTATCGCCCCGCAGTTGTTCGGCCAATCGCAACCCTTGAACCCTCACGTCCGGGCCTATCTTCACCGGGTTGTGTCAGCACGTCCTCGACCTCACGTTCGGTGATGTTATGATTATAGATGTGCGGCTGTTCCGTTGTTGGATCAATGTAGAAACGCGCATTCATCGTTGGCTGCTCCGTTGTTGGCCTTGTACGGTTTCCTTCAGCGTAAAATAGTCAGTCCTAACAAACGATGATTTTCATCGAAATCAAAAATCACCGGGAAGTGTTTTAAATCTTTCTTTGATATTTCCCAAGGGAAACCACCGTATTTCTTTTTCCCTGATTTTCTGTCCCCATCATGCAATCTCACATGAATAAGGTGCGGATCAATGTGACATTCGATGCCATCTTCTTTCACATTGACAATCCTTTCCGCCGCCATCGTAATGCCCTTGCCGAATACTCGCGATTGATACGAGTTATGCACATCCACCTTGAGTGATGCTCCATAAAAATTCATCGTGTCATTGACAAGTTCCGCATTCTTTTTTGTATCAAAGGTCTCTTTAGAATTCGGCTTCGCTTTCACACCAAACTTCTTTGGACCCTTCCTCGAAAGTAAAACAAACGCATCTTCGACCCCTTTTACCTTACCGCATATTCTGCAAACTTCTTTATTATCTCCTGTTTTTTTGTATCCCTCCCAATGCCCGCATTGCAAACCCAGGAATTCCCAAGCCAAGCCGAGCTGCTGATAGATATCGAAATAAACCTGAAAATCTTTTCTGGAAATTTTCTCTTTGTGCAGGAAATTATCGCTGACAAAATCCATGCTTTTTAAGAGAGCTTTGAGTTGTTTCTTCACGGCCTTATTCTGTCCCATGGTTGATCTCAGTCATGCCGTATCGGCATAGCCCGTGGTTGATCCATGTAATTACTTCGGCCTCATCCCCATCTTCTTAAACCTCACAGGGTCAAGAACCTCACAGGAGCGCGTCTTTGATATTGGCGATTGCCTCTTCCTTCGTTTTTCCCTGGCTGACACAGCCGGGCAAACGGGGACATTCAGCCACCCAGTATCCGTCTTCACCAGGATAGATAACCACCTGTCTCATAATTATTCTTCCACGTGCAATCAATCCAGCGAGCCAAAGCTTCTACTCCGTTTCGCATACCTTCTGGTGCTTGGCGAGCGCGACCGGCGAGGGCCCGAGTTGCCGGACCTTTTCGGTGAACTCGGTGCAGATCTCGGCCCACCGCGGCCCCATGGCTGCCGAGAGATTGAACATCTCCAGGCGTGTGGGGTCGATGCCGACGCTCGTCAGTAGTTTTTTTACGTATTCGATCCTTCGTGCTGCGAACTTATTACCTTCCAGGTAATGGCATTGGCCCTTCAGTCAGCCTGCCGCGAAGATGCCGTCCACGCCCCGCTCGAAGGCCCGGAGGATGTGGATGTGGTCGAGCTTGCCGGTGCAGGGAAGGCGGATGATCTTTACGTTCGGCGGGTACGACAGCCGCATCACGCCGGCCAGGTCCGCTGCTGCGAATGCGCAGTAGTGGCACGCGAAGGCCAGGACGTTCGGCTCCCATCCTGCAGGCGTCTCGTGCGGCTTCTCGATGGACGGGACCGCGGCCTGCGCTGGAGCTTCTGTTGCTACAGCCATGGATGCACTCCTCTCAATAAAAATGACAAATGCCAAAGCTCAAAGTTGATGGGTTCGTAAAAAGTCGAAAAACACGATTTCCCCGTCATTCCGGCTTGTCCGGAATCCTTCTTTTTCAGTGCGTTATAACACGGAAAGATTCCCGACAAGCGGGAATGACGACTTTTTACGAGTTCATCAATATTGGGATGCGGATAAAATCTGATGATGTCGATTGAGGCTTTTTTCAGAATAATGGATTTTTCATTCCGCACTCATTCGACAGGCTCATGATGGTGAGCACCGTCGAACCATCCACACTCGCCATTCCGCACTTCAGATGTTCCACGTGGAACCCCGTTACAGATCTTTGTCAGAAAAGGCTTAAATCCCGTGCCCGGAAAGAGGTCGTTCGAGACATGTACTGCCCCAGAACAGTCAATGCTGTAACGGGGTGAATCACCACTGCCCCAGCTCGTTCCCCGCGGGATTTACCCGGAGAGATCCCAGCGCTATGTGGCGGACCGCCGAAATATCCTTCAGGGGGGTGACCACGCGCACGGTCAGCTCTTTCAAGTCCAGGTCCCTGACGATGCCCATTCCGAGGCAGAGATTCCGGTCATCGTTCAGGCCGATCAGAAGATAGTCGAGCTCGGACCTTTTTATGACGGTAATCTCCCTGACTCCATAACGCTCTCGCGCCGTGTACTGTTCTTCCTCTGAATAGTCCCCGTCGGCGATCACGAACAGTCTGTCGGCGGAAAGCTCGGCATGGACCACGATGCTGTTCAGGATCTTGGAAATCTGATTGATGTCCCGGAACCCCAGCCGCTCGCCGGTCCCGAGACCGGGCCCGTGGACACCAACATCGCTTAATGAAATATCTTGAAGCTCCGCTCCGCGGAAGTACTCTTTGAACCGCTGTTCCCGTGTAGCCTTCCGGGCCTCACCGGTCGACACCCTGGCGTCCGGCGATACCGGGAGACGATGGATCAATAGTCCCGCGCGGTGGGCGTGGGGAGACACAAGATGTTCGACCTCGTTCTTCTGCTGGATGGCTATAACATATCGGGGCGCGAGCATGTCTATCTGATGATAGGCAAGCTCGCGGGCGGCGGCTCCGTTCACCAGGCCACAGGTATTGATGAGGACCAGGTCGGGACCGAGTTCCAATGCCCTGGTGTATAGCTTCTGGACGCAGGTCACCGCATCGAGAAGATGTCCGACCGGGCTGACGTTGCCGATGAAGCCCATGATAAGCGGGGGCTTGCGTTTCAGAAGTTCAGCTGCGCCGCTATAGAGTCCCAGCGAAAAAGCTGCCGGTGGGCCGACGAACGACTGGCCGGGGTCCGCATCGATCCAGGCAACTCGCTTGCCCCGGCGGCAAAAGTAGCCTGCAAGGTACAGGCAGAACGTGGTCTTGCCCGAACCGGGTGCTCCGATGACCATGACCGGCCCGCCCTGTGATTCAACCTCTTCGGCTGATTCCCGCCATTCAGGTGGGATATGGAGATTCTGTTCTGATATGATCATCTTTCGGTTCTCATTTTTCCGCAATCTAAATCCGCAATTGAATTGTTCCACGTGGAACATATATCATTTTGGGTCTTTCGTATTTCAGTTGAAAAGCTGTAAAAACCAGAAACCAAGAAAGACTAAGATTCGTCCGCAGATTACACAGATTACGCAGATTAAAAAAAGACCCTCCTGAATAGTGTTTTGAAGACTAAATCTGCGTTAATCGGCGAAATCTGTAGATAAGTTTTTCCTCCGAGCTTTTGTTTCTGAGGTTATACCTTACCTTTTCAACTTTATTACGAATGAACCATCATTTTTTTCGAAAGACCCAGATGGCCCGGGGATCATTTGAATGGGGAAGGCTGAGATCCAGCCTCTTCTCAATGACCAGCCCCGCCTTGAGGGCCGCCCCCTCCCCAATGGTCTCCTCCGGTCCCCTGCTCAGGACCAAAAGACCGCCCGGCTTCAGAAAAGGCGCTCCCTCGGAAACGGCCGTTTTCATGTCGGCAAAGGCGCGGGCCGTAACAACATCATAGGACAGGTGATGAGAGGGGGGGAGTTCGCCGGTCCTTTTATCGACAACAACGATCTCCGTGAGCTTCAGCGTCCTGACGATGTGACGCAGGAAGGATGCCTTTTTGTTGACCGACTCGACCATGGTGACGCCGAGTTCCGGGTGCGCGATCTTGATCGGGACGGCTGGAAAGCCGGCGCCGGCCCCCATATCCAAAAGACGGAGCGCGGGCGCAGGCACAAAACCGTTCAGATAGGACAGGGAGTCCAGAAAATGCTTGATCACAATGTCCTGTTCATTTCTGATCGCCGTCAAGTTGATCTTCCGGTTCCACTTTTCAAGTTCGACAAGATAGACCAGGAATGCATCGGCCTGTTGGTCCGAAAGGATGACACCGAGCTTCTCCGCGCCTGAGGTCAGCAGTGTCCGGAGCGTCATGCCGGCATTCCTCCCCGCTTCCGCTTTTCGAGCGCGACCATGAGCAGCGAAATGGCTGCGGGAGTGACGCCGGAAATGCGCGATGCCTGCCCCAGAGACACCGGTCGCACCTGCTTCAGTTTCTGCCTCACTTCGGCCCCCAATCCGGTAACGGCATCATAATCGAGGTCCGCGGGAACAGCCTTCTGCTCAAGTCCGGCAAAACGTTCAACCTGGTCGTGCTGACGCTTGATGTACCCATCGTACTTCACCTGGATCTCCACTTGCTCGGAAGCATCGCTCTTGACCGGCATTGGGGAAGGGCTGATCCCGGCAATATCCCGGTAGCTCAGCTCCGGCCTTTTAAGCAACTGCTCAAGAGAGGCCTCCCCTGAAAGAACAGACGTGCCTTTTTCCGCAAGCATGGTGTTTATCTCCGGTGCCGGTCTGACCCAGGTTTTTTTCAACCGTGACAGCTCCCGTTCCACCGTTTCCTTCTTCTCCACGAACTCGCGGTACGCGTCATCGGAAACAAGCCCGATCTCGCGGCCCTTTTCCCGCAACCGCATATCGGCGTTGTCCTCACGAAGGATGAGCCGGTACTCGGCGCGGGAAGTGAACATGCGGTAGGGTTCGTTCGTGCCGCGTGTTACAAGGTCGTCTATCAATACGCCGATGTAGGCATCGGAGCGGGACAGGACGAGCGGAAGCCGCTTCCCGGCCTTGAGCGCCGCGTTGATTCCTGCCATAAGCCCCTGAGCCGCGGCTTCTTCGTACCCTGAGGTGCCATTGATCTGCCCAGCGAAATAGAGTCCAGCGATCCGCTTTGTCTCGAGGGTGTGCTTGACCTGGGTCGGCGGGGCAAAATCATACTCTATGGCATAGGCCGGCCGCATGATCTCCGCGTCCTCAAGCCCCGGGATGGTCCGATACAGTTCAGTCTGCACTTCGAAGGGGAGGCTCGTAGAGACCCCATTAGCGTAGTATTCCTCGGTGTCCAGCCCTTCGGGCTCCAGAAAGACTTGGTGCCGCTCCCTTTCCGAGAACCGCATAACCTTATCTTCAATGGATGGACAGTATCTCGGACCTATCCCTTTTATGATTCCTGCATAAAGTGGGGATTTGTCAATGTTATCGCGTATTAATTGATGGGTGTTATTATTAGTATAGGTGAGATAACAGGGTAATTGTGGGAGAGGATGCTCGTTTTCCGTAAAAGAAAAGAACGGCGCGGGATCATCTCCCGGCTGGATCTGCATTTTAGAAAAATCGATGGTCCTTCCGTTCAACCTCGCCGGCGTGCCGGTCTTGAGCCTTCCCAGATCAAATCCATGTTCCCGCAGGTTGTCCGAAAGTCCGACCGAAGGGAATTCCCCAGCCCTGCCCGACGGGTAATGAACAAGCCCGATATGGATGAGCCCTTTCAGGAACGTGCCGGTCGTGATGATCACTGATGATGAACGATACTGAACGCCTATGTTCGTTTCGACACCCAAGATCACGCCATCCTCAACAAGCAGCTTCTCCACAAGCCCCTGCTTTACATCAAGCCCTTGCTGCTTCTCAAGTGATTCTTTCATCGCCATGCGGTACCGTTGCTTGTCCGCCTGGCCGCGGGTGCCCCGGACCGCCGGTCCCTTGCTCCGGTTCAGGATACGGAACTGGATGCCGGTCCGGTCGATGATCTTCGCCATCTCGCCGCCGAGCGCGTCGATCTCTTTCACGAGGTGTCCCTTGGCCAGGCCGCCAATGGCCGGGTTGCAGGACATGAGCGCGATGCTGTCGAGGTTCATCGTCAGCATGAGCGTGGAGCATCCCATGCGCGCCGAGGCCAGCGCGGCCTCGCAGCCGGCATGACCGGCGCCGATGACGATGACGTCGTATTTTTTTTGAAGGGTCATAGTGTTTTAATGATGAACGATAAGTTCGCCCGCGCGTTTCTCAGCGGCGGAGTTGAACGACGGGTTGGACGCTCTCTGTGTCATTTGGCTCTTTCGGGAGTTGAGCACCGTGCCATACGGCCACGATCCAGACAATATTCGTTTTTGTACTATAAAAGAACCGATAAGGCGGGACAAATACTTCTCAAAAAGGAAAGTCGGGAAACTCCGGCAAAATTCTTCCGGATCGCGGAAATTTTCGAAGCCTCGATAAGGTTTTTTCCGCTTTATGACGAAATGCTATTGCGGCGGATGGACGGTCACGGTAGATGTAGGTGATGGCAGCGAGAAATTGTGTGCGAGCCGAAGGAGTGAACTGGACCCTCGTTTCTGCAACTCTGCTAATAAAATATCCGCCTCAGAGAGAACCGCGTCGAGGTCGTATCCTTTTCCCTTTTCGATCTCTTTTTCCCCACGGGCAAGGAGACGCAACAGCTCAAGTTCATGTCGAGAATGCTCGTAGTCTTCCACACTGACCATTACGGCAGCGGCTCGACCCCGCTGAGTGATAATGAGCGGTCCCCGTGACGCGGTTAAACGCTTTACGATTGCCGTTGCGTCCTGACGAAGATCGGTGATAGGAACGATATTCGGTATTCTTACCATCTGTGCTCCCTCCTGTACTATCGCTAATAATAGTGCCAACGGTAGTAAATGGCAAGTTGTTTGTTTGCGATAAGCAATGTATACATCTGAAAATTGACGCGTTCGTAAAAGTCTTGAAAGCCGTCATTGCGAGCCGGCGGCGAAGCAATCTCGTTATTATGGCTAGGGATAAACTCTACAATCTCGCAATTGGTAACTGATTGGAAAACGAGATTGCCGCGTCGCTACGCTTAACCGGCTCCGCGCTTTTGCGGAGTCCGTGTTGGGTGAAATGTCAGGCGTGAGATCAGGCATGAGAGAATGTATGCACTCCGTCAAGGCGTTTACCGATGCTCGCCTCCGCGGTTTTTAGATCGTAAGACGCCTGGAGATTGAGCCAGTATTGCGGCGACTGGTTGAACGCGCGACCGAACAGCAACGCCAGTTCCGCCGTCACCGGACGAGCTCCCTTGATAACATGCGAAATCCGCATGGGCGATACCCCGATGGCGCGGGCGAACTCTGCTTGCGATATGCCCAGTTCTCCCATGATTTCAGCCAGGAATTCTCCGGGATGAATTGCGGGCAACCCATTCTTAACCATGTTAGTTTCTCCCTTAGTGATAATCGATGATTTCAACGTCATATTAACGGTCTCATAATAGTATTGACATTCAATTTGTAAAATCCCTCCTAACCTCCCTTTTCCAAAGGGAGGAATACCCCTCTTTGACAAAGAGGGGCGAGGGGAGATTCTTTGATCATGTCGCTTCTATTATGAGACGATTAATAAGCGTCGCCATTTTTAAGCGGTTAAAGAGACTGCTTATCTGAATGTCATCCACGGACTTGTGGTGAGGAGCCATAGCCTCGAAGTGCTTCGCACCATTCGCCAGATGGGATGTCACCCGAAGCAGGGGCTCGATTTCCCGCCTCTGTTTCCTGATTCGCACATTCGCCGACTCGACGGAGTCAGGGTAAAGCCAGTCAAGGAGATGCTCTGCCGTGACGAAGAAGTCAAACGCCGGATACGGGTTCGCCGGATCCTGCTCCATGCGAGACAGATCATATTGAAGCTTCGCCAGCAGATCCGCTGGACACGCCAATGTTGCGAACCCCTTGAGGTTGGACACGTGTCGTTTTCCTCTCTGTTGCCGAACGAGTCGCAGGTTGGGTAGAACGAAGTGAAACCCAGCATTTCCAAAATGATTATTCGTAAAGATCGTTCAAATTTGAAGCGTCATGTCCGCGTTGCTCTACACGACCTACGGGCTACGTTTATTTCTATTACAAAAATGAGCCCGGTTATAGTTTTTGAGGAAGAATAGTAAACCCTTCTTTTACCGCCGCCTCCCGCAGTCTTGCGTCCAGGCATACAAAGTGGTGCCCTTTCGGTGTTTTGTCTGACCATACGACGGCAGCGGCCAATTGAAGGCTGTCCGCGGCCCGGAGCGGA
The DNA here is from genome assembly GCA_964364055.1 of uncultured Nitrospiraceae bacterium. GTDB lineage: Bacteria > Nitrospirota > UBA9217 > UBA9217 > UBA9217 > JAAXXJ01. Next base: position 10,925 of record CAYILT010000027.1, on the reverse strand, counting down.
TAGTTCTGGAGAAGCCGTCTCGTAATTTCCCGGATGTCATCGCTCGGCTCGATCTCCGTCCATGCATTGGCAAGTTCTGAAAGAACTGTCAGGGCTTCCGCCTCGTCTTCGGAAGAAAGAATTTTATCGCGTTTCAGTCGAGCAAGCGCGGAATACGATTCGACGATGCTTCCCCACCAGGCAACGAGAGCTCCATCATTTTTTGCGATACTCCGAACTGTTTCAGTTTGTGCCTCATCAATGCAGAGAGGGACAATTGCCGATGCATCCCAGAATTTCATCTGCCCTCCTCACGTTCCTTCAGCAATGCCTTGAGTGCGGCGCCTTTCCTGTCTTTAGGACGCGGCAGACTCCAGAAGCCCGGCGGCAGGCTGGATTTTCCGATGCGCGCCAGACCGGCCCGCTCAAGCGTAAGAAGATGGGGTGGAATTTCCATCTCATCTCTTTTAATGGGAACAATTTTTGCGATAGCCTTCCCACGGTCCGTTACGATGACTTCCTCCCCGGCTTTTACCTTCGACAAGTATTTACTCAAAAGCGCCTTGAGTTCGGAAACCGCGGCTGTCTTCATATAGGCCCTCCATGGTTATTTCGATATGACCATTATAGTCACAGGATTAGCATTTGTCAATTGTCGACAAGCGGATCATTCTTTCCTCCTGAACGAAAGCGCCGCCATGCCGGCCCGCCTTGGAAACGATACCGATAGCGTTCGTTTTCCCGATCCACTGCTTTGGAGTCAGAGCGAAGCAGTTGAATTGTTTTCTACTTCCCGATGCAGAAATCCCTGAATATCCTCTCAAGGATATCGTCGGTATGGGTTGCTCCGATGATAAGGCCCACGCTATCAAGGGCGTCCCGCAGATCAAGCGCGATGAACTCTGCCGACAGGCCCGAGGTTGTCGAGGCAAGCGCCTTTTCCAGGCTCGCCTTTGCCTGCTCAAGCGCCGTCTTGTGGCGCTGATTCACCGCCCAGGCATGCTCCCGCGGCGGGACCGCGCCCTGTTTCACAAGCTCGACGAGCGACTTCCGCAAGTTATCGAGTCCTGCTCCCGTCTTACACGATATCTCTACAACCACTTCGGGCCAGACCGGCGCTTCGGCCTTTCTCTTAAGATCACACTTATTCATCACCATGATCGCGGGCTTTCCCTTCGCCTCGTCAAGGACCCACCGATCCTCCCCCGACAAGGGCTGCGACCCGTCGATGACAATAAGGACGATATCGGCCGCGCCGATCACCGCAAGGCTTCGCCGCACGCCCTCCTGCTCTACCACATCATGGGCATGCCTGATCCCCGCGGTATCCAATATCTTGAACGGCAGTCCCGCTACGTTCAGATATTCTTCCAGCACGTCCCGGGTCGTACCGGGGATATCGGTCACGATCGCCCTGTCCTGTTTCAGAAGGCTGTTCAGGAGCGATGACTTTCCGACATTCGGTTTTCCGATGATCGCCGTGGCGCTCCCCTCGCGAAGCACCCGTCCGTAGCGATGGCTGGAGATCAGCTCTTCGACGGTGCGGAGCGCACTCCTCACCTCGTCGGCAAGCGGATGACCGGCAGGCGTCTCGATCTCCTCTTCGGGAAAATCGATCCCCGCTTCCACCGCAGCAACGATCGAGACGAGGCGGTCCCGGAGCGTAGCCACCTCTGATGACAGTCCCCCAAGGAGCTGCTCGTTCGCGGCCCGGTGGCTGAGCTCGGTCTTTGCGTGGATGATATCCATGACCGCCTCTGCCTGGGCAAGGTCGATACGGCCGTTCAGAAAGGCCCGCTTCGTGAACTCGCCCGGCTCGGCCTGCCGTGCGCCCGAGGCGATCAGGAGGTTCACGGTCCTCCAGAGCGGCATCATACCGCCATGGCAATTTATCTCAACGACGTCCTCACGCGTATAGGATGCAGGAGCGCGCATGACGCTTACCAGCGCCTCATCGATGACATCGCCTGTTCCGGGATCATGTACCCGTCCATAGAGCAGCGAATGTGATGACAACGCCTTAAGTCCTTTTGCGCTGCGCGCCTTGAAGATCATCGCGGCTATTTCGATGGCCCGTGCTCCGCTCATACGGATGATGCCGATCCCGCCCTCTCCCGGCGGCGTTGAGACGCCGCAAATAGTGTCCTGGTCAAGCATGGGCGTATATTACCACAAAGCAACTGGCCCGAAAACGTTCTTTTTGAAAACCATCGTGCAGTGATATACGGACGTTGCTAATTATGATAAAATAGCTGCACTTGATGAAAGGAGAGAACATGGACCAACGATCGCTCTGGGAACGGTATAAAAAACATCTCTGCCAGTGCCCATCCATCGGGATGACGCTCGATATCAGCAGGATGAACTTTCCTGATGATTTCTTTTCGCGGATGGAGCCTGAGATCCAGAAGGCGTTCAAGGCCATGGACGCCCTTGAGTCGGGCGCCATCGCGAACCTCGACGAGAACCGTATGGTCGGCCATTACTGGCTGCGAAATCCCGCTCTTGCACCCTCACCTGAGATCCGCCGCGAGATCGAGGAAACCGGGAAAGCCATCCTTCAATTTTCCCATGAGGTGCATACCGGCAAAATCAAGCCCCGGAAACGTCGCCGTTTCACCAGGATACTGTGCATCGGGATCGGCGGTTCCGCTCTCGGCCCGCAGTTCGTTGCCGACGCCCTTGCCTCGACCGGTGACAGGATGAAACCCTATTTCCTGGACAATACCGACCCCGACGGCTTTGACCGTGTGCTTGCCGGGATAGGAGATGCTCTGTCCGAAACCCTTACCATTGTCATTTCCAAGAGCGGTGGAACGGCAGAGACCAGGAACGGCATGCTCGAGGTAGCCCGTGCGTACAAGCGGGCAGGTCTTTCTTTTGAGAAACATGCTGTCGCTGTTACAGGAGTGGGTAGCAAGCTTGACAATCTAGCAATTAGTGGTAAATGGATAGCTCGATTTCCAATGTGGGACTGGGTAGGTGGGAGAACATCGATTACATCTGCTGTCGGCCTATTGCCGATGGCTTTACAAGGCATTGATATCACAATTTTTATAGGCGGTGCCGCAGAATGCGATGACCTTACGCGAAACAGGATAACGGGGGCAAACCCGGCCGCTGTTCTTGCCCTAATGTGGCATCACGCAACCGGCGGACGCGGTCAGAAGGACATGGTGGTCCTCCCCTATAAAGACCGCCTTCAGCTCTTTTCCAAATATCTGCAACAGCTCATAATGGAATCTCTCGGCAAGGAAAAGGACCTTGCGGGCGCCGTCGTGAACCAGGGCATCTCGGTCTACGGCAACAAGGGCACAACCGACCAGCATGCTTATGTCCAGCAGCTCCGCGACGGAGTGAATAATTTTTTCGTTTCCTTCATCGAGGTCTTGAACGACCGGGGCGGGCGCTCTCTCGGGGTCGACCCCGGCGTCACGAGCGGTGATTATCTCAGCAGCTTCCTGCAGGGAACACGCAATGCCCTCTATGAGAACGGCAGGGAATCTCTCACGATCTCCGTTGAAAAACTTGACGCCCGGTCTGTCGGCGCGCTCATCGCGTTGTTCGAGCGTGCTGTCGGTCTCTATGCGGCCCTGGTGAACATCAACGCCTACCATCAGCCCGGCGTTGAGGCCGGCAAAAAAATGTCCGGCGCCATTCTCGAGCTTCAGCGAGAGGCCATAGGATATTTGCAGAAGAATCGCGGAAGATCATTCACGGCGGAAGAGCTCGCCAAAGAGCTCGGCGTAGCGGAACAAGTCGAATCGGTGTTCAAGATCCTTGAACACACATCGGCAAACAGGGACCATCGGATCAAGAAGGCCGCCCATGCGGATGCCTGCCTGTCTCATTACGGAATAGCGCGGTAAGTTCGTTCACCCTGTTAGAGAAAGTCGCCGACTTCTATCGTCGGTACATATAATTCCTCGGATTGTGGTTCAACGTTCTTATCTGTTCTTATATCGTTAAAGTACGATGTTCTCTAACGGGGTTCACTGCGGATACAGGCGATCGAGGTTCTGAAATACCGCATTGATATCCTCCGCGGTGTTATAGAAATGCGGCGACACGCGCAGCCCGCCGCCGCGCACATTCACCATGATCCCCCGCTCCCGCAACGCGTCCCGTGCTGTTGCCGGATCAAAGTTATCCGCGATCGTGATGTTCCCTCCCCGCTGTTCCCGCTGTTTCGGCGTCAATACAGTGAAACCCCGTTTCCCGGCTTCCTGGATGATCTGGTCACCAAGGTCCAGAACGCGCTCCTCGATATTCGCTATTCCAGCCTCAAGGAGAAGTTCGATCGCCGCGCCGAGTCCGAATATTCCCATCAAATTCTGGGACCCTTCCTCGAATCGCTGTGCGTCGTTCTTCAATCGCAGGACAGGATGGTCGAAATCGAACTCGTTCTGCACGCTCTTCCAGCCCACCAGCGGCGGCCGCATATTCTGAGCAAGCTCTTTCCGGCAATAGAAGATACCGATGCCTTCCGGCCCGAGCAGCCACTTGTGCGAGTCGGCTGCGAGGAAATCAATATTGAACTCCCGCACATCCATGGGGATGATCCCGAGGCTCTGTATGGCGTCGACACAGAGCAGGACCCCTTTCTTCCTGCACAACGTTCCGAGCCGCTTCAGATCAGTCCGGAACCCATTCGAGAACTGGACAGAGCTTATGGCGATCAGCCGCGTCCGTGAGTCCATGCGCTTTTCGATGTCCTCGATCAGGAGCCTTCCCTCTCGCGAGGGAATGGCACGCGCCTCCACACCCTTGCTCTTCAGATTTATCCAGGGATAGATGTTTGAGGGAAAGTCCTTCTCGGAGAACAGGACATTGTCTCCGCTCCGCCATTCCAGGCCTTCCGCAACAATGGAAAGACCGTGGGACGTGCTCCTGATGAAGGCTATCTCGTCCACTCCCGCGTTCACCAACTGCGCGCAGATCTTCCTGACCCCGGCGATCCGCTGCGCCCACCGGGGATAGTGGAACGCCGCCCCTTCCGCCGACTCCGCCAGGAACGCTTCCACCGTGGCCTTTACCGGGAGAGATACCGTCGCAATGCCGGCATGGTCCAGGTAAATATGGTTTTTCGTAACAGGGAAGTTCCGGCGGTATTGTTCAGCGGTTAATGCGTCCATGGTTCCCTATATAGGCTACTTTGTCGGCTCGCTTTAACTTCTTGATGGCGTGCTCTTTTTTAAGAGCGTCTGATCTGCTGCTGCACGGCTCCTGATATAACAATTTCACGGGAAGCCGGCTCCTGGTGTACCGCGACGCAACTCCGTTCTGGTGCAACATAAGCCGCCGGTCAAGATCGTTCGTAATGCCGGTATACAAGGTCTTATCCCTGCACCGCACAATGTATAAAAACCACTCTTTTCCCGCCGCTCTGGTCACCACCGGATTCTATCCAAAAAAGACCATCAATAGCAAGATGATTATAGACTCAGTGCTGAAAAGGGTTTATTATTCCGCCATGAAAAAAGGGATCGATTACATCGGCGTCGGCGCCGGGGCCATTATTTTTAATAAGGACGGCAAGGTGTTCCTGGCAAAACGCGGGGCGGAAGCGCGTAACGAAAAGCATCGGTGGGAGTTTCCCGGAGGAAGCGTTGAGTTTGGTGAGACCCTCGAAAACGCCCTCGTCAGGGAGATCCGGGAAGAATACGGGTTCGTCGTCGAGGTGGTGCAGCTCCTCGATGTGGTGAACCATATCCTGGCCGAGGAAAAACAGCACTGGGTCTCCCCCACCTATCTCTGCAGATACAAGAACGGCAAACCGTGCATCAAAGAGCCCCACAAGTGCGAGGAGCTCGGCTGGTTCAACATCGGCGCCATTCCGTCGAAGGACCTGAGCAAGGCTTCCCAAAAGAGCCTGCAAAGTCTGAGAAAATATCTGTCCGCGGAGTGAGCGTTCTCGCCTTTCCTGTCCTCCATGAAGACATCCTATTCGTTTCCTGTTGATGCGATCCTGCTTCTGGGTCCCACGGGCTCCGGAAAAAGCCCTCTGGGCGAACACATCGCCAGGAACGGGCTCTCAGGGAAAAAGGCACATCACCTTGATTTCGGCGCGGAGCTTCGCGCCATAATCTCAGGCAACAATCCATCTCTGCCCTATACTTCTTCCGAGATCTCTTTTATCACGGGTGTTCTCAATCAAGGCCTGCTGCTCGAAAACCAGCATTTCCCTCTCGCCAGAAAGATCGTCGGTTCGTTCCTTGACCGCTCCGGCCATTCCTCCGACGATGTGCTGATACTTAACGGGATCCCACGGCACGCCGGACAGGCCAAAGACATTGCCTCCATCGCCACGGTCCGCGCGCTGGTCCTTCTCAATTGTTCGGTTGATTCCGTGTTCTGCAGATTGCGGGACAATGCGGGAGGAGACAGGACGGGACGCTTCGATGATGATGTTGCGCTGGTTGACAAAAAACTTCGTTTGTATAAAGAGCGCACCGCGCCGCTCATTGATCACTATCTTCTCTTGGGAACAGCGGTCATCCCCATAAAGATTAGCGGCTCGACAACGGCTGACGATGCCTTCAGGCAGATCTCAATGCCTGCCCCCGGTCACCCACCAATCCCCTTTGTCGCTGAACCACCACAGCGATGAATCCGTTTCAAGAATAACCCTGGCAAGTTCCTTTGCGCTATCGGTTTGCAGACGCTTCAACGAGAATTGAAGCCATTCATCAGCATACTTGTTTCCCAGGTCCTTGTACTCCTTAAGCGCCAGGATCATCTCAAGTTGGTCGGCATCGCGCGCCAGCCTTGCCTCGGCTGAAGTTCCATCTTCATATTCCAGCACCAGCTCTTCGATCTCGTTTCCAAAAGGGAGCGTGGCCGCGAGGTCCTTGACGGCCCTCTTTTCGTCTGCCTTTACATATTTTTTATTCACGTAATTCAAGTCACCGGTCCTGGCTTCCGGCAGATCGTGGAACAGGCACATTTTTATCAGGCGCTCAACATTGATGTCCTTCGCAAGCCTTCCCAGTGCGTAGCCGATATAGGTTGTCCTGAAGATGTGTTCAGCCACCGACTCCGCACCGGTTCCGAGGAACTGGAAACCGCTTCTCGGCGTCCGCTTCAGCATTCCCGCTTCGAACAGGAAGTTTGCGATGTTTTTCATGGCTGGTTCTTTTTCTTCTCTCATTGCCGTGCTCGACTTAATTCCCTTTTAAACGATCCGCACTTCCCTGCCTTCCATGGCAACGATCTGTCCTGTGCGGATCTTACACCGTCTTCTCGTTTCTACTTTACCGTCAACCGCTACTTTTCCTTCGTTGATCACCGTCTTTGCCATACCACCGCTCTCACACATTCCTGTGATCTTCATGAGATCGTTGAGCTCGATAAATTCTTTTTCTGATAATTTAAATTCTTCCATTTTCTAATGGTCGCTTCCGGTAATTTATTGAAAACCTGTAAACTCCAACCGCTTAAAACGTCAGTCCCTGTCTCTTCATGAGCAATTCACCAAGATACAGTCCTGATTTCACTTCCGCGTTCTTGATCAATTCTGCACCTTCAAGACCGTAGGGTTTCACGCATGATGCGCAGACGTAGAATTTGAAATTGAATTCCTCAACCAGGCTCGTTATCAGCGTGGCCACCGGAGAAAAGCTCTTTTGCCAGCTCATGGTCTCGGCAAACCCTTTTCGGGCCAGGTGAACACCTTCGTTCATGAGAAAAAAATCTATCTTCGCATCAAGCGCTGCCATATTGGCAGCGAGTTGCAATGCTCCCGCTGATCGCTCGATCGCATCATAGGAATGGGTAAGAATAAATACGAAATCTTTGTTCTCCACGGTGCTTCTCCTTGTTTGAATGTCAGTATAGGTACATTCCCTGAAGAGAACCTACGATCCTCACGGCAGTTATTTGTATTCCGACGGAAGAACAATACCACGTACCTTCGAGAAAGGCGAATATTTTTTTCCTCGCACGCCCTTTTTCTTAAATTTTCTTCATGCGGCATCGATTCGTTCTCTATAAGATTATTATTACTATACATATATAAAGAAAATTAGTAGTAGTAGTAGTAGGGGGTGTTGAAACGTGGGAAAGGAAAACAACGGCAGGAAAAAGAACAGGAAAAAAGCCGGAACAAGGGTGATGATTCAAGGAATATTGAGAAGGGATTCGTGTTGATGAATGTGTGGTTTTGGGAATCCACAGGGTTTTGAGAACAGTACCAACAGCGAACTGTGGAAAGGGCCATAACCCGTTGTTATCCCGGAGGCCAGGCAAACGCGCGGCCCGACAGCAAGTGAAGGTGTATATGAAAAATCGCCTGCCCGGCATCTCGTCCGTTGTTGATTACCAGACGGTATCCTCCCTTGTCAAGTCCCCGCGTTCCGGCAAGGTTCCGGGCGACGAAGAACAGGTGTCCAATGAGCTCCCGGTCCCCTTCTTTCATGCTCTGTATGTCCGAGATATGCTTATTGGGGATAATTAAGATGTGGGTAGGCGCCTGCGGATTGATGTCTTCGAAGGCAATGGTCATCTCATCGCTGTGTACGAGCTTCGCGGGGATTCTGCGATCAACGATCTTGCAAAAAAGGCAGTTCGGATCGTGGCTCATCGTATTATCCTCCCTTAAGAAAATCTTCGGAAAAAACAGGTGCGTTCCCCGGTATGGCAGGCCGGTCCGGTCTGCTCTACTTTAATGAGGAGCGTGTCCAGATCGCAGTCATAGAGAATGTCCTTAACCCGCTGCACATTTCCCGATGTCTCCCCTTTTTGCCAGAACTTCCGGCGCGAGCGGCTCCAATACCAGGTGAGACCGGTCTCAACAGTCCTCTTCAGCGACTCCATGTTCATATACGCGACCATGAGCACCTCGCCGGTCTTCCATTCCTGGACCACGGCGGGGATAAGACCCTTCTCATCAAACTTGAGGTCTGCGGGTATTTTCATGCGATTTTTTTATCATAAACGGGAGGAAAAGTCCAGAGGACAGAAAAACAAAAGAGCCGTTCCTGATGCTCACAGGACCGGCTCTCTGATCTGTTTCGTTCTGCGGCGACTTATATGAAAAGATTGACCTGCGCATCAACGGCGGCATCCAGCCACATTGCGGCGCCGCCGAACTCCACGCCGTCAATGATGTCCGACTGTTTGACGCCCATGACGTCCATCGTCATCTGGCAGGCGATGAGCTTAACGCCGCTTTCTTTCGCGAGGTCAAGCAAAGTCCCGATCGATGCCACACCATGCTTCTTGAACATGGACTTCATCATGGCTGTCGCCATGGCCTCCATGCCCGGCAGTGAAGAAATGAGGGTCGGTATAGGAACAGGCATCGGCATTGCGGGATTTCCGAGCGGAGACACCTTGAGATTATCCGCCATCCCTTTTTTTATGATATCGAGTCCGTAGAACGTGAAAAAGATCGTTACGTCAAGGTCCATGGACGCAGCCGTGGTCGCAAGGATCAGGGGTGGATATGCCATGTCGAGCGAGCCCTTGGACGCGATAATGGTCATTTTTTTCTGTGCCATTGTTTTGTCTCCTTACACCGATTTTTTAATGTAGAATGTGAATGTTCCCGTTCCCTCTTCCACCTTCAAGACCTCGTTCCCGGTCCTCTTTGCCCAGGCGGCCATGTCGTTCTTGGAGCCGGGGTCCGTCGTTTCCACCTTCAGGACCTGGTCCTTGTTCAGCGCCTCAACGGCCTTCTTTGTTTTGAGGATCGGCAGCGGACAGCTTAACCCTTTTGCATCTAATACTTGATCAACTTTAATATCTGCGGACATGGCTTAATCCTCCTCCTTGTCATGAAATATTAGAAGAAACACAAATCAGGAAACAATTGTTTTAGCATAGTCCAGGATAGTTTCGAAGTCAAGCAATTTTTATACTATACGGCAAGGAAAGCATGTATACCGGCATGTTCGAGAAGGGGAGGCCATGAAAAAGACCTTGCCAGACATGAGGTGTTCTGGTATAGTCTTTTTTCGTCGCTCCGATGGTTTTCGAAGGCATCAGCAAGAAGCATGCTCAGGCGTGTTTTTCATGGGCTCGCGAAAACCAGCAAATACGGGGTCAGATAAATCGGACAAACAACCTCCTTACGTACGCATAACCATTCAAATAAACAGTAATAATTCAGTTGTCCACAGGTGTGGATAAGGGTGTGTGTAACAGCAGGGATTTATTGAGGTAACGTATGGATTTAGCACAGGTTTGGGAGGAGATACTCTTCCTCATAGAAAACAAAATGACCAGGCAGGGGTACGATACCTGGTTTGCCCAGTCGAAGCTTGTTTCCTTTGATGGTTCCAGGATGGTCATCCAGGTGCCGAGCAAATTTCACCGCGACTGGATCAGGGAGCATCACGGAGAGGTTCTGAACGATGTGATCAAAGAGGTGACCAAGAAGGACACCATCGAGATCGACTTTTTTGTGGAGCCCCAGGAGCCTCAAAAAAAGACCGCCAAGACCGCAAAGGAAGAGAAAAAAGAAGACCGTCAGGAAAAAACCAACCTCCTCCATGACAAGAAATATACCTTTAACTCCTTTGTCGTGGGCCCCAGCAATCAGTTCGCCCACGCTTCCGCCAAAGCGGTCTCGGAAACGCCGGGCCGGGCCTATAATCCGCTCTTCATTTACAGCGGGGTAGGGCTCGGCAAGACCCATCTGGTCAATGCCATAGGCCATTTTGTCCAGAGCAAAGCGCCGCGCGCAAGGGTCGCATACCTTTCTTCCGAACAGTTCACGAACGAGCTGATCAGCCACCTGAGCCACAAAACGATGGACGCCTTCCGGCTGAAATACCGGAACATGGACATCCTCATCATCGACGATATCCAGTTCATGGCCGGGAAGGAACGGACCCAGGAAGAATTTTTCCACACCTTCAACACCCTCTATGAAGCAGAGAAGCAGATCGTGCTTACCAGCGACCGCCAGCCCAAGGAGATCCCGGACATTGAAGAGCGTCTCC
>CAYILT010000026.1:0-21925 GCA_964364055.1 uncultured Nitrospiraceae bacterium | reverse complement strand
GCGCGAAATGAGAACAATTGTCCAGCACTATTTAAGGGTAAAGGGCAGGGCTAGCCTGCTGACCTTATTTCCCGTGGCCAGCCAGAGCGAACCATCGGACGGGTCGAGCGAGAGATGAGCCTCACGCTCCGCGCCGTGGATATCGTCACCGTGCTCATCGTCATGCTCGTGACCGCCTGTTTTGATCTGCTCCTTGCGCCTGTCCTGCCCGTGACCATGGCTCTGCCTGAAGAGTTCCCTGCCTGCTGCATCAACGGCGATGAGCTCCTTTTTCGTCGCGATCCAGACCGTGCCGCGTATGGCGTCAACCGCGATGTCCTCGAGGCTGTGCGCCGGAACATCGAGCAGCGCTGTTCCGTCACCAGGATCGAGCGCAATAACATGCTGCTGCGCTCCCACCCAGAGGCTGCGTATCGGGTCCGGGGAAGCATGGAGCGACAGGGCGTGGGCCGACAGGATGAGAAGCAGCGCCATTCCAACGGCACGCAGACGGGAGCCGTGCTTCACGAGCGAAGAAGATAGATGCATGACACCTCCGCAAAGCATAATGTGCCTGCCGCGCTTCCCGAGAAGACACCGGGGGCAGGGAATCCGCCGGGGTCAAATCCGCCGGGGTCAGGTCCATACTGTTGCACTGGCACCTCCTGACACCTCGGGAAGCCCCTGAATGTAACCGTGAATCTCCTCTTCGCGAATTGACAACATAGTACCCGGCAGATCGCCTTCAGATGGCAGTACAAAAAGTTCAAGATTCGGAGATTCGTGACGCACGACGTACTGCAAGTAATGCTTGATGCAAAATTCAGGGTCCGGGGGCAAAGGTCATGGCAACCGACAACCGATGCTGCGCCCGGATACCCGGTTAAAGCTCAAGTCCTAACTGGCAATGCTTTCGTGCTTGTGTGGAGGGTAAAACCGTGAAAGGATTAGATGCGATTATAGTTGAACGCTATTTGTTGTCAAGAAAAAGATTGGCAGATGCGGCTGCGGGTAAACTCGCTTTTGACAGGATAACGGGATTTATGGGATGGGGATCAGGTGGGGAATTTGTTTCATCGGAGAAAAAACTTATCCCCAGATTTCGCAGATTGACGCAGATTTAGTCTTTAAAGGACGGTCGTATTGAATCCAGGAGCGAGCGCGTTTACTTTCTTTCAATCCGCTTCATCCGATCCGCAACCTCCCGTGCGATCCGGAGGGCCTGCTCAGCATCCTTTTCAAGAGGCTCTCCGAAAGGCAAAAGCCCGGCTTCGGACGGATAACGCGCGCGATAGATGCTGTTCAAGAAAACAGCGTCCTCGTCGGTGATCAGAGCCGTGTACCCGAGTTTTTTTATTGCATTATTGAGGTCCAGTATGTTGTGTGTCCTGGGGAATTCGACTTCGCGGTCGGCAAGAAGGGCCTTGAGGACTTTTTCGACTGACTGCTGGGCATGATAGCAGGCCATCCTGAAGAGCCTTCGCTCGAAAAGGACGTCCGCTGATTGCAGGTCTTCGGCGGATATCTTCAGCCACGCCTCAGCTTCTTTTCTCATATACCGTTTTCCCGGTTTTCAGAACGTTTAATATGAATGAGTAGCGTTCTTCGAGAAGGATGCCGTATTCCTCCGGCGTATAGATGAACAGGTCGATGCCGATCTTCGGCCGGATGAGGTTTACCAGTTCCATGGTCCTCTCGATCGGACGCTTGTCGGTCCGCTTAATGATGAGAAGATCGATATCGCTCCACTCATGCACGTGATCGGCGGCAAGAGAACCGAAAAGGACTATCTTCTCCGGCGCGTATTCGTCCTTGATGACCTCGACAATACGTTCAAGCTCGTCCTTGAGCGACTTCTCTCTTTCCTGTATCGTTACAAGTTTCATCGGGAACCCTCAAACATGGTTGATCTTCAGGCGATTATAGTACACACCGCCTTTTTGTCAAGGGCATTTCATGCGGCTTTAAGTGGTTTCGCTATCATTGGTTGCGGCTGGTGGCCGTCTCACCGTGAAAAGGAGTGGAGGAATTCGCCGAGCTTTTCGAGCGCTTTTCCCCGGTGGCTCAGGGCGTCCTTCTCTTCCGCCGTCATTTCGGCAAAGGTCCGGTCAAACCCTTGTATCATTTAGTCATTTAGGGTCACTTCTCGACCTTTGACATTTTTTCTTCGAACGTACTAATGCTTGTCAAGTATCGAGAAGTGACCCCTATAGCTAAGGACCGGGGCTGCACGCTTCAATTATTTTATAAAGCTCATCCGGTTTTCGGCTATGTTCTTGCTTCTGTGACCTGATGATATTCACCTGCGTCCGGCCCGGCTTGAGTGTCCGAAGGGGTCCACGAATACCAAAGAGAACTATCTCAGTTGTGTTTCTGAAATAAAAACCTACACCGCGTCCGTCAGGCCCCCCATCCTTTCTTACTTTATGCCAGATGATGTTCGTCTTGTAAGTAAACCCCCACGCTTTCATTACCTCTAAGCCTTCGTTGAGCAGTGCATTGGGCACCCAAAGATACAGATGCGCTGGCTGATCTGCGGCGACTTGGACGGTTATTTCACAAATCTCGCGAAAAACTTCTCGGGGTCAGGTCTAAAACTTTTCGGGGTCATAAAACTTTTTGGGGTCAGGTCTATACTGTTGCACTGGCACCCCCTTACACCTCGGTGAGTGTCCCTGAAGTAAATTCTTTCTTCGTGCATTCTCCTCTTCACGAAGTCACAACCTGATACCCGCAAGGCCATCTCCGAATGCAAGTTCAAAGTTCAGCGTTCACCCGATAAAGTCTCCCCGATATTGTCACCAGGCGGACGTTGATGCTCAGCGCGCACTCAGCCTGAACGATGTAAAAAGAAAAAGCCGGTCAAAGATGAATTCCTTCACTTCCAACCGGCCTCTTGTCGTTATCTCGATGACAGCCCAACCAGCCAGACCTCCTGTCCGCGGTTTCCGGCTTCTAACACCGGGCTTGCCATGCTTCTCTCAATGAACCCGTCACCTTGTCGCGTGTTTTCATCGGGCCTCTTTACGTCCAAGCCATTACGGAAGGGCATGTTATTCACCCGACCTTTTCCATCAACCAACCCTGAATGAGAGCGTCTTCGCTGACGTGCAGCTTTTTGGCCTTGTTCTTTATCTTCTTGTAAAGCCGTTCGTCCAGCCCGATATACCGTTTCTTCATCAGGTCGAATTTGATGTCGGTGATCTCGACGGCGGCCCCGGTTTCGAATATGTCATGCTCATCGTAGAAGTCGCTCGCCTCAGCGATCGTCATGGCCTTTGTCTTACTTTTTTTCATATCTCCTCCGCTCGCGGGTGTTCATGTCCCGCGCTGTTATAATCAATGCCTTGCTATCGAGTTTCTTGATGAAAAAGACCGAGAGATAACGACCGGATTTTGCCTGTCCAAGGGCATTGTATACATCCTCACCTTCGACATTGCCGCTCTCACGCTTGAATATTCTGCATTCCCCTGAAAGGACCTCTTCGACTTCGTTCGGCAGCACCCTGTGCTTCCAGGCTAACTTCTCCACAATGCTGTCAAACCATATGATATCGTCAAGAACGATCGGCACGATGAACGTCCTGCCTTTCAGCAAGCAACAGCTTGTTTTTTATACATTCATTTCGACTCGGACATCTCGTTGATACTCGACGAGCATTTTGCCTCTAACGGAGCAAGCTGCCTTCGTGCACAGATGGAAGGTATTTCCAAGGTATTTCCGTGGATGGATAGGTGGATTATAGTTGAACGCTATTTGTTGTCAAGAAAAAGATTGGCAGGTGCGGCTGTGGAGAAGCTCGCTTTTGACAGGATAACGGGATTAGTGGGATGGAATCAGTAGTAAAATTTGTCTTTATCCGACTTCTATCCTGTAATGGTTCGACAAGCTCACCATCATGAGCGGCTCGACTGAGCTCGCCGAAGTCTCGTCGAAGTCCCATCGAATGATCCTGTCAAAGACTGATGGTCTCGTAAAAAGTCGTCTCCCCGGTGACAACCGGGGTCCAGTAAGCATTGAACTCAATCATTCGACATGCTCATGATGGTGAGCAACGTCGAACCATGAAAAGACTGGATACCCCCGGCTTCAATCATGCCGGGGCAGGCTCTTTTCGCCGGTAAGACGAAATAAAGAGAATTCCGGCTTCTTGCGAGTTCATCAAGACTTAGTCATGCTGTTTTTTCTTTGGTTGCGGCCGGAGACCGTCTCACCGTGAAAACGAGTGGAGAAATTCGGCGAGCTTTTCGAGCGCTTTTCCCCGGTGGCTCAGGGCGTCCTTCTCTTCCGCCGTCATTTCGGCGAAGGTACGGTCAAAGCCCTCGGGAAAGAAAACCGGATCGTATCCGAACCCTTTTTTACCCCGGGATTCACGTCCGATATGTCCTATGGCGTAGCCGAAAAAGGTCTTTGTCCTGCCGTCCGGGTATGCCAGGGCCAGACAGCAGACGAAGCGGGCGCCTCGCTCCTGGGGAGGGATATTGATGAGATCTTTCAGCAGTTTCAGGTAATTTTTCGGGTCGTTCCCGCTTTCCGCGTCCGGCGCATACCGCGCCGAATAGACTCCCGGCGCTCCGCCAAGGGCATCCACCTCAAGCCCCGAATCGTCGGCAAGGGACGGTTTTCCCGTGCACGCCGCGATCTCAAGGGCCTTTTTGACGGCATTCCCCTCGAAGGTGTCCCTGTCCTCGACGGTATCAGGGCACTGGGGGAAGTCGTCGAGCGAGAGGACGGTGATCGGAAGGCCCGCCGTGATCCGCCGGATCTCCTCGACCTTCTTTTTATTTCGCGTGGCGAGAACGATCTCCATGGGGGGCGTACAGTATCACAAAAACCGGGACTTTGCAACAGGGTGAACCGCACAACGATGCGGCGGGAGCGCGCATCGATCAGGCCTTCGCGAACATCGCCAGGAACCTGACCGGGCCAGGGACGGCGCGTGATGCGATAGCGCACAATCCTGGTTTTAAGTTCGGCGTTGCGCCGCGGCTGTCGCCGATCGTCCGGTACTGGCGTGAGCCTTCATTTTTCTTGACGCCCTATATGACTTATGATAGCTTGATGCACGACTAAAAAATTTATTATGCATAACTGTCCGTTACCGGGGACCTGTTCAAAGCGCCATGTCCTTTCCGGAAAATTCACGAGAACAAAGCCTTTTCCCCGGCACGGGAGAGTTCACTTTCCGCAAGAGCTCTTGTAATTATTGAAAATTAATGACCGGCCGCCGAAGCATCACGCGTGGTATGGTAATTGCTGTTAACGTAGCATGGAATTGCGCCCCGCCGGCCGGCATAACGCAAGCCTTTTAACGACGGTTGAGCGGCACGTCGGAGGCATCATGTCGAACACGATCACCGAAGAGCACCTGAAGGACATCTTCGCGACGGAGACATGGCAGGACCTCTTTACTACCCTTTCCGACAGCTTCGGATTTTCTTTGAATGTCTATTCACAGACCGGAAGCTCTCTCTTCGTTCCGCAAACCAACTCTTCTCCCTGTCGCTATTTCCGCTCATCCTCGACGGGCCGGGAGTCACCGTGCAAATCGCACTGTCATCCCCGCATGATAAGCGCCCTCTCGACGGGAAAACCCGATGTCTTCAAATGCTATGCAAAGCTCATGAGCTTTGTGCTCCCTATCGAGTACCGGGGGGGGAAAGCGGTGATCCTCGGGCAGGGATCGTTCTCCTCCTATGAGGATTTCCGCGCGTCTATGAATCTCGTGACCTCCCGCGGTCTCGACGC
Source organism: uncultured Nitrospiraceae bacterium (assembly GCA_964364055.1). GTDB lineage: Bacteria > Nitrospirota > UBA9217 > UBA9217 > UBA9217 > JAAXXJ01. The sequence goes on along the minus strand of CAYILT010000026.1, from coordinate 16,197 downwards.
GATCTCCATAACAACGCCGCTCACGTTCACCGGCGAGCGGCAGGCATGGAAGGCCTGCCGCTTTGTGAACGACACGGTAAACCGGCTTCTCACGAACCTGCAGGAAACCGTTGCCTTGAGAAAAAAGTTCGACAGCCTCATGGACGTCTTCTCGCAATGGGGTTCTGCCGCCGCGGAACAGCCGGAAACACGATACCATAGCATGCTCCACAATCTGTCGACGCTGCTTGATATCGAGCACATCACCATCCTTGCTCTCGACCAGCAACATGACTGCTATACCAGTCTCTACGGTCTCTCCCGGAGCGGAATGCAGACCGAGGCGTTCAGCATCAGCGCGCACGATGCCATCGTGAACGAGCTCCTCAGCGGGAAGCCGTTCGTCCGCTCCGCGAAACCTGCTGCCGGGCCGGACGCCGACCTGCCGGATAGCCGCGGGTCCCGGTATTTTTTTCCGATCATGGTAAACAAGACACTGGGAGGGATCCTCTGCATTGCGGACAGGCTTCTCCTGGAGAACGACAAACAGATCATCGCCGGATTCTGCAAGCAGACCGCTCTTTTCATAGAAAACTATCAATTGCACCAGGACCTCTATAAGAAATTCAACCGGGCCGCCTCGATGTCAGAGCTGACCAAGGCGATCACGCCGATCCAGAACTATGAGACTCTGCTCCAGATGATCCTGGACAAGTCCGCCGAGCTCCTCAAGGCGGAGCAGGGATCTCTTATGATGCTCGATCAGGAAACGGATGCCCTGCTCCTCGAAGCAAAAAAAGGCGTCCACCAGGAACTGTCGCAGGAACTGTCGGGGAAGATCAGGATACAGCGCGGCGAGGGGATCGCCGGCAAGGTGGCTGAGCACGGGGAGCCCATCCTCGTGATAAACCTTGAGAGCGACCCGCGGATCAAACAGAAGAACCGGCAGCACTACAAGACCCGGTCCTTCGTCAGCGTACCGCTCAAGATCGCGGACCGGGTCATCGGGGTGCTCAACCTGTCGGACAAAACGACCGGCGAGGTCTTCGACGAGGAGGACCTGAAGCTCATCCAATCCGTTGCGACCCATGCCGCGGTCGTCCTGGAGCGGAACGATTTTTATAATAAATCGGAGGCGCTCAAAAAGCTGACGATAACCGATCCCCTTACGGGTCTCTTGAACCGCAGATATCTGCTGGAACGGTTAAAGGACGAACTGGCGCGGTCTGAACGGCATGTCCACCCGATGAGCCTGCTTATGCTGGACCTCGACGGTTTCAAGGTTTGCAACGACACCCATGGACATCCTTTCGGCGACAAAATACTCAAAGACATAGCGGAGACCCTCCTGAAAACGGTGCGGTCCATCGACATCATGGCACGGTACGGAGGAGACGAGTTCGTCGCGATCCTGCCCGAAACCAGGGAATCCGTGGCGTTCGATATCGCCGAACGCCTGAGAACCAGTGTGCTCAGAGGGGCGACACAAACTCTGGAAAAAGCGGTACTGGAGCCCTGTGCGCTGACGGCCAGCATCGGCATTGCCTGTTATCCTGAACACGGGGATACCGCCGAACTGCTTCTCGGGAACGTTGACAAAGCGCTTTACCGTGCCAAGAACAAGGGGAAGAACAGGGTAGAGGTGTTTTCTTAGGATGCCATTCAGCGCGCTTCAGGAAAAAGATTTCATCGGAAGGCAGGAAGAGCTGGCCGCCCTCACCAAACGGGTCACCTTGGCGCACGGGGGCCAGGCACGGAGCGCTGTTCTGTCCGGGCACCGGGGCATGGGGAAGACGGAGCTGCTCAAACAGCTTTTCGGCCGTTTATTCTGGAGACAGGACCGGGTAGCGCCCTTCTATTATTCGGTCAATCCAGCGCTCCTGTCGGCACAAGACTTTTCCCGGAACTACCTGACACGCTTCCTGTGCCAGAGACTCGCCTATGAGAAAAAAGAGCAGGCCCTGCTCCATCTTGACGGGATCTCGCTCGCTGACGCATCCTCGCTCCTGGAGGAGCGGGGAGAGACCTGGGCAAGCGAGATTCTTAACCAATATGACCGCAGCTCCGGTGATCCCCTCGACGCCCTGCGCATAGCCCTCAATGCTCCGTACCTATCAGCACTGGCCACCGGGACACCGGTCGCGGTCCTGATCGATGAATTTCATCGTCTGAAGGGCATCCACCGCGGAGGGGTCCCCGAGCCCCGGCTTGCCGCTCTCTTCGAGGGTCCGATGTCCTCGGGAAAAACGCCCCATCTCATCACGGGAAACTCGCCGGAGCTCCAGGAAATGGCCGTCTCGAGCGGTCTGGAGCGGATACCCCTCCCGCCGCTCGGACCCGAAAGCATGTCGTCGAGAGCTCACACGCTCCTGAGCGCACAGGGGGCCGAAGGAAACGTACCCCACCTTTTGCTGCGCCATCTCGGCGGCAACCCCTTTTACCTCGGGTGTGTCGTCAGGACGGCCTGCGCGAAAAGCGACCCTGACGAACATGATTTCTGGAACGCCTATCTCGGGGAGATCAGTGAAGGAATGCTCTCCGTCTCCTGGTCCGCGGTCCTGAAAGACTTTTTCCCGGACCTGGCGATGCGCAAGACCGCCCTGGTAACGGCCTATATGGTTTGCCATGCGACGGAGCCGCTGTCCTGCAAACGGATCGCCAGATCCCTCGCGCTGACGGAAGCCCAGGCAAGCGACACCGCACAGGCTTTGTATCTGGCAGGTCTCATCCGCGGAGAGTTCGGCGTCTTCCGGGCAGCGGAAGACCGGGTCGTGCGGGATAGTATCGAGTGCCTCTACCTGAGAGAGCTCCTCGCGAAGTCCGGCCAGGAGCGGGAACAGCATGTTCGGGACGCATTGTTCCCGCGGAAGGAGGATATCGTCCGCTTTGACATGACCATCCCGATGGCCAGAGAATCAGAGCTCATCGTCGCGCAATGCCTCGAGCAGATCGGCAAGAACCTTCAGCTCGACGAGGACGCCATCGGACAGATGCAGATAGCCGTTATCGAAGCCTGCATCAACGCCATCGAGCACGGCAAGGGGGCCGATGATAAGGTCCGGATCGCCGTTGCCGTTGACCGGGACCGCCTGTCGGTTTCGATCGAAAGCGCCGGGCCGGAGTTCATCGTGCAGGAGACCGGCGAGCCTTTCGGCGACGAGGCGGCTGCGAAGGCGTCAGGCAGAGGTTGGGGCATCAAGCTCATGAAACGCTTTGCCGATGAGGTCACGTTTGAAAGGACCTCCCGGGGCACCAGAACAACCCTGATTAAAAAGCTTGGAACATCCGCCGGAGCGCGGAAGGAGGATGCGGCCCACCATGAGTAATTTTTCACTGTCATCACGATCGGCGCAGAACGTGGCGGTCATCATGCCCAAAGGGTATATCAATGACATGGGGGCGGTGAGCCTCGAGCGGACCAGCGAGCAACTGCTCGGGGAGGGCATGAACACGCTCATCGTCAATTTCTCCGATGTGCAGTATATCAACACCATCGGGGTTTCCATTTTTACCGGCATGGTCCAGAAGACCCTGGAACACAACAGCGTGCTCTATTTCACCAATATGAAGAAAGCTCACCGCGAGGTCTTCGAAATGATGGGCCTGATCAAACACGTCAAGGTATTTGCTAATGAAGAGGACGCCCTCAGGTTCTTGAAGAGAAAGGGGTAACATGACGAATAGAAAGCTGGATCTCAAGCGGTTGATGTTCAGCATGGCGTCCCTGGTCGATCTCGGACATGAGGCGACCTCCTCGAAGGCCCTTTCGGCGAAAATGAAGGCGGCGCTGTATGTCATCACCGGCATGTTTTCCGTGCCGACCGCGGCCTTGTTCGTCTACCACCCCCAGCGCCATGAACTCGAACTGTTGGTCGACAAGGGGCATCGGGACAAGGCCCTGCGGAAGATCACCCTGCCCATCCCGTCGGAACAGATAAAGCGCCTGCGGGCGAACGACCCGCACACCATGCGCGACCTGGCAGGGAGCGCGTTCTTTGAACGGAACAAGGGCGTATTTACGAAACTGCAAACAAGGATGTTTCTCCCGCTCTTTGTCAAAGGCGATTTTGTCGGCGCCGTCGCGCTGGGCGGGAAGCTGGGCGGGGCGGCCTTCCGCAGGGGAGAAAAAGATGTCCTCCGGGTGATCGCGCATCAAATGGCCATAACCCTGCATAACGCCCGGCTGTTCCTGGCGCTGGCCAACAAGGCCGTGGAAAACAGAAAGCTCTACACCAGCATGCAGCGGATATACCATGACACCATAGAGGCGTTCGCGGCCGCGATCGACGCCAAGGACGAATATACCAAGGACCATTCGTACCGGGTGGCGAGCTACGCCGTTGCCATCGCGCGCGAGCTCGGGTGGAAGAAAAGGGACCTGGAGGGCATCTATATCGCCGGTCTTCTCCATGACATCGGAAAGATCATCATCGACGTCAAGGTCATCAATAAGGGGGCGACGCTTTCGGCCCCCGAGATCAGCGAGATCCGGAAGCATCCGCAAATATCGTACAATATCCTGTCGAAGATCAAATTCCCCTGGAGGAACATCGAGAAGTTCGTCCTGCATCACCACGAGCGATTGGACGGCAAAGGATATCCCCATTCCCTGAAGGCCGCGGAGTTGAGCGACGGCGTGAAGATCCTCGCGCTGGTCGATGCCTTTGATGCCATGACGTCGGACCGCCCGTACCGGGACAAGCTGCCCCTCGTCGAGGCCTTTCAGGAAGTGATGAGGTGTCAGGGGACCCAGTTCGATGAGAAGATCACGAATACGTTCTTCAACCTCCTGAGCAGGGAGCTGAGCGGCGAGGTACTAGAGCCGCAGATACTTCCGCACCTGCAGAACATCGACGTCGCTCATTTCAATGGTCTTGCCTCAGTTCACCCTGTGTGACCCCGCGGTCGCAGTCCCGCCTGAGCGGGGCTGCTGCGGGATGTCGCGCTATCTATTCCCGACAAGTCGGGATGCTGGCGGGGCTCCACCGAAGCGCATCAGGTCATCCCTTCCGGAGCATGCTTTTTTTCTTCCTCCGACGTTAAATCCGCTACTCCCGGCATTGCTCAGGGCGGCATGGCTTGCTGTCCCTGCAGCTGAGCATTGGTCATTCGAAAATCGAATCCCCGCCATTCGATAATCATATGACCACTCGCGAAACATCGATCCCCTCCCCATGACATTGATCCGTTTTCCGGAGCGCAACCCTCTGTTTTTCCGCGTTTATTTCCGATCGCCCTCATGCCGCCGCGCTCTGGCACGCTCAATGCATAATACCCTGCAGAACACAGTGAACGATCTTCCGATCAGGAGCCTATGATGCTGCACAACATCTGGAACGCATTGAAAAGGATCTTCGGCATGGACGGCAGCTGGGAAGTAATGACCCTCTCCCGGGTGGGGATCGGTCCGGCATCAGCGCGGTCACTGACCCGGGTGCTCCAGCCGGTCCACACGGTGCGGCTGAGACCCGAGCCGGCAGAGCCTGAAGAGGCGCGGATGACCGCGCCGCTGAAGCTCTCATGGCACGGCATCACGGACCCCGGTGTGGTGAGGGATCATAATGAGGACAATTTCGCGTTCCTCGATCTCGGGACCAGGGCCCTGTTCGTCGTCGCCGACGGAATGGGCGGCCATGACGCTGGTGAAATTGCAAGCTCCATCGCCGTGAAGGCGGTTTGCCGCGAAGTGCGGGAGGGAAATGCCCGGGGCACAGACCCCCTCGCGCTCGTCGAGCGCGCCGTGCAGAAGGCAAATGTCGAAGTAAGGCGCGAGGGCGCGCGCAAAAGCTCGAACATGGGAACCACGCTCACCGTGGCTCTGGTGGATGACGGCACCGCGTATATCGGCAGCGTCGGAGACAGCAGGGTCTACTGGATGGAGAACGGCTCTATCACCCAGGTCACCGAGGACCACTCCCTCGTGGCGAAGCTGGTCTCACTGGGGAAGCTGACAAAGGAAGAGGCGCGGACCGACCCGCGGTCGAACCTGCTGCTCCGGACCATCGGGAGCGATGAGAGCGTGAAGGCGGGCGCATATCGGCTGGGACTGAACAAGGGCGGCGCGCTCCTGCTCTGCACCGACGGGTTGTGGGGAGAACTGAAGGACGAGGATATCCGCAGGCTCAGCGCCGAAGAACAGCATACCGAGGTCATCTGCGCCCGGTTGGTGCAGCAGGCGAACGCGAACGGCGGGAAGGACAACATCACCGCGATCGTCGTCAAGGTCATCTAAGTGCGGAGTGCAGGTAGACATGACCCTCACCCCTGCCCCTCTCCCCTGGGGGAGAGGGAAAAAGGGAGAGGGAGCTTTTTCAACGCGGAATGCGGAGTGAGAAATTCGAGATCAGAACAGGGAGGAAACCATGAAGAACGAACTGAACATCCGCTGCATCATGAGCAAGGACTCGCTGCCGGTGACCGACGGCGAACAGGCGGTCTACGCGCTGGTGGACATCAAGGCCGGCGCCGGGACGACCCTCGGAACCATGCCGGCGAACATTGCGCTGGTCCTGGACCGGAGCGGTTCCATGGACGGCGAAAAGATGGACAACCTCAAGGAGGCCGTGGGCTACGTGGTGGACCATCTGGGCGATAACGACCTGGTCTCCGTCACGATCTTCGACGACCAGGTCGAGACGCTGGTCCCGAGCCGGCCGGCGAAGAACCGGGACGAGATCAAGGCGGGTCTCGCCAGGGTGATCGTCCGCGGCGGTACCCAGATATCCGATGGCCTCTCCGCCGGCCTTGCGGAAGTGAAGAAAGGGCTCTCGAAGGACCGCGTCAACCGCATCGTGCTGCTGACCGACGGCCAGACCTGGGACGATGAGGACGCCTGCCTCAAGCTTGCCGACGAAGCGGGCAGGCTGGGCGTGGCGATCACGAGCATCGGAATCGGCGATGAGTGGAACGAGAAGCTCCTGCTCCAGATCGCCGAGCGGTCCCGCGGCAACTCGCACTGGATCCGGAATCCCATCGCCATCCTCGACGCCTTCCGGCAGGAGATGGAGGGCATGCAGTCCGTGGCCGTAACAAATGTGACAATGACCGGCCGCATGAGCCCCGGCGCACGTCCGGTCAGGGTATTCACCACCGTCCCGATGATCGCCGACGTAAGCGCGCGGACGGTCAGCGCCGGCATGGTCCAGGCCGATCTCGGCTCGCTTGACGGCAGGAAGGGACAGGCGGTCCTGATCGAAGCACGGGTGCCGGCGCATAAAGCGGGCGCGTACCGGGTTGGCCAGGTGGAGATCCGGTATGACGTCCCGTCCGGGGGGCTCTCCGGCCGCAGCGTCAAGGCGGACCTGCACATAACGTTCACCGCCGATGCCGCCGGCGCCGCAAAGGTGAACGCCGAGGTGATGAACCTCGTTGAAAAGGTGACGGCGTTCAAGCTCCAGACCCAGGCGCTCACCGAGGCCGATGCCGGCAACATCGTTGCGGCGACGCGGAAGTTCCAGGCAGCCGCCACCGTCCTCCTGAACCTGGGCGAGGACGAGCTCGCCGATGCCGTGAAGAGCGAGATCGCTGTGCTCGAAAAGACCGGATCGCTCACCGCGGCAGGGACCAAGAAGCTCGAGTACGGCACGCGCAAGCTTACGCAGACGATGACAGGATCCATTGCCAGATAAATGAACCCAACCAGCGAAGCGCGGCTTGCGGTACGCGGAGATCGACATTCCGCACTCCGCACTCCGCATTCCGCACTTGACAAAGGAGGATACTGCCATGAAATGCACAGAATGCCAGATGGAGAACATCGAGGGTGCGCTGTTCTGCGAAGAATGCGGCGCAAAGCTTGAAGCCCCGAACGAACTGCAGGAAACAGCGATGGAGAGCCCGGCGAAACGGCTGGTGCTCGCATCTCCCGACGGGAGCACGCTGGAGATCCCCGTGAAGGATGAAGTGGTCATCGGCCGGGAGGACCCCATCAGCGAGGTCTTCCCCGATCTCGATCTGACGGGCTTCGGCGGCATGGAAAATGGCGTATCGCGCAAACACGCGGTCATCCACCTCTCGGGCGCGAACTATACCGTCGAGGACATGGGCTCCACGAACGGGACCTATGTCAACCGCAAGAAGGTCCAGCCGAACGTGCCGCAGGCGATCAAGCCCGGCGACGAGCTCCGGTTCGGCAAACTCGCCTTCTCGCTCAAGGCGGCGTAATTCAATTGCGGAATGCGGATTGCGGAGTGTGGAGTGAAAGGGCAAATGAATGACGGTTCTTTAATCCGCACTCCGCACTCATTCGACAAGCTCATGATGGTGAGCACCGTCGAACCATCGTCACTCCGCACTGAAATGAAGGAGGTTTCCATGATCAGGCTTTCCTATAGGACCAGTACATTTACGACGGTGGTGTACGGCATAGCGGTCACGATCTCCTGGGTCCTGACCACGGTCTACTACCTGCTGTCTGCTTCTCATTGATCGAAGGAAGAAGGAGGTCACCATGCCCAGACTCACCCATAAGACCCTGCTGTACGGAACAGCGGGAGCGCTCGGCGGCTCGGCCGCCTGGGCCTTTGTCCTGGCGCTGTCCCACCGGGCCGCTGCCGGCCTCGGGACCGAGGCTGCGCTCGGTGCGGTCACCGGCGCGTTCATCGGCGCCTTCATCTGGAGCCACGAAGCGATCACCGGCAGGCAGTTCGCCGTCGCGGTGAGGCGCGCGGCCTACGGCGCAGGCGCCGGGATCGCCGGCGGCGCCCTCGGCGCGGGCCTGGGCACCGTGCTCTTCTCCTTCCTCGGGGCCTTCGCGGCCGACCTGGGCGGCTTCCGGGCCTCCCTCGGCGTCATCATCGCGGTGGCGCTGGGCTGGACCGTGCTCGGCGCCGCCGTCGGCGTCAGCGGCGGCCTCATGGTCCGCTCAACGGAGCGTGCGCGCTACGGCCTGATCGGCGGCTCGCTCGGCGGGATGATCGGCGGGTTTGCCTCCGCCCTGCTCCCTGCAACAAGCCCCTGGGCGGCCCTGGCCGGCCTGTCCCTGCTCGGCCTGTGCATCGGCGGCTTCATCAGCCTCGTCGAAGAGGCCTTCGTGTCGGCGAAGGTGCGGGTGATCAAGGGCAGACACATCAACAGAGAGTTCCCGCTCCTGAAGGAACGATGTGTGGTGGGCCGCGACGACCGCGCCGACGTCTGCCTCTCGGGCGCCGAAGGCGTGCTGCTCGAGCATGCGGCCATCAGCCGGTCCAACGGGCACTACACGATCGAGACAGGCGCGGAGGGAAAACCGGTGTACATAAATCAGAAGATGACGACGAACAGCCGTCTTGCCGACGGCGATGTGATCCGCGTCGGAAGCGTACTGCTCCTGTTCTCGGCGGTAAAGAAGGCCGCGGTGATCGCCGCGATCGTGTTTCTGCCCGGCCTTTCTTTCGCTCCGGCGCAGGCCGGGGAACCCGCCTCCAGCCGGATCACCCAGTTCGACCTGAGCGCCTTCCCCACCGTCAGGGCCTATGTCTCGGTGCTGGACGCCGACGGCAGGCCCGTGGCAGGCCTTTCCCGGGAGCGGGTGACGCTCATCGAGAACGGCCGGCCGGTCGCGGTCAGCGAGCTGCGCATGGCCGGGACTACAGGCGCGCGTGAGGCCTTGAGCCTCGCCATCGTGGTCGACCGGAGCGCGTCGATGGCCGGCGAGAAGATCGACCGGGCCCGGGAGGCGGTCCACCGGTTCCTGTCGCTCATGGAGCCGCGTGACCGCGCCTCACTTATCGCATTTAGCGATACGGTCGTCAGGCTCGAGCAGCTGACGGACAACTTCCCGCTGTTGCAGCACGCGGCAGGCGGAATCCGGCCGGAAGGCCACACGGCGCTCTTTGACGCCGTTGCCGAGGGCGCTGCGACGCTGCGCGGCATTGACGGCAGGAAGGCCGTGATCGTGCTGACCGACGGCATTGCGAACCGCGGCGCTCTGGACATCGACCAGGCCATAGCCGCGGCGGTTGGTGAGAATACCACGGTATATGTCATCGGCCTCGGCAAGGACGTGCGTACGGCGCGCCTGGAGCGCATGGCCGCGGAGACCGGCGGGACCTACTTCTTCACGCCCGCTCCCGACGGCCTCCGTCGGATCTTCGAGACCATCAGCAGCAGGATCCGGAACGAGTACGTCGTGACCTTCGACACGGAGAAGCGGTCCGAGTACCTTCGCACCGTGGAGTTCGGACTCTCGACAGGACAGCAGGCGACACGCGGCTACTTCCAGCCCGCCTCGTCCCTCTTCGGGTCAGGCGTCCAGCCGCCGGCCTGGGCCTTCGCCATGCCGTTCCTGAGCCTGCTGGGGATCGCCGCGGCATCCTTCCGGAAGGTCGAGCAGCAGCACCGCACCGGCCACCTGAGCATCGTGCGCGGCAAGGGAACGAAAACAGGCGTCGATATTGGAAAAACCGTGACCATCGGCCTGGACAAGCGGAGCACTGTCGGCCTTTTCAAGGACGGCGGCAGCGGAACCCAGCACGCCGAAGTGGTCCAGGAGAACGGCCGGTACGTGATCGATGACAAGGGGACCGCGGCAGGCACGTATGTGAACAAACAGAAGGTGACGGGCAGGCAGACGCTCCGGGACGGCGACGTCATCGACGTGGGCAACGCCACGATCGTGTTCAGCGAACCGACCGTGCAGGCCTGCCGGAGCTGCGGCGAAGCCCTGCGGCCGGGCGCGAAGTTCTGCGCGAAGTGCGGCGCGAAGACAGCGTAAACCTTTTTTACCGCAGAGGACGCAGAGGTCGCGGAGAAAAAGACAATACGTTATTGTTAGCCACGGATGGCCAAAAGTAGGCGCTTCTAAGCAACACTGATGGACACGGATAGTGAAGACCTTAAATCTGAAAGTTAGTATTTGGTTTTTTTCCGTGAAAATCCGTGTCGATCCGTGGCCAAACTGATGTGCTTCGGTTTTCTCCGTGCCTCCGTGGTGAATACAGAACTATGACTAAACTCTTAAAGAATAGATACGAGATCATCGGCCTCCTTGGCAAGGGCGGCATGGGCTGCGTACACAAGGTCGCCGACCGCTCCCGTCACGGCAAGGTCCTCGCCGTCAAGGAACTGCGCACCGCGAACCAGGCGCCGGGCAAGGCCGCCGAATCCCTCACGCTGTTCCAGACCGAGGCGCTGATCCTCTCCCGCCTCACGCACCCGAACCTCCCAAAGGTGACCGATTACTTTTCGCTCGGCGGGTCGCACTATATCGTGATGGAGTACGTCCACGGCAGGACGCTGGAGCAGATGCTCGAGGCCCGGCGGGGAAAACCCGTTGACGAGCGGCTCGCCCTTTCCTGGGCGCTCCAGATCTGCCGTGCCATGCACTTCCTGAGCGTCCAGAAGCCGAGGCCCGTCGTGTTCCGGGACCTGAAGCCGTCGAACATCATGATCGACAAAACCGGCCGCGTGAAGCTCATCGACTTCGGCATCGCACGCTTCTTCAAGGAGGAAAAGACCGAGGACACCTACATTTATGGGACGCCAGGCTATGCCGCGCCGGAGCAGTACGGCACCGGCCAGACCGATATCCGTTCCGACATCTTCTCCCTCGGCGCGACGCTCCATCATTGTCTCACCGGCAGGGACCCGTCGGCGCATCCGCTGGACTTTCCGGACCCGCTCCTCCTGAATCCTAGGCTGAGCAAGGGTACGGCGAAGATCGTCAAAAAAGCGCTGGACCAGAACGCGCAGCGGCGCTATCAGAGCGCGCTCGCTATGAAGCAGGCGATCCAGAGCGTGCTGCTGAACATCGAGACGCTGCCGCGCGGCGTAGACAGCGTCATCCACGCCGAAGCGGGCAAGCCCATCACCCTCCCGTGGTGGAAGAAGACCAGCTGGGTAAGCGTGCCGGTAATAGCCCTGGGATGCAACGGCACGACGGGAACGCTGTCGTCCGACGACCGATGGCTCCATCCGAAACCAATGGCCTTCAACCACGGTTCGTCGCAGCTCCTGTTCCGCATCGACGGGGCGAAGCTCAGGATGGGCAGGGAGTACCGACCGAGGATCACCGTGCACACCGACGCCGGCATCCTCCGTCCGCAGCTCTCCTTCAAACGGCCCTGGCCGTGGCTGCTTATCGATGCGGCGGTAATAGCGGCGGCTATTGCGGGGGTGTTGATGATGAGGTAGGATTGTGGAGGGCAAGATTATTGATTATGAATTGAAAGATGCCATAAGCCTTTAATTCCGCAGTCAATTCGAAGGCTACATTGCCCCAAATGTTCCAACAGAGTAGAACCATGGTCAGTCGCGGCGGCCATCCTCAGTAAAGCAACACAGTAATATGGATTTCACTCCAATTGTTTCACAATGTGTGATATTATGATGTTAATGGATCTCTCACCTTTCTCTATGACAACAATTTCTCCGACGAATATGCGGCTTCCCACAAACGACGCAATCATCCGGGCAGCCCTAAAAAGATACTTGGAAAACCGTCACGCACAGGACGATAAGGTTAGAATTATTGACGAGCTGGGTATCAGCCATGGCGCCAGCAGAATCGACATTGCAGTCGTGAACGGCATCATGCACGGCTATGAGATAAAGAGCGACCAAGATACGTTGCAACGGTTGCCGGAACAAATTGAGATATTTAATGCCGTTTTTGATAAGATGACTTTAATTGTCGGGAAAAGCCATCTGTATGGTGCGGTAAACATGATCCCTGATTGGTGGGGCATTGTGGTCGCGAAAAACACCAATGGCCATATAGCGTTTAATCGCATCCGGGAAGATGATTTTAATCATGGGCAAAATAGCCTGTCGATAGCCAGGCTTTTGTGGAGAGAAGAGGCGCTCAGGATCCTTGAGGATGCAGGCGAAGCCAAAGGTCTATACTCTAAGCCGAAGGATTTTCTCTACCAAAGGCTATCAGCTGTGCTTGATCTCCACGCCCTGGGCGAAAAAGTACGGGAAACGATATTTATCAGGACAGGTTGGCGACCTGATGCGCCACTAATACTAAATGGTGGTTAATTCCAGCCCTGAGCCATGTTTCGGTGCTCCCCGTGCCCTTAATGGCGGGATTTTTAATGTACATCTTAAAATGCTTGGCTTTTTCGCTGATATACTTGTCGCCATCACTAAAATTTTCCCCATAAAACCTTTCATCTTCTGCCAATAGTGCCGCGCTAGCTAAATACTTGTCATATCTTTGTTTTTGCCCCTTCATTATCAGCCACTCATTGTCCAATGTATATTTAATACTCGTTGTCGGTGGATAAAATTGAGTAACCTCTTTGTAGATGGGGTACTGAATTGTGTAGTCGGCAAATGCCGGTTTTCTTCGTAGTTTTTTAATATTAGCGTCTTTTCCCCAGCTCATCCAATCAATACGCGGTATAAGGTTTTCTTCATCGAGCTTGCATTTGGATAGATCTTCAGGAAAAGAACCGCTTGCAAAAATAAAGGTCCGCCATTTCGGCAACTGAGGGATGCTCTGGCTTAAGTTAAAATATTTGACATATTTATCACCATTCACTCCGGTCTCTTTGATGTCAACTAATAAATCGATGTCCTTTTCCGTCATTCCGGCAGATGAGAGGAGCCCGGCGATGTTCTGTCGAAATTTTGTGAAATCGGAGAAGTCGGGACAGATCAGCCGCAAGCACATACCGCTGCCGTTCTCTGTCGCCATCGTGTAAGCCGCTTTCTTAATTTGGAAATCATCATTCAGGTATATGACGGGTATAAATGTGGCGCCCAATTTACGACCAGTTCGTAAAATGGTGTTGAGGCATTTCACTTTTAGAGGGGTCGTAAACAACAGACTGAAATCTATAAAGAGTGGATTACTACCGCATACTTCTAAAAGCTTCTTGGGAATATGCGGCAGTTGCTCTTCAAATTTCCGAATGACATCTTCAAGCTTCTCATGATCTTCTTGTTTAGGCATCACGAATTGGATCAGCGGCGTAATCCGCTTTTTATGTTCTTTTGCCAATGCCTTCAACGCATTTTGTTCGGCACGCTTCCATTTCAATATTGGCACGTAATGTTGTGAGTTGAACATATCATTTACCCCATTTATTGTGAGGGAATAATTTTCTGACTTTTGCTTCGTTTACAACCTTGCTTAAATAAATGTACTTGTTCCCTTTATGCCTGATTTGTCCGGCAATGAGGGCTACGTGCACCCCCAGCTCCCTAGCCAGGCTGCTGGCTGCCATCGAGGAGGGAATGAGCCGGGCCGGGCTGACCTCCCATTTGGAGCTCGGCAAGATAGATTCTTCAGCAAACGCGTCAGCTTCCTGCTCCTTGCTGTCCATATCGGTTGCTTTTATGTCTTCAATCTCATCGTAAAAGAGGCTGATGCCGAGATCGGAATGCAGAGCGAGGTGAGCTAATTCATGTATGAGCGTGAACCAGAAATTATCCAAGCGATCGTGTCGCAGGGTTAATCCGATGACCGGGTTGTATTTGTCAATCAGTATGGTTGCTCCGTCCAAATAAGTCTTCGGGAAGTGAGGTTCGATTACTAAGAATATCCCGTATTTCTTCAGATATTCTTGAGCCTTGAGAGGCCCGCTTTCTTCCGCGCTCAACTTAAGAAGTTTTTGAATGAACCTCTCATCGATAATACCGTGTTCATATTTTTTCGTAGCTTTTAATTTCTTAACATTTTTATAAACGTGTGCAGCCCAGGCTGCCAAGGCGCGTTTATCCGTCAGCGGTGATGACCTGTAATGAGATTTACGAAGAAGGCCGACGATTTGCGCCGAAGACCCAATCGGTGCAAAGAAGGCTTTTAACAGTTCCTCGCTGCTATGCCCCCTTGAAGAAGCGTCAAAATATCCCCGCGATTCCATCTCTGACACCAGACGGCTGTCCCAATGCCTGTAATCCGCATCATCGTTCAGATCGGGCTTCTTTATAAGCACCTTGGCTGGGATTCCGAGCCCCGATTCCAGAGCCCTTACCATTTCCAGCGTCAACTGGCGTTTCCCGGACAGAATCTCTGATACCCTACTTCGGCTTCCGATATAGGGGATCAGATCGACCGGCATAAGATCGGCTTGCTCCATCCTGAATTTGATCGCTTCAATAGGATTAGGAAGCGTTTTGGGGAATGCCCTGGTTTCATAATCTTGAATCAGAGTGCTAAGGAGGCTCAGTTGCTCGCCTTCATCTGAATCAGGGTCCGGGTCGCGGTTCATTAAAGATTCAACGAGTTGGAGTGCTTCCTCGTAATCTTTTTCAGTTTTTATGACTTTAATTTTGCTCATATTATATTACCTAGCCCAAGTGCCAATTATCATACTCTTTGTGTGTACCAATCTTTATTACCAATACGATCCTGTTCTTGTAGTTGACCTGGACCAGCAACCTATACTTATTCCCGCAGATGTTGAATACCACCTGCTGGTTCGATAAGAGACTGGCCTTTGGATACCTCGCTTTAAGATGATGCGGGGTCTCCCATTGCGCCTCCTCGACTTCAGCCTCCCACGAATCAATGTGAGATCGGGCATCGGCATGCTTTTCCTTGAAATTATGCAATAGTTTTTTGCCTAATAAGTGCATGCCTGGTCGTGGTTATGAGTTGCATATAATTGTATTCCCATAATGGGAACATTATATAAAGTACTTTGAATAAAGTCAAGGTTTTTTTATCCACAATCCCTGTTCCCGCTTGCGGGTGCGCGAAAGCCCGGTCACTGAGCCGTTCTGGCAAAGCGGACAACGACTCCGGGACGTTGATGTTTTTGATGCTTTCCGCTATCGCTCATAGCGCCTTGATCTGCGTCGGACTCCCTTTATAACAGCTTACAGAGCCCGTGAAACTCCACCATATGCCTCCAGGTCCTGACGGAGGGGCTCCCCTGGCACGATACCGTTTTCACCGTAAAGGCAGGTACCGTACTTGTCCTTCCCACTCACCCTCAAGTCCGCACTCGGCCAACAAGAGGATATCTTCGATGACGGCCCCCAAAGGCAATTCCCGGCTGACTTCAAAAACACCCGGCATGGCCTTGCCTGCACTGACGCGTTCATAGGCGTAGTGAGTGACCGTGGAGACATCGTGCGTGAATAACACACGTCCCTCTCTCGCCGCCCACTCCAGAACTGTCGGGTCATCGGCGCCTGACAGACCGGCATCCTGGACACGTACAATATCCAAATTGGTCTTTCGACGCAGCAATCCGCGCACAATGTCGTTATTCAGGTTTTCGTCGGCGAGAAAACGCATTGACCTTATCCTTGATGGGTTCGGCGGGACATCAAACGGCTGCG
>CAYILT010000025.1:0-22025 GCA_964364055.1 uncultured Nitrospiraceae bacterium | reverse complement strand
TATATAAAGACGAAACGGGCCTCGTTACCGTAACCTAACTACGAAAGTCGTTCAAACATTCACGCGAGCGTGTCAAATCTAGAAAAGAAATAACATATAGGCATAGGCTGCGTCATATCCATGCCGGTCCCGGCCGTTTTTCAGCTTGCCTATACGGTCTATCCTGCCTATAATACAGCGTACAAACTCCGGACGGTGCAGGGAATCGCTTTCGTCCGCGGGGTCAGGAGTGTCGAAATGCACGAGCGACGCAAGGGGGGCGAACATATGAAAAGGATCTGTTCTGGTCTGATGGGTCTGTTCCTGGCGGCATCCCCCGCCTGGGCCGTCATCGGCGGCGGCGATATTGTTTTTACGGTCGAGGGAACGGCAAATGTGCTTTACAGCCATGATTATCATGTGAGCAAGGCCAAGTTGAAATGCACAGAATGCCACTACGCGCTCTATACAAACCACGCGCAACACAAGGTCGTGGGGATGGCGGGGATGCAGAAGGGGAAGTCCTGCGGGTCCTGCCACAACGGTAAGAAGGCCTTCGATGTGGCCGACAAAAAGCACTGTGCCACCTGCCATAATAATATGTTACCGGGAAAATAGCGGTGTTTCGGCCGCGATCCGGCACTTCTGATGAACTGTTTTACGGGAGAGGCGTACATGGTTCGTCCGAAACGAAGAAAAGCCGATGCTACGGTCACCGGGGATCACTGCCGGCGGTTCGGCGCAATAGCAGTGCATAAGGGGTTCGTGTCCCTTGAAGAGGTAAAATCCGCCGTAGGTGAGCAGATCGATGATGACATCAATGGCCGCGAGCACCGTCTCCTCGGGACGATCCTTTATGATAACGGCTTCATCACCGAGTACCAGATCGATACGGTGCTCCAGGAGCTGAAAAAGACCTTGCAATGATCCTGTTCGTAGCATCCGGGCAGTCCTTTTCCGTGCCGTTCATTCCCCTGAACGGCTCGCTGTCGCACTCACCGCTGTTCCTCCTATCACGAAGAACGATCCCATCTGCATCTTTCTGGTTATTTCCTATTTCCTGCCTCCTTGACACTTGACAGGGTATCTTTTCACCGCTACACTTTCTGTATGCCCGTGAAGAGCATCGGCCGGGAGGCCGGTCTGATGAGTCTGCGGGCGAGGTCCGGGTATGATCCCTGTCATACTTTTTCTCGTCGATTTTCTATTACACTTGCAAGGAAATATTCCCTAGGTCTCAGTCCACGGAAGGGGGCAGCCATGTCATTATCGAGAAGAGAGTTCATTAAGACCACGGCGGCCGTTGCCGCCGCGACGGCGGTGGGGATGAGCGTGCCGGAGGATATCCTGGCGATCGCGGAGAAGGCGGAGATCGGCTGGAAATGGGACAAGTCCGTGTGCCGTTTCTGCGGGACGGGCTGCGGCATCATGGTCGCGACCAGGGACGACCGGATCGTCGCCGTGAAGGGCGATCCCGCGGCGCCGGTGAACATGGGCCTGAACTGCATCAAAGGCTATTTCAATGCCAAGATCATCTACGGCGCCGACCGGCTCACGGAGCCGCTCATGCGCATGAACGCCAGGGGCGAGTTCGACAAGAAGGGAAAGTTCAAACCCGTTACCTGGAAGCAGGCCTTCGACGAGATGGCGAAGCAGTTCAAGAAGCACTATGCCGCGCTCGGGCCGAAAGGGGTCGCGGTCTTCGGTTCCGGCCAGTACACGATCATGGAAGGGTATGCGGCAGCCAAGCTCATGAAGGCAGGGTTCCGCTCCAACAACCTCGATCCGAACGCGAGGCTCTGCATGGCCAGCGCCGTGGCCGCCTTCATGGAGACCTTCGGCATAGACGAGCCGGCCGGGAACTACGACGACATGCACCATTCCGACACGATCGTGCTGTGGGGCGCGAACATGGCGGAGATGCACCCGGTCCTGTGGTCCAAGATCACCGACCGGAAACTGGCCGATACCAAGCGCGTCAAGATCGTGAACCTCACGACCTTCACCAACCGCTGCTCCAACCTCGCCGACATCGAGATCGTCATCAAGCCGAACACGGACCTCGCCATCCAGAATTACATCCTCCGGGAGATCGTGAACCGTCCCGGCGCCATCAATTGGGAGTTCGTGAACCAGAATTGCGTGTTCGCAACCGGCTATGTGGACATCGGCTACGGCTTGCGGCCGAAGATCGACCACCCGAAGTATAAGAAAGAAGAGCTCGATACGGCCAGCAAGGAGGCATTCAAGATCATCACGAAGGACGAGGCCATCGCAATGGGCGCCCTGGGCATCAAGGAAGGCGACCGGATGGAGATGAAGAACGCCGCCAAGGCGGGCGTGCATTGGGCCATCAGCTTCGAGGACTTCAAGAAAGGCCTCGAACCCTATACGCTCGACTTCGTGGCCCAGCTGGCGAAGGGCAATGGCGACGAGCCGATCGAGGAGTTCAAGAAGAAGCTTGTCGCGCTCGCTGACCTCTACGCCGAGAAGGACCGCAAGGTGGTCAGCTTCTGGACCATGGGCTTCAACCAGCATGTGCGCGGCACCTGGGTGAACGAGCAGATCTACGCCATCCACCTTCTGCTGGGCAAGCAGGCCCAGCCCGGGAACGGGGCCTTCAGCCTGACCGGCCAGCCGAGCGCCTGCGGAACGGCGCGCGAGGTCGGGACCTTTGCCCATCGGCTCCCGGCGGACATGGTGGTCATGAATCCCAAGCATCGGCAGATCACCGAGAAGATATGGAAGCTCCCCGAGGGCACGCTGAATCCCGTCATGGGGTCGCATTTCATGAAGATCATGCGGGACCTCGAGGACGGCGCGATCAAATGGGTCTGGGTGCAGGTGAACAATCCCTGGCAGAACGCGAACAACGCGAACCACTGGATCGCGGCGGCGCGGGAGATGGATAACTTCATCGTCGTGTCCGACGCCTACCCCAGCATATCGGCCAAGGTCGCCGACCTGATCCTGCCTGCCGCGATGATCTTCGAGAAATGGGGCGCCTACGGCAATGCCGAGCGCCGGACCCAGCACTGGCGTCAGCAGGTGACGCCCATCGGGAAGTCCATGTCCGACACCTGGCAGACCACCGAGTTCGCGAAGCGGTTCACCCTTGCGGAGGTCTGGAAGGAATGGAAGATCGACGACAAGACGACGCTGCCCGACGTCATCGGCAAGGCCCGCGAGATGGGCTACACCGAGAAGGACACTCTGTTCGACGTGCTTTTCGCCAACAAGGAGGCGAAATCCTACAAGTGGCCCGATCGCGTTGGCGCGGGCTTCCTGAACAGCGAGGCGGCGGGCGACAAGCGGAACGTCGAGGGGTTCAAGGGCTACGGTTTCTTCCTCCAGAAGTACCTCTGGGAGGAGTACCGCAAGTTTGGCCTCGGCAAGGCGCACGACCTTGCCGACTTCGACACCTATCACCGGGTGCGCGGCCTTCGCTGGCCGGTGGTAGACGGGAAGGAGACCCTCTGGCGGTTCAATGCCGAATACGATCCCTACGCGAAGGCGGCGAACCACGGCAAGTTCGCCTTCTACGGCGAGGCTATGAAAGAGATCCCGAAGGGCGATCTTCTCGGGCCCAGGGGCGAGGAGAAGGTCAAGCTCCCGAACCAGGCCAAGATCTTCCTGCGCCATTACATCGATCCGCCGGAAATGCCGAGCGCTGAGTATCCGCTCTGGCTCTGCACCGGCCGCGTGCTTGAGCACTGGCATACCGGCACCATGACCATGCGGGTACCCGAACTCTACCGGGCCGTGCCCGAGGCGCTTTGCTACATGAGCCTGAAGGACGCCCAGGAGAGCAAGTTCAAGGATGGTGAACTCATCTGGATCGAGTCGCGCCGCGGGAAAGTGAAGGCCCGGGTCGAGACCCGCGGCCGGAACCTGCCGCCCAAGGGGCTCATCTTCGTGCCCTTCTTTGACGAGCAGGTGCTGATCAACAAGGTGACGCTTGACGCAACCTGCCCGATCTCGAAGGAGCCTGACTACAAGAAGTGCGCGGTGAAAGTCTACAAAGCGTGACGACAAGTGCGGAGTTCGGAGTGCGGATTGCGGAATGGAAGAACCGGAGGGAGTTCCTGCTTGGTCTGGCGAAGGGCGCGGGGGTTGCAGCAGTCGGCGGCCTGGTCTGGGCGGGGTTCCTGGACGGGAAGAAGGCGTCCGCGACGGTCCTCCGGCCGCCAGGGGCGTTGGAGGAAGACCGGTTTCTCGCCGCCTGCACGAAATGCGGTCTCTGCGTCAGCGCCTGCCCTTATCAGGCGCTCATCCTGGCGAGGCCCGGTGACGGACGACCGATCGGGACTCCCTATTTCGTTATGCGGGAGCGTCCGTGCCGGATGTGCCGGGACATCCCGTGCACCGCCATATGCCCGACGGGAGCGCTGGACCCCGGGCTGGTGAGCGACACGGATGGACAGGGCAAGGCCCTCCTGAATGTCAATAAGGTCAGGATCGGCTTGGCCGTGATCGACCGCGAGACCTGCATCGCCTACTGGGGCATCCAGTGCGACGCCTGCTACCGGGCATGCCCGGTGATCGACAAGGCCATCACCGTCGACTATGCCCGGAACGACCGGACCGGCAAGCATGCCATCCTCGCCCCCGTCGTCCACAGCGGCCACTGCACGGGCTGCGGCATATGCGAACGGGTGTGCGTCACGAAAAAAGCGTCGATCTTCGTGCTCCCGCGCAAGATCGCCATGGGCGAGTCCAGCGACCGGTACATACGGGGATGGGAAGCAGGTGACGAGCAGCGCATCAGCGAGGCACCCGAAGAGACGACGACGAAGACGCCCCGGAGTGACAAGAGCCCGGCCGACTACCTGAATCGGGAGGAACTGTAGCATGCCGTTGATCGCGGCGAACCGGTATCGTATCCTGCGGCGGGTGGTCCAGATCTCGGTGCTGCTCCTCTTCATCGCCGGGAATGCCGTCGGCTGGAAGGTCCTGCAGGGCAATCTCAGCTCGTCCCTGCTCTTCGGCGCCGTGCCGCTGGCTGATCCCTTCGCGTTGATACAGATTCTCGCGACGGGTACTATGGCGGCTGCTAAGGCGCTCCTGGGAGGCGGCATCGTCCTGCTGTTCTTCACGGTTGTCGGCGGAAGGGCGTTCTGCGGATGGGTATGCCCGGTCAACATCGTAACGGACCTCGCGGACACGGTGAGCTCCGCCGCGGGAGCAGGGAAACGGCCCCTTTGGATGAGCAGAAATGCCCGGTACTGGGTGCTCGGTCTCAGCCTGGTGCTGTCCGCGTGGCTCGGCATCGCCGCCTTCGAATGGATCAGCCCTATCGGCGCGCTGCACCGGGGTGTTATCTTCGGCATGGGAATGGGATGGACATCGGCCGCCGCGGTGTTCCTGTTCGATGTGTTCGTGGTCAAGAATGGCTTCTGCGGGCATCTCTGCCCGCTCGGAGCGTTCTATTCCCTGACCGGCGGCAGGAGCGCGGTGCGGGTCCTCCATAGCAAGGATCCATGCACCCGCTGCATGCGGTGCGTTGAATCCTGCCCGGAGCCGCAGGTCCTGCCCATGGTCGGGAAATGGGATGGAGCGGTAACGTCGGGAGAATGCACGAACTGCGGCCGGTGCATCGAGGTGTGCCCGGACCGGGCGATGCGCTTCGGGCTCAGGACGCAGGTGACAGATAAAGATCCAAAGGAGGTAGCATCATGAAACAAAATCACTTCATCATGGTCGTTATCCTGTTGCTGGCAGGCGCCTTCGCTGCGGGCAGCGCTTTCGCGCAGGCAAAGGGGAAGAGCGAGGAGGAGATCGGCCTCCGGCACGAGACCCTCTACGATGAGACGAAGGCAATGCCTGCCCACGGCGAGTACGGCAAGGCCGAGGCGGGCAAGAGCAAACTCCTCGGAAGGGCCTTCGAGAACAGCCCGCCGCTCATCCCCCATGACCTGACCGGCATGCTGCCCATCGCCGAGACGAACAACGCCTGCCTGAACTGCCATATGCCGGAGCATGCCGGCGTCCTGGGGGCGACCCCCATGCCCAAGTCCCACTTTTTCGACATCGACACCGGCAAGGACCTGAAGGGTGTCCTGGACGGCAAACGGTATCCCTGTATGCAGTGCCATGTGCCGCAGGTCAACATTCCCGAGGCGATCAAGAACACCTTCAAGGCGGACTTCCGGTCGAAGAAGTCGAAGACGAGTTCCAACCTGCTCGATACCCTGAACGAAGGCGTGAAGGCGGACTGATCGTGAATATTTCCAGTCTCGTGGTAAAGGTCCTGCCGGTGAACATGGAACCGGCGCTGCAAGCGTTGAAACATTCGGGGTTGTGCGACATCCATTTCCACGACCTTCAGAAGGGCACTGTGGTCGTGACGATCGAGGGGAAGGACACAGGCGAGGAAATGGACAAGATGAATGCGATCGAGAAGCTTCCCCATGTCCTCGGGGCAGCGCTCGTGTACGCCTACAGCGAGGCGGAGCTGGCTGCGGCGGTCAAGAAGATAGCCGAGAAGCCGGGCGATCCGATTCCTGAGGAGTTGAAGAACGCGTGATCCAGAAACGACAAGTTGAATGAACGGCCTTAGCCACAGAGGACACCGAGGTCACCGAGGAAGGCCTTTCGCAGCAGATGAGCGGTTTTCTCTGTGAACTCTGTGAGCTCTGTGGCAAGAAAGGCTGTTGTTGTACTCTTCGGTTGGCATTATTGAGGTGAATTTTGGGTAAGTTGACGAGTGAGCAATTCGAATCATTGCTGGAGGAATCCGTCCGGATCCATGGTCATCTCTGCGCGGGCCAGGTGCTCGGGGTGCGGATGTCCCTGCTCGGCCTGCGGCATATCGGCATCAATGACCCGAAGGGTGCCGACCGGAAACAGATCATCGTGTTCGTCGAGATGGACCGGTGCGCCACCGACGCCGTGCAGTCGGTGACCGGATGCAGCCTCGGCAGAAGGACCATGAAGTTCCTGGACTACGGCAAGATGGCGGCGACATTTCTGAACCTCAAGACGAATAAGGCGGTGCGGATTGTTGCGCGGGAGGACTCGCGACAAAAGGCTAAGGACCTGTTCCCGGCGAGCGAGAATAAATACGCAGCCCAGCTTGAGGCGTACAAGATCATGCCCGATGGAGAGCTCTTTGACGTGAGGGACGTGATCGTCAAGGTCGCGCCGCAGGACATGCCCGGCAGGCCGCTGGCTAGAGCGAAATGTGATTCCTGCGGCGAGCACGTCCAGGACATGCGGGAGGTTTACCAGGACGGGAGAATATTGTGCGTTCCCTGCGCAGGAGGCGGTTACTACGAGCTAAAGGCTCCTTCCCCCTCACCCTGCCCTCTCCCTCCAGGGGAGAGGATAAAGGTGAGGGGAGTTTTTTATTCGGCGGTGCGTTATGCAAAAAAAACATAACGATCTGGAGATACGGTCCAAGATATGGATCGAAGTAGATGGAGAGCCCGTGTTTGGCCGGGGGCGGAGGTTTCTGCTCGAAGCCATCGACACGCACGGCTCCATCAGTCAGGCTGCCCGCGAGGTTGACATATCGTACCGGAAGGCATGGGGCCACATCAAGGCCATGGAAGAGCGGCTCGGCGTGAAACTGATCGAACGGCAGACCGGAGGAAAGAACGGGGGCGGAGCGCGTCTCACCGCGGATGCGAGGGTGTTTCTGAACAAGTTCGAGCTGCTGGAAGCGGGCTTTCGTGAGTTCGTTGATGAGAAGTTTAAAGCCCTTTTCACAGGAGGTTCGCATGTGTGACACAATACATGAAGGACATAAAGCGGCTGCCAGGACCGTACCCGTCACCGAGGCCGTCGGCATGGTCCTGGCCCACGACGTCACCGAGATCCGGAAGGACGAGTTCAAGGGGCCGGCTTTCCGGAAGGGCCACGTCATCCGAAGTGAGGATATTTGCCGGCTTCAGCGAATCGGCAAGGAGCATCTCTTCGTCCTGTCCCTGGGGCCCGATGACGTGCACGAGGACGATGCGGCACTGGCACTGGCGCAGGCGCTGATGGGCGAGGGCGTGGCGATCAAAGGTGTGCCGCGGGAAGGCAAGATCACGATCATCGCCGACCGCGACGGCCTGCTGACCGTGGATCGCGATGCGCTTCTGTCCTTCAATCTGCTGGGCGACGTCATGTGCGCCACGCTTCATACGAACACGATTGTCAAGAAAGGCCAGGAGGTCGCCGGCACGCGGGCGATACCGCTGGTAGTGAAGAAGGATGTTATTGAAAAAGCAGTACAGGCAGCGCAGAAGGGTCAGGGGGCAGGGGTCAAGGGTCAGGGAGTAATTGCCGTAAAAGAACTGCGAAAGCCCCGCGCCGGGGTGGTCATTACCGGCAACGAGGTTTACCACGGCAGGATCAAGGACGCCTTCGCACCGATCATCGAGAAAAAGATCGAGGAATTCGGCGGGGAGCTCGTGGGGACCTACTACGCGCCTGACGACGAAGCCTTCATCGCCGACCGTTTGCGGGAACTGATCGCCGCGGGTGCCGACCTGCTCATCACCACGGGCGGCATGTCCGTGGACCCCGATGATGTGACGCGGTTCGCCATCAGGAGCATCGGCGCGACGGACATCACCTATGGCTCGGCGGTGCTGCCGGGGGCGATGGTGCTGGCTGCTTACGTCAGTGCGGAATGCGGAGTGCGGAATGCGGAATCAATGACGAACGATCCTAGGGGTTCTCACTCCGAACTCCGCACTCCGAACTCCGCACTCATTCCTATCCTCGGCATTCCCGCCTGCGGCATGTATCACCGCACTACCGTCTTCGATCTCATCCTGCCGCGCATCCTTGCCGGTGAACATATCGGCCGGGAGGAGCTTGCCGAGCTTGGGCACGGCGGGCTCTGCCTGCACTGCAAGGAATGTCGCTATCCTGTCTGTCCCTTCGGAAAGTAAGCGAGAGAATGCCTGGCGCCGGGACGATGTCAGATCCTTTCCTGTTCCTCCGGAGGCTCGGGGAGGCAGGCCGGACAGTATTGCTCCCCCTGGTCCAGGAGGCAGACATGGCCTCACTCGGGACAGCAGATGCAGTCTTTCGCCGGGAGGGTGCATACCGGGCAGCTGTCCACTTATTTCTTCTCGGCCATCTTATCTCTTCCTTCCGGTTATCACCACGGTGTCGCCAAGACCAACCTTCTTGATGCGGCCGAACCCCACCTTCATCAACCATCCCTTTATTTCTTTCGGCGAGTAGCTGCGGCCTTCCGCCGTGTTCACCAGCATGTTCACCGAGAAGAGAGCGCCTGGAATGGGAGAAGCGTGGTCCTCGGCGAGGGTGAACTCGTGGATGGCGGCCATGCCCTTCGGGGCGAGCGCGTCGAATACCTTGCCCAGGAGCGCGAGGTTTTCGAGGGCGCTGTGAGAGTGGAGCACCTGGCTAAGGAGCACCAGGTCGTAGCCGTTGCCGATGTCGTCGAAGTGGAAGTCTCCGCCCCTGAACGTTACGTTCTTGACGCCCGCCTTCCGGATCATCTCGTGGGCTATCTCGACGGTATTGGGTAGATCGAAGAGGGTGACCTCGATCCCGTGCTTCGCGAGTTCGATGCCATAGGTCCCGGGTCCGCATCCCAGGTCCAGGGCCCGCTTCACCCCGCGCAGGTCGAGAGCATCGATGATGTCCTTGACGCGCAGCACGGCGTTATTGTGCATAGCCCGGATGAATACGTCATGGTGTCTGCCGCCGGAGCGGTTCGGCATGCCTGTCCTGACCACCTCATCCAGGCCGGACCAGCTCATCCAGAGCGCATCCAGGTGACGCAGCATGTCGCCCTGGTACCAGGGACTGTCCGGGAGCAGGAACTGCTTCGCCTGAGCTGTGAGCCGGTAGATGCTCCGCGATTTCCTGAGCAGCCCGAGGGCGGCGAGGGCGTCGAGAAGGATCTCGGTCGCCCGGGGATCGGTCCTCATGTTTTTCGACAGCTCCGCGGCGGTCGCTCCCTTGCCGACATGTTCAAATATCCGAAGATTGTTCGCCGTCAACACCACGCGTGTCGCGCGGAACCCGCCCGAGAGCCGCGCGAACTCCTGCGCCTGTTTTGCCAGCTGCCTGTCCATGCCGGTCATCCTCCCAGTTCATCGTAGAGACGGATCATTTCTTCCATGACGGCCGTGAGCGCCCTCGTCGACCGCTGCGGCCGGTCCTGCATGGCAAGGACGATGGGCTCGCAGAAATACCAGGTGCATTTGAACGGCCGGAGCCACCGGGGATGGATGCAGCCGCGCTCGCCGAGCGCCTCGCAGGGGCCGTCCAGCGGTCTTGCCGGATCGCGGGCAGGGATGGCGGTTCCCAGTGCGTTGAGATAGATAACGTCCCGCTCGCGGTAGATGCCGTGTTTCTGTCTGCAGCAGACATCCGTGCAGCCGGGACAGAGCTCCCGCGTGTACTCCTCGATGAGGGGAGAGGTTTCGATCAGAAACTGCTGCAGCATTCCGGCTGCGTCGATCCGTGACTGCGGCATGGAAGACCATAACGCAAACGACCGGGGAAATCAAGCCGGGACCGCGATAAAATATTTTCCGGCTTGTTCTCCCCCCGCGGCTGAGGTATCATGTCCCGAGAACGTCATCATGAACATCCTCCTCATCAGCACGAACCGGAATGCCCTCCCCATGCCCGTGATGCCCATCGGCGCCTGCATGGTGGCGGAGGCCTGCGAGCGCGCGGGCCATCGCGTCACGATGCTGGACCTCATGTTCGAGCGGCAGCCGCACGAGGCGGTCGGCAATGCCATCTTTTCGTCCCGGCCCGACGTGGTCGGCCTGTCGGTGCGGAACATCGACAATAACGATATGCGGGAGACCGAGTTCTTTCTCGAAGACCTGCGCCGCATCGTGAACACCGTCCGGGAGCATTGCGATGGGCCGGTCATCCTGGGCGGCGCCGCGCTGGCGGTCATGCCTGAAGCGATCCTCCGGTTCTGCGAAGTTTCCTGCGCCGTGCTGGGGGACGGGGAGACGGTCTTTCCTCTGCTTCTGGAGCGCATCGCTGAAGGG
Source organism: uncultured Nitrospiraceae bacterium (assembly GCA_964364055.1). Lineage (GTDB taxonomy): Bacteria > Nitrospirota > UBA9217 > UBA9217 > UBA9217 > JAAXXJ01. Next base: position 11,064 of record CAYILT010000025.1, on the reverse strand, counting down.
GAGCCTTATGGCGATGTTCCCGGCATCGCCTGTCTGGACCATGACAGGTTCAACTGCACGCCCTGTCCCTGTCAGGGAGGCGCCACGGAATGCGGGGCGCCTGATTACTGGCGCTGGGTGAACGTGCCTGCGTACCGCTCCCAGCTCGCCACTGCCCCTCTCCAGACCAAGCTTGGGTGCGCCTTCCAGTGTGTCTACTGCACCTACCGCAAGATCGAGGGGAATGGCCACCGGCTCGCCGACCCCGGAAGCGTGGCAGACGCCGTCACGCGGCTGGCGGGCTCCGGTCTCCGGGACATCGAACTGGTGGACAGCGTGTTCAACGTCCCTTATGAACACGCCAGGGGAGTGTGCGATGCGCTCGCAAAGGTAAAGCACGGGGCGCGGCTTCAGAGCCTGGAGTTGAACCCGCGGTCCTTCGATGATGGACTGGTGTCGTCCATGGAACGGGCGGGCTTTGCCGGCATGGGGCTGACCGTGGAGAGCGCGTCGGACCGCGTTCTCGAGGGGCTGCGCAAGGGGTTCACGACCCGTGAGGTGCATAACGCCGCCGAGGTCATGGGGAGGCACCGCATCCCCTGTGCGTGGATATTCCTGCTGGGCGGGCCGGGAGAGACGCAGGATACGGTGCGCGAAACGCTCAGGTTCGCCGGGACCGCCGCCCGGCCGCAGGACGTGGTGTTCTTCAATATCGGCATCAGGATCTATCCGGGGACGGAGCTCGAGTCCATCGCGAGGCGCCAGGGCATTCTCACGGTCCCCCCGGACCAGATGCTCCGGCCCGTGTTCTATGTATCGCCCGGCGTAAATGCCGGCTGGATGATGGACGAGGTCAGAAGGTCAATGAGCACGAACATGAACTTCATCAATACCGACTCCATCGGGCTGTCCATCCTTCCCCGGGTGCACCGGGTCGCACACCTGCTGGGCGTGCGTCCGCCGCTCTGGAAACATACGCGGTTCATCAGGCGGGGGTTGCGGATGATGGGCATGGATGTGTGATGACAGTGCGGAGTGGCGAGTGCGGAGTGCGGAAAAGCTTGAATCCAGGAGCGAACGCATGTTTCTCTTCGTGTCTTAGTGTCTTTGTGGTTACATGGTAATATCCGGTTTCCCGGGTCAATATATTGTGAGGATAAAGATGAACGATCAAACATCAAGCAACGCCTACATCGCTTCCTTCGCGGTCGTGCCGGGACCTTACGTCGCGGACCAGAAGTTCGCCGAGGAGTTCATGAAGAAGCACTACGGCAACAGGCTGAACTCCAGGAGCATGGGCCTCATCGGCACGTGCTTTTCCCATCCCAGCATCAACAAGCGCCATTTCGCCATCGATGACCCGCTTGAGCTGGTGGACGAGGACCCGGACCGCCGCATTGAACGGTTCACCAGGAGGTCCATCGAGTTGTCCGCCGAGGCGATCACGAAGGCCCTTGGCCGGGCCGGCGTCGGCGTCAAGGACGTGTCGGGCATCGTGGTGAACACCTGTACGGGTTATATCTGCCCCGGCATCTCCACCTACCTCATAGAACGGCTTGGTCTTTCGCGCAGCATCCGCGCTTTTGACATGGTGGGAAGCGGATGCGGGGGCGCTGTCCCGAACCTCCAGGCGGCAGAAGCTCTCGTCAAGACCGGCGGCGTTGTCGTGAGCGTGTCCGTGGAGATCTGCAGCGCGACGCTCCAGATGGGCAATGACCTGAGCCTGATCCTGTCGAACGCCCTGTTCGGCGACGGCGCGGCAGCGGCAGTGCTCTGGGACCGGCCGGCAGGATGGGAGCTTGTCGCATCGGCCACCCGGTACGTGCCTGAACAGCGCGAGACCATCCGGTATGTCCATAAGAAAGGACAGCTCCACAACCAGCTTTCGCTCAAACTGCCGGACCTCGTCAAGAAGGCGGCGGCGGAAGTGGTCGCCGAAGTCCTGAAGGCGCAGTCGCTTGCCGTCGACGAGGTGAGGCACTGGGCGCTCCATACCGGAGGGGAGAAGATCATCAATGCCGTTCGGGACGAGATCGGCATTCCCGAGGAGCGGCTCGCGGCAACGCGCAAGGTCCTGTCGGAGTTCGGCAACATGTCGTCCCCGACGGTGTGGTTCGTGATGGACGAGATCGCGAGGAACGGCGTCGCTCCCGGCGACTGGTGCGTCATGATCGCCTACGGAGCGGGGTTGTCGGCGCACGCGTATTTGCTCAGGAGAGTATAACAGCGGCCGGCACAGGAGGGCAGCAACCGAATTTGCACCGCAGAAAAGGATCAAAAGGCATTGATATCATGCGCCAAACCAGAGGAAAGCGGGCTTGACAAACATGATGAGCTGCGCAATAATGCCGTCAGAACAGAGCGCAACGAGCATCCGGGCAACAGGTGATAATGCTATGAAGCAATTGATTGAACAAACAGCGGCCGAGGAGACGCAGAAGGCCATTCTCTTAAGATGCCGCGACGCCATTAAGGCGATAACGCCTTCTTCCGAGGTCATACTCTATGGCTCGCGCGCGCGGCGCGATGCGCTTCCCGATTCGGACTACGACCTCCTTATCGTCGCCGATGGACCCGCGACCCTCGAACAGGAAGACCGGTTCCGCCGGAGCATCTATCCGATCGAACTTGAGACCGGCGCCGTGCTGACCGTCATCTTCGTGGCGAGAACGGACTGGAACTCGCCGCTCTACGGTTCCATGCCCTTCTACAGGAACATAAAGCGAGAGGGCATAGTCTTATGACCGATGAGACGCGCACGCTCATGAAGGAAGGTCCCGTATACATGAAAAAGAATGAACGCACGAGAGGTAAATAAACCATGAAAACGATCAAGGTTGCTCTTCCCGCTAAACTGGAGCTGGAAGCCCGTAAATATGTCAAGAGCGGATGGTTCACCGATGAAGGTGAGTTAATGCGCACCGCCCTGGAGGAGTACATTCGCCACCATAGGTTTCAACTGATGGAACGATTCATGAAAGAGGACATTGACTGGGCATTGAAGGTGAAGGCCGGAGCCCGGTGATGCGCGTAGTATGCGACACGGGCCCGGTTTTTCATCTCATTGAAGCGTCCCTCCTCGAACTGCTGCCGAAAGCCGGAGAAGTTCATATCCCGTCCATAGTTGATTCCGAATTAACCGATCTCCTGCGCCAGCCATGGAAGAAGCAAAAGCCGCAGTGGCTTACCATCGACCCCCTCACTCCCGAAGAAAGCGAAAACATTGATTCTCTTACGCAGTCCGGATTGCTGGACCCGGGCGAAGCCGGCGCGATCCTGCTTGCGAAGCGGCTCAAGGCCGATTGGCTTCTCACCGATGACACCGCTGCGCGACTTTTTGCCGATTCCTTGGGGCTGGAGGTGCATGGCACACTGGGTGTTGTCCTTTGGGCTGCCGCGGTCGGACATCTCGACTTCGATGCATCGGTAAGAGCGCTCGATCGGCTCAACAAAACATCACTCTGGATATCTCAGGAAATCATGATGGAAGCGCGAAAAGCCTTGAACAAGATGTTCGAGTAAGACAGGCGGATTATTGCGTGCATCTTTTCATCCTCGTGCGTCAGCCGTACATACGGCGGGGGTGAGCCGGGAGAACTTAGGAATCTCGCGTTCAGTCATTTGCCGGAGTGGATGAAGGGGGCTGTGGAGATCTGCAGCGCGACGCTCCAGATGGGCAATGACCTGAGCCTGATCCTGTCGAACGCCCTGTTCGGCGACGGCGCGGCAGCGGCAGTGCTCTGGGACCGGCCGGCAGGATGGGAGCTTGTCGCATCGGCCACCCGGTACGTGCCTGAACAGCGCGAGACCATCCGGTATGTCCATAAGAAAGGACAGCTCCACAACCAGCTTTCGCTCAAACTGCCGGACCTCGTCAAGAAGGCGGCGGCGGAAGTGGTCGCCGAAGTCCTGAAGGCGCAGTCGCTTGCCGTCGACGAGGTGAGGCACTGGGCGCTCCATACCGGAGGGGAGAAGATCATCAATGCCGTTCGGGACGAGATCGGCATTCCCGAGGAGCGGCTCGCGGCAACGCGCAAGGTCCTGTCCGGGTTCGGCAACATGTCGTCGCCCACGGTGTGGTTCGTGATGGACGAGATCGGCAGGAACAGTGTCGCCCCCGGCGACTGGTGCGTCATGGTCGCCTACGGCGCGGGGTTGTCGGCGCACGCATACCTACTCAGAAAGGTCTGACGATCCTCGTTTCTTCTCCTTGCCATTTACTTTTCATTATAGTATTCTCTTCCTCATAATGAAGGTAACTTGAAGGCGAACGAGGATGCACGATGCCGATCAATTCGGACAAGCCGCATTTATGGAAAGCCGACATCGCTCAGTCTATCGATTTCTATAATGACTGGTTCCTCCGCTTCGCCCCCGGCACCTACCGCAAGCAGCGCGTCCTCCGCACTAACGACCCCCTCCTCAGTGACTTGGAAAAGAAACAATTTGCCGCTCTCAAGAGATGGCTTCTCCGACATGGATATAAGCAAATTACAGCCGATGCGGTCAGCAACTATGATGCAATGCCGCCTGGCACATTTACTGTTCCTCCCACCCTCTCCGCTGGAAAGAAACAAACCCCCGTCAAAACCCCTGTCGATTGTCTGGTGAAGCCCCTTCGCACCAGCAAGCGAGGCCAGCCGTTCGTGATTGAGATCAAATCATCTGGAAACGCGACAACTACTCTCATCTGGCGCAGGAAAGAAGCCGAGAAGTTCGAGAAACTCAAAGAATGCTATGGGGCAAATGTTAAATTCATTCTGCTTCTGTGCGGTCACTTCGACCCCGGCTATCTCGGGTACGTGGGGGCTGAGGGGATTGAATGGGCTTGGGAGCACCGGCTGGATGATCTGGGCGGGTTTCTGGCTGGAGGTAAGAAAAAGCGTCCGGCGTCGAAGAAACGTTAGTTGAATTCCGCTTTACAAATACCCATTGAGTCGGATAAACTGCAAAATCAATTGAATCCTATTGTCGCTTAGGGAAATGCACGCATGAGAAGCAGATCTTGCTTTACTATTGTCATACTATGACATCACATACTGAAAAAGATGCCGAATACCTTGCGTACCTCGTGAATGCGATACGAGTCTGTGCCAATTACCGGCCAAAACTTGGACATGGGGCGAAAGGGGGATACAGTCTAAAGGAATTCCAGGAAATATATCAAAGCGACCCTTTCTACAATTGGATTGGCCTCGACAATCCTCTCATGTACGCGGCGCACAAGGCGGCGGGCGGCATGACCAGCATCTATAGGCAGATCGGAATCGGGTGCGAAAACCTGTTCCGGGTGGTATTGCGGGATTCACTAAATCTGAAGGAGGAGGATGTCAAGTGGTCTTACACCGTAAAGAAAGGCCGCGGCAAGACCAGGACGCTCTCCCTTGATGCGCGAATTACGACCGAGAGTGTGCCCAACCCGAAAGTGAAGCGCCGGATTCAGACATGGATAGCGAAAAGCGCCGAAGACCTTGAGGTGAACGAGCGCGTAGCAGCGTCGCTCCAGGGCATCGTCTTTGAAGTGCGTCAAGGATACAAAAGCAAGGATTCAAAACGACAGAATGCGGACATTGCCAATGCCGCGACTGCCTATACCAAAGGCTATTTACCCTGTGCGGCCATTTTGTCCCTGCAAATCGATGACGATATCGCCCTCCGATATCGCAATGAGAAATGGGTTTTACTCACTGGCAGCACTGTCGGCAATTCGCCGTACAAATCAATCTATTCGTTCATGCGGGAAATCATCGGATACGATCTCGCGGATTTCTTCCAAAGGCACTCCGACGTGCTTAAGGCGGAAGTCAATAACGTGCTTACGCAATTGCTTACGGCCGATTAAAAACACTAATGACTAAATCTTCTACCGTTGCGAATCGACAGAACGTTCACTTGACATTCAAGCATAACCTGCACTTGGGACGGCATGGTTGGTTGCGTTTGACGCCGGCGTACTCGGTAAAACTTGTCACGGAGATCCTCGAAGGGAAAAAGAACGCCGTAAAAGTATTCGATCCCTTTTCCGGAACAGGAACAACGGCACTCTGCGCCGCGTACCTGGGAAGACAGGGCACCGGCCTTGAGATCAACCCTTTTCTTGCCTGGTTCAGTTCCGTTAAGGCCAAGCAATTCTCTCCCGCCGTAATCCAGCGAACAGGAGAACTTGGCGCAAGCATTGCGGTCTCCTCTTCCTCTCCCCAAGGCCCGAAAGCAGCGCCGCCACCGATACATAACATCTCTCGATGGTGGAACGACGCTGAACTCGACTTTCTTTGCAGACTCAAAGCCTGCATTCACGAACATGCTGTAGCCGTCAATGAGGAGCGAGATCTTCTGCTTATTGCGTTCTGTAGAGTGGTGATCAAGTTATCCAACGCTGCCTTCAATCATCAGTCGATGTCGTTTAAAACTAGTGACACCGCACAGAGCCTTTTAGATTTCGAATGCAATCATTCTGATTTGTTTCAAGAGGAGTTGGCTTTTGTCCTCGCCGGAGCGTCCGATAATCCCGCAACCAGCCCATGTATCGTTATGGGTGACGCCAGAACGCCATCCCAATACGTAAAAGATAAGCACGATATCTTGATCACATCCCCCCCCTATCCGAACCGGATTTCTTACATCCGAGAGCTGCGGCCCTATATGTATTGGCTGGAATATCTCACGAATGGGCGCGATGCCGGTGAATATGATTGGCAAGCGGTGGGAGGGACCTGGGGCATTGCAACAAGTCGATTGGCGGATTGGAAACCTTCCGCCGAGGCTTATGTTCCAAGCCAGCTGAGGAAAGCGCTGACCGACATTTCCAGCCCTAATAACAAGAATGGCGACTTGCTCGCCAACTACGTGGCCAAATACTTCGAGGACATGTGGCAGCACTTCGGCGATGTCAGTAAAGTACTGAATGATGGGGCAGAAGCGCATTACATAGTTGGAAACTCGACCTTTTACGGCACGCTACTTCCCGTTGAGGAGATTTACAAAGAGATGCTTGAACATGTAGGGTTTCAGGATGTGCGGATAGCGAAAATCCGTAAGCGCAACTCAAAGGCGGAGCTTTATGAGTTCGATGTAACCGCGAAAATGAAGTAATTGATGCCTTTCGCATCGACGAGGTTTTTTGCAGTCAAATAAGGTTATATAAAGACCCGCTTAATATGCGTTCAATATTTGATCAATACGAGCAACCTGAAAACCAATTAACGCATGCTCTCGTATGCGCGTTGACCGGCTTTGACCTTATTCGTTCGGGTGGAATTTAATAAGTTTAGGAATCGCTTTGCGCGCTATCTCGAAATAGTGATGGTCTTTTTCTATCCCGATGCTCCGATAGCCCACTGCTTCGGCGGCCGCTAGTGTCGATCCAGCGCCGGCAAAAGTATCCACGATTAGTCCTTCACCGAGAGGCAGCACCCCCCGGACGAGTTTGCGTAAAAAATCCTGCGGCTTCAGGCTCGGATGAGGAGCGCAGGCTCTTTCCTTCGTCCTTGTCGGCGCTGAGGCAATAACATCGCCGAAAGGCTTGTCAGGGCCTGGCCGCCGAAACCCTCCGGTCTTCCATTTTCTCAGGTTGTCCTGCACGCGGCCCTCGATCGGTTTTCTGAAAAGCACCCAGGGTTCCCACATAGAACGGGGCATTACGCTGACGTCCTTGAATTCCTTATGGGCCGCTTTCGGCCTGTCGCCGCCGCGCATAGTCATAACAAGCCGGATGATTTCCCCCCGGCGTTCGAGACCGGCATCCGAAAGGGCTGATGCTACGATGTGCGACAATAGCGGATTTGAAGCTATAACCACATTCGCTCCCGGGACCAGCTTCGGCAGAAGCAGCCGCGCCCATACGAAAAAGAATGACCGGAGCTGTTCCCGCTGAGCATCATTCAACGTCGTGAACCTCGGCAACGGCGATCTTGTATGGCCGTCAAAAGAGGGGGGGATTCTCCATACGCCTCCCTGGCCTTTTCTGAGCTTGTGCTGTTGCTCCGGAGAATACTCATGTAAACCATAAGGCGGATCGGTAACAACAGCATGGATGCTGTTGTTTTTTTGCTGGTCTATCCAGTTGAAGCAGTTGGCATGAAACAACGTCGCTTTGCCGATATTGACCGGTTGTTCCCAGGTCTCTGCGGGCGGCATTTCAAGCTGCAAGCCCGTTATGGGCTCTGATTTCATATGGTAGACGCCCCGATTTTCACGAACAAACATGTCAGGCGTATTCAAACGAAGGTAAGAACGAACAGAGGAGGTCGGGATCGGCCCTATAACTTTGGAAAGCCGGTCATGGATATCCTTGACGGACAAGGGTTCCGATGTTAAAGTCATTACCTGCAAGATAGCATCGCGAATTCGTCCGGGTGCGTTTCGGCGGGCATCATCTTTCATGCTGAATAATATAGACGTCCAGACGTCTTTAGTCAAGAGCAAATTGCAGAATGCACTCCAGGCGAAACGCCCTTCTTGCTCAACAGCGTTTCATAATCCCCATAATACAACGTTTTTCTCAATGTAATATATGCAAACCATCCATTCATTCCTGTCACCGGGATGATATCGGCATTGTCATCAAAGTGTTGTCGAGGTATAATCTGATCATGACTGACCCGAAGAACACGAAGAACACCGAGAACCGCATGGCCTGCGGCGGCAAGCTGGATTACCTCAATGAAGCCATGGACCTTGTCTGCATGTATTGCGGAGCATATCGCCTTATTTGCCGTTGATAAAAAGGAATCGGTATGATAATATCAAATTGCATTCGATGCACCGTGAAAAGGAGCACAGTATGGTCGCTATTGATTATGACATGATTGTCTTTAAGGAAGACGATACGTTCGTGGCATATTGTCCCGAATTGGACGTTTCGAGCTGCGGAAACACGATTGAGCAAGCAAAAGACATGCTGAAGACCGCCGTCCGGCTCTCCCTGGAAGAAGCCGAGAAGATGGGCACACTTGACGATATTCTTGAGGAGTCACGATACCGGAAAGATGCCAACGGGCGATGGCTTCCGCCTCGTCTTATCGCGACAGAGTTGGTAAGCGTATCGTAATATGCCGAAAATCACCCCTCTTCCCGCCAGCAGGCTCCGGAAAATTTTCGAGCAGGCCGGTTTCACGCTCGTGCGGACGGAGGGCGATCATTTCGTGTATACGAAGCAGGGCGTTCCCAGGCCGGTCGTGATACCGGATTGGTCCTCAGTTCCGGTATTCATCATCAAGAACAATATGAGGACTGCGGGGATGTCCCGCGATGAGTATTTTGCACTTCTGGCACGGATATGATTGATGCCGCGCCCCTCTCGTGTTTCCTTTCCGCCATAACCTGCCCACCTTAGATAGAGGAACTTCTGAGGAGGGGATTCTGCCCATTGAATCAGTCAAGCAAGCAGTTACTGCCATCCATGCAAACCATCTACTGCACTCAAAACCGCTGAAAGAACCCGGGAAGCATGGCGTGGAAATCCCGCTGTCCGCGCCTCAACTGAGTTTTTCCGGTCCCTGGCATGCGAACCTGATCAGGATCGATCAGCGAAAGTGCGTCCTGTTCACCTCGTTAGAGGAAGACTTCGGTTCTCGATAAAAGCTTTATCTGCCGTAACAAGCATACCGCAAGACCGCAATTTGTATTCACGTGAGGACTTATTCTCTAATGGGGTAAACGAATGACCTTACCCTCTATTTTTTCCTACCGGGATGATATCGGCATTGTCATCAGGGTTTTAACGGGGTATAATCCGATCATGTCCACAACAACGAAGAACACCGAGAACTGCATGGCCTGCGGCGGCAAGCTGGATTACCTCAATGAAGCCGAGGACCTTGTCTGCACGTACTGCGGAGCAGGGCACCAGGCACACGTCAAATGCCCGAAGGGCCACTTCATCTGCGATGCCTGTCACGGCAAGGATGCGCGCAAGGTCATCGAGGAACTCGCGCGAACCTCCAAGTCCCCGGACTCCCTGGAGCTCGCCGAGCTCATGATGTCCTTCCCCGGCCTGCCCATGCTGTCCTGCGACCACGCGTTCATTGCGGCGGGGGCGCTCATGGCCGCGCTCAGGAACTCTCCCTACGGGTCGAAGATCGGGGAGGCCGAGGTCCGCGAGGTATTTGCCCGGACCGCGAAACAGGCGCACGGCGGCTATTGCGGTCTCACCGGCGTGTGCGGCGTCGCGCCTGCCATCGGCGCGTGCTTCTCGATCTTTCTCGGCGCCCGGTGCGGATCGGACCGGGAGCAGAGGATCGTGATGGAGGCGGTCACGCGGGCATCCCGGGCCATCACGGACCTGACCGGGCCGAGCTGCTGCAAGGCCTATGTCCGCGCGGCGCTCACGGTGGCTGTCGCGATGTTCGCCGAGAAGTTCGGTGTTGTCCTGCCGGTGAAGGACAACGCTATCGTCTGCAGCCACTCCGCTCAACATCCCCATGGCTGCCGCGAAGAGCAGTGCCCATACTTCAAAAAGCCCACCACAGATATCTTCGCCGGGAAGAAGTTCGTGCCCGGGACCATCGCCTGCGTCACGTGAAAGCCTTGAGCCGTCCCGGCGGGACGGAAATGCAAGGAAAGAACATGGCGGGCCGGTCTTTTCCCTGGCAGGTGATCGGACGAGATCAAGGAGTACGCCGGCTAAGCATGCAACACGGCAGGGAACCTGGTGCAGGCCACCAGCATCATGCAGGGGGACAGGATGATCATTCGTGATACAGTAAGAGTTGCAAGGGGACAAGGGTGAGTTCGAAAAAGGCCAAAGCGCTTCAGAAGATAGCGGAAGAAATATTGCACTGCCGTCTTTGCAGGAAGGGCGGCACGGGGAAGGCGGTGCCGGGCGAAGGGAGCGCGGACGCGCGGGTCGTGTTCATCGGGGAGGCGCCGGGAAGGGAAGAGGCGAAGACCGGCCGGCCGTTCGTCGGGCGGTCGGGAAAACTTTTACGACAGACGATCCGGGTTATGGGTCTGGATGAGGACGATGTCTTCATCACCAGTCCGGTCCACTATCTTCCTCTCCGGGGGACGCCTTCAACTGCAATGATCCACCATGGCAGGCAGCATCTCTTTGAGCAGCTTTCCATTATCAAGCCCGATATGATC
>CAYILT010000024.1:19934-22502 GCA_964364055.1 uncultured Nitrospiraceae bacterium | reverse complement strand
AATATCAGAAGCGGAGAATGCTGTCAAGATAGCAATTTTCAAGTCTGACCCCATATACCCCCATATACCCATATACCATATACGCATATACGGCGGGGCATCCCGGACCAGGCAGCTACTTCCCGAACCGCTTTCTCAACTTTTCCACGACCCCTTTCGGAACGAGGCTGGAAACGTCGCCTCCGTAGCTCGCAGCTTCCTTCACGATGGTCGATGTGATGAACGAATACTCCTCGCTGGGCATCATAAAGACCGTTTCGATATTGTTATCAAGTCTCCGGTTCATGAGGGCCATCTGCATCTCGTGCTCAAAATCCGACACCGCGCGCAGGCCGCGGATGATCGCCACTGCCTTTTTATCCTTGACGTAATCGACAAGAAGCCCGTCAAATCCTTCGATCACCAGGTTCCGGTATCCCGTCGTCGCCTTCTTGAACATGGCGATGCGCTCCCTGAGGTCGAAAAGCGGCTGTTTCTTCGGGTTGGCCGCGATGGCAACGATGACCTTGTCGAACATGCGGAGGCTCCGCTCCGCGAGATCGACATGGCCGTTGGTAACGGGATCGAAGGTGCCGGGATAGACCGCGATACGCTTCATGGAAACTCCTTTTTCACCACAGAGACTTCGGCGTGAGCTCAGCCGAACGGTCACCGAGGAATGCCTGAATTCATGATTTAAAAAATGAACTCCCCGTTTTCATTCGTGACATTCGTCCCATTCGTGACCATTCGTGTTCCTGTCTCTCCTTAGCGCACTCTGCGTCTATTGCGGCAAACCTATTGACTCGCTTTATAGAACGCCAACACCGTATCGCCGTACCGCGCCTCGCGGTACAGCATCAGCGCCCCTGCCGTCCCGGGAGACGGCTGTTTCCTGAAATGCTCGGCTATGACAACGGCGTCGGGCTTCAGCAGGCCGGACGCAGCCACCAGCTGAAGCAGCGGCAGCATCTCCATGGCATAGGGCGGATCGAGGAACACGATGTCGTAGGACCCGGAGCGCTTTTTGAGGAATGTCTCCGCCTTCGATAGAACCGCCTCTGCGCGCCCGGAGAACCCGGCCTGTTCGATATTGTGCCTGACGACGTCCAGTGATTCCCGGGCGCCGTCCACGAAGACCACGCGTTCAGCGCCCCGGCTCAGGGCCTCGATGCCGACCCCTCCCGCCCCGGCAAAGAGATCGAGGAAGGCCGACCCGGGGATCCTGTCGCCCAGGATGTTGAACAGGGCCTGTTTCACCTTGTCCGACGTGGGCCTGACCTTCTCCCCCGCCGGCACTTTGAGCTTTCTCCCCCGGCCTATGCCTCCCGTGATCCGCATGTTTACCTGTTTCCCGATGCTACAGAAAAACCCTTTTTAAGTCAAGGCATTCTTGACAGCGGCGGCCAATGCGGTTATACTATTTTTCATCACGCCTGCGCGAGCTCGCCGGTTCATCCCACAGGAGAATGTACGGTCAATGAGAAATACCTCTACACGAATGACGGTTGCCATTTCCTTATTCCTGGTCCTCTCCGGCCTGGCCGGTCTTGCCCTGTCCGCGGACACGCTCAAGGCGGAAAAAACCGCTCCCACCGCCACCGCGCCAGCCCCTCCCGCGCGCACGGTGATGCTGATCAAGATCGATGCGCCCATCACCCCCACAGTGGCCGAGTACATTATCAAGTCCATCGACAAGGCAGAGAAGCAAAATGCCGAGGCGCTCATTATCCAGTTGAACACGCCCGGGGGACTGGTCGACTCCACCAATCACATCGTGATGAAGATCATGTCCTCGAACCTTCCCGTCGTGGTCTATGTTGCGCCGAGCGGCGGCCGGGCCGCTTCAGCCGGTGTGTTCATCACCCTCGCCGGACATATAGCCGCCATGGCCCCTACCACGCATATCGGAGCCGCCTCGCCCGTCCAAATGGAAGGGAAAATGGATGAGACCATGGCAAAAAAGGTCACGAACGACCTTGCCGCCATGATCCGGGGCATCGCCGAGAAGCGCGGCAGGAATGCCAAATGGGCGGAGGAAGCGGTCCGCAAGAGCGTGTCCATTACCGAAACCGAGGCCCTCAAGCTCGGGGTCATCGACCTCGTCGCCCCGGACATAAACACCCTCATCAAACAGATCGACGGCAGGACCGTGGATGTGGTCCTCGGCAAAAAGACCCTCAAAACCGCTGATGCGTCGGTGAACGAGCACACTATGGGGTTCCGGTACAAGCTCCTGGGCATTATCAGCAACCCGAACATCGCCTACATCCTCATGATCCTGGGGTTCTACGGCCTCTACTTCGAACTGTCGAACCCGGGGGCCATATTCCCCGGCGTGGCGGGCGCCATCTGCCTCATCCTCGCCTTCTATGCCCTCCAAACGCTGCCCATCAACTACGCGGGGCTCATGCTCATCATCCTCGCCATCGTCCTCTTCATCGCCGAGGCCTTCATCACAAGCCACGGCGTCCTGGGCGTGGGGGGCGTCGTCGCCATGCTGTTCGGCTCCCTCATGCTGATCGATTCGCCCGAACCGTCGCTCCGGATATCCTGGGCCGTGATCCTCCCTGTGGTGGCCTCGTCGGC
>CAYILT010000024.1:0-19924 GCA_964364055.1 uncultured Nitrospiraceae bacterium | reverse complement strand
GCCCTCCTGTTCATCGTCACCGTGACCGTAGCGGTGCGCGCGCACCGGGGAAAGGTCGACACCGGGAAAGAAGGTCTCATCGGCATGCGGGCCGAAGCGAGGACCGACATCGGCGCCGACGGCCAGGTCCATCTGCGGGGAGAATACTGGAACGCCCGGAGTGACGAGCCGATCAGGAAGGGCGAGAAGGTCACGGTCGTTGCAGTTGACGGATTGAGGCTCAAAGTCAAGAAATCTGTTTAGCTACGGATACACACGGATGCCACTGATAAAAGCTTACGTCGCTCTGGCATGATTTAGCTGGTTTTTCATCCGTGTCAATCCGTGTCGCTTAGAAGCGCCTACTTTTGGTCATCCGTGGCAAATCGATCCCAAGGAGGTTTTACATGTACCAGGCATATGGACTCGGTTTAATCATTTTTGTCTTCATCGTGGCGTGGTTCCTGTTCAACACGCTCAAGATCCTCAAACAGTACGAACGGGGAGTCATCTTCACCCTCGGGAGGGTCCCCGATGAGGGCGGCGTCAAAGGGCCGGGACTCATTATCCTCCTGCCGGGCATCCAGAAGATGGTGCGTGTCGGGCTCAGGACCGTGACCATGGATGTTCCCAGCCAGGACGTGATCACCAAGGACAACGTGAGCGTCAAGGTGAACGCCGTGGTCTACTTCCGGGTCATCGACCCGCGCAAGGCGATCATTGAGGTCGAGGACTTCTACTATGCCACCTCGCTCATCTCGCAGACGACGCTCCGGAGCATTCTCGGCCAGAACATGCTGGACGACCTGCTCTCGAACCGCGATTCCATCAACGCCGAGCTCCAGAAGGTCATCGACGACCAGACCGAGCCCTGGGGCGTGAAGGTGACCGCGGTGGAAGTGAAAAACGTCGACCTCCCGGTGGAAATGCAGCGCGCCATCGCCATCCAGGCGCAGGCCGAGCGGGAACGCCGGGCGAAGATCATCCACGCCGAGGGCGAGCTCCAGGCCTCCCACAAGCTGGGCGAGGCCGCGGCGATCATCAGCAAGGACCCCGTCGCGCTCCAGCTCCGCTATCTCCAGACCCTCACCGAGATCGGGACCGAGAAGAACACCACCATCGTCTTCCCGCTGCCCATCGACCTCATGGCGGCGTTCAGGAAGATCGCCGACAAGGCCTGATAACACCGCTTCCGCTGAACTGCTTAAAAAAAGAAAGGGGCACGGTCATTTGACCGGGCCCCTTTTTCATTACATCTCTGTTGTAAAGCTGATTACATCTCGGTGACGGTGATTGCGTTCCGCGGGCAGTTCTCCACGCAGGTCAGGCAATTGATGCACTCGGCCATGTTCACTGCTTCCGCCTTGCCGCCATTGACTGCAAATACCGCCTGGGGGCAGAGGTTCGCGCACGTGCCGTCGCCATCGCACTTGCCGGTATCGATTGTCACCATGATCATGTGAATGTTCCTCCTTAAAAAATGGGTTAAAGCGCAAATCAGGGCATATAATACCCAGCGAAGCTCGGAAAAGCAACAGGAATTTAGTCTTCACCGTAAGGAATAGGCCTGTGGGTCAATTTTTTAAATATATTATTTGATGATCTCGTAAGAAGTCTGTTTACGCCCTATTTCGTCATACCGGCGAAAGCCGGTATCCAGTCTTTTCAATGTGTTCGATGTTTACTGGACCCCGGTTTTCACCGGGGAGACGACTTTTTACGAATGCATCTTATTTATTTAGCAGTTCGTTTGTCTCTGAGATATTTCCGGCGTCCGCGATAAAGCCCGGCATGGCATATCGGGCCTGACGGTCTCCTGCGTTCTCCTGGCGAAGCATACGTTACTTCTTCCTGACGAAAACGCGATATTCGTCCGCCCCTTCCACTTTTATCAGCCCGAGGTATTCATTACCCGTCCTCCTGCACCATGCAGGCATGTCCATTTCAATGCCGTCGTCGTCCGACTGCACTTCCAGCACCTGTCCGGGCTGCATTTCCTTGATCTTGTTCGCGGTCTTGAAAATGGGTATTGGACATGCCACACCCACACAATCCAGTACATCGTCCGGTTGTCTGTCCTTCACGTCCATGGTATCATTCCTTGTTCAATTCGCAATCATTCGACAAGACTTCGACGAGCTCAGTCGAGTCGCTCATGATGTCGTTCGACATGCTCACGATGCTGAGCGAAGTCGAAGCAGTGAGCACCGTCGAACCATCCGCATTCCGAAATCATTCGACAGGCTCATGATGGTGAGCACCGTCGAACCATCCGCAATTTGATCACTCCATCTCGTTCTCGTGACCGGTCTCGGCAGGCATCATCACGGGAGAAGCAATGCCCTTTTTCTTATAGTAATCGTCAAGGGCGGACTTGAGCGCTTCCTCCGCCAGCACCGAGCAGTGCATCTTCACTTTCGGCAGACCGCCGAGGGCCTCGGCGACCGCCGCGTTGGAGATCTTGAGCGCTTCGTCGAGGGTCTTGCCCTTTACCAGGTCCGTGACCATGCTGCTGGTCGCGATGGCCGCCCCGCATCCGAAGGTCTTGAACTTGGCGTCGATGATCACATTGTTCTCCACCTTGATGTAGAGCCTCATCACGTCGCCGCAGACCGGGTTGCCCACGGTGCCGACGCCGTCTGCGTTCTCGATCTCGCCCACATTATGGGGCTGGGCGAAATGCTCCATCACTTTCGAGCTATACTGTTCCATAGATCCCTCCTCAGGTCTTTTTCCTGCTTTTTATCATGTCCTCATAAAGCGGAGACATTTCCCTCAGACGCTGTACGATGGGCGGAAGCTTTTCAAACACATAGTCCACATCTTCCGCACTGGTCCCCATGCCGAGCGTCATCAGCAGGGTGCCATTGGCCGCCGCCGCATCGGTCCCGATGCAGGAGAGCACGTGCGATGATTTGAGCGACCGCGAGGTGCAAGCCGATCCGCTGGATACATAAATACCCGCCATGTTCAGGAAAAGGAGCATGGACTCCCCTTCCACGAACAGGAATGAGACGTTCACGTTGTGCGGAAGCCGCCGGGTCGGATGGCCGTTCACGATCAGGTCCGAGATCCTGTCCTGAAGCCCTTTCAAGAGCTTATCACGAAGCGGTGTCAGATAGCCGCTCCGGTTCGGCAGTTCCGCCGCCGCGATCTCAGCAGCTTTGCCCAGTCCTACGAGCCCCGGGACATCCTCGGTACCGCCCCGCCTGCCGTCCTCCTGAACGCCGCCTTCGATCTGCGGCTTGATCCGCACTCCCTTTCGGACGAACAGCGCGGCGGTTCCCTTGGGGCCGTAGAACTGGTGCCCCGAGAGAGACAGGGCATCCACGCCCAGGGCCTTTACGTCCACGGGAACCCATCCCACGGAAGCCACGGCATCGGTGTGGAACAGCACCCCTTTCTCTCTGGTGATTGCCCCGATCTCCTCGATCGGCTGCATTGTCCCGATCTCGTTGTTCGAATGCATGATCGAAACGAGGACCGTTTCCCTGGTGATGGCCTTCGCAACGGCTTCCGGATCTATGATCCCCTGCTTGTCCGGAGCTATCGAGGTGACCTTGAAACCGGCTTTTTCCAGGGACTTCACGGGGTGCAGGACGGAAAAATGCTCTATCTGGGAAACGATGATATGATTGCCTTTCTGGCTGTTGGCCTGGGCAAGCCCTTTGACGGCAAAATTATTGGACTCCGTGCCGCTGGAGGTGAAGAAGATCTCCTCCGGTTTGGCCCCGATCAGGGCGGCTGTTTTTCCCCGGGCGTCCTCCACGGCGTTCTTCGCTTCCCTGCCCATGTCGTGAAGATTGGAGGGATTGCCGAACTTAACGGTGAAATAAGGCAGCATGGCTTCCACGACCTTGGGGTGAACCGGCGTGGTCGCCGCATGGTCGAGATATACTTTTCTCACGGTCAACAGACCCCCTTTCCCGCAGCGATAAGCTTCTTACGGGATACCGGATGTTCGCGGTCCTTCCCGTGATATTGGC
This sequence comes from uncultured Nitrospiraceae bacterium, assembly GCA_964364055.1. GTDB lineage: Bacteria > Nitrospirota > UBA9217 > UBA9217 > UBA9217 > JAAXXJ01. The sequence goes on along the minus strand of CAYILT010000024.1, from coordinate 15,959 downwards.
GAAGAAGCTGTTCAAACGTAATGCTGTCCAGCGCCTCTTCGATCTTTTCTCCCACTTTGCTCCAGACCATCCGGGCAACGCAGTCATCGGCCTGGTAACAACCGTCCGTCGCGCCGGGCTCCAGACAGTGGGACAGCGCGATCGGGCCTTCGAGCGCACGGACCACATCGCCGATCGTCAACTCGACCGGTTTTCGAGCCAGTTCATAGCCTCCGTGGGGTCCGCGCACGCTGTCGATGATGCCCGCCTTGCCGAGCCGGTGGAGGATCTGCTCAAGATAAGAGAGCGATATCCGCTGGCGTTCAGCAATCTCCTTGATAGAGAGAGGCCCCTTGCCGTAGTTGCGGGCGATCTCGAACAGGGCGCGAACACCGTATTTTCCTTTTGTCGAAAGTTTCATGACAAAACACTATGCGGGACCGTAAGCATCCCGTATGCACATACGATAACAACCCTGACTAAATCTGTCAAGTATTTTTCAGCGGGCTTGCTCCGACGAACGGCCTTTATCCCGTTGTTGCATAATTCTGTGTAAAAAAGCAGTATGTTATAGTTCCAACTCAGCTTGAAAAGCTCTTCAATGAGTTTCTGAGAGTTTCTGAATTTCTGCAACAACGGGGTTTACTGCATCGGAATACTGTGGTATGGTACCGGTAAGGCGGGAAATGAGCATGTGGATACAGATGAGCGTGAATACCGTCCTGTTCGACAGCAAGAACAGCAGTTATATCGTCGTCCTGAAGGATGAAACCGGGAAGAAGCTCCTGCCCATCTGGATCGGGGCGGCGGAAGGCAATTCCATAGCCCTGGCCATGAGCAACGTGAAGGCCGGCCGCCCCCTCACCCACGACCTGATGATCAGCATCTTCGACCGGCTGGAGATCGAGATCGCACGGGTCGTCGTGAGCGATCTCATCGACAATACCTTCTACGCCTCCCTGTACCTCCTCCACAACAGCAAGGAGTTCCATATCGATTCCCGCCCCAGTGACGCCATCGCCATCGCGATACGGGTCGGCGCACCCATCTTCGTACAGGAAGAGGTCCTCGCAAAGCAGGACCAGTCAACGCTCGATAACTGGATGAAGAACCTCGGGGAAAGCGGCGGCACGGAATATAATGCGTAAACAGAATGAGCTGCCGGTCGGCAGCTCTTCTTCATTGCAAATTCTAAATTGGAAATTGAAAAATGTAAATTTGCAGGAAGAGATGCTTTAATCCGCAATCCGAAATCCGAAATTGTCTTACACCCCCCACCTCGGCGACAGATCATTCTCCACCCCCAGCGCGTCGAGCACCCTGCCTGCGACAAAGTCGATCATGTCCTCCAGCTTCTTGGGATGGTGATAGAATGCCGGCATGGCCGGGATGATATGGCAGCCCATCTCCGACAGGGAGAGCATGTTCCGGAGATGGATCGAGGAAAGCGGCATCTCCCGCGGCACGATGATAAGTTTCCTTTTTTCCTTGATGGTCACATCCGCGGCGCGCTCAACGAGGTTCGATGCAAATCCGTTCGCTATGGACGAGAGCGCCTTCATGGAGCACGGGATCACGACCATGCCGTCCACCTTCGCCGAACCGCTGGCGATGGGTGAATACATGTTGTCCTCATCGAAATACCGGAGCTGTCCTTCCTTTGCCTCCAGGTGCTTCTCCAGAACATTCTGGATGTCCGTCTCCGAACCCTTCAGGATCAATCCCGTCTCGTCGTTCAAGATCGCCAGCCCGTCGCCGGTAATGGTAAGGTACACCTTGTGTTCGCCCTTGATCAAGGTCTGGAGCACGCGCATGCCGTAGGGGGCGCCGCTGGCGCCGGTTATTGCGATAGTATAGATCGCCATGTTCGTTCCTTTCTCCTGTTCGTTCGTTAGCTTCTGTTGAAAAACGGTTTTCGACACTTTCTCCGTTATTCCCGCCCCTGCTTACGTCATACTGGGGCAGGCTCTGGCGAGAATCCAGGGTTTTCACATGTAAATGCACCCCACCTAACCTCCCCTTGGCAAGGGGAGGAATAATATGTAGCCCCTCCTTTCCAAGGAGGGGTTGGGGAGGTACTTTTCATGTTCCTTTATGCACCGAAGGCTCATGAAATTTTCATATCGTTACTGGATCCCCGTTTGCACGGGGATAACGAACTCACCTACGCATCAAGGCAAGGCTTTTTCATCAACCTGTTAATGATTGATCAGCATTTCGCGGTTTCTGTTCCCGCAGCGTCGCCAGCATCACGCTCGAAAGAAGCGCAAGCCCGGCGCCCATGCCGAATGCGGCGGCTGCGCCGAACCGTTCCCACATCAGGCCGAAGAGGAGCGACGCCGGGAACGCGCCGATGCCAACGGTAAGATGATAGAGGCCGAAGGCGGACCCCCGGAGATGGGCAGGCGCGAAATCGGCGACGCTTGCTTTCTCCACACCCTCGGGCAGCCCGAAATATATCCCGTACGTTGCAAAGAGGGCCCAAACATGCCACTGCCGGCTCGCGAAGGCGAACCCCGCGTACACCAGGGCGTACACCACCCAGCCGGCGACGATGACCCGCTTTCTCCCCAGCCGGTCGGAGAGCATCCCTCCGGGTACGGAGAACGCCATCTTGACGACGTGGAGGGCCACCCAGATCGTGGGAAGGAGAGCGATGGGGACCCCCAGCGCCTGGGCGCGCACCAGGAGGAACGCGTCTGTGGAGTTGCCGAGCGTGAAGATGAGTACGGTCAGCAGGTATTTCCGGAAGCCGCCCGGCATCTCCGTCCAGGCCGACCGAAAGCTGAACGTGCTTCCTCCGGTGACGTGAGCGGCCTCCCGTTCCCGCAATCCAACGAGCAGCAGGACCACGGCCAGGGTCCCGGGGATGAACGAAAGCAGGAAGACCGTGGAGAGGCTGTCATGATAGAGCAGGAGCAGGCCCGTGGCAAGCAGCGGTCCCACAATGGCCCCGCCATGGTCCATGGCCCGGTGGAACCCGTATGCCATGCCGCGGAACTCGGGCGGCGTGGCGTCTGCGATCATGGCGTCCCGCGGTGATGTCCTGAGCCCCTTGCCGACACGGTCGGAAAAACGGAGCGCCAGCACCTGCACCCAGGAACCGGCAAAGGCAATGAGCGGACGAATGACGTTCGAGAGAGAATAACCGGCGACCACCCAGCCCTTGCGGCGTTTCACCCGGTCCGAGAGGTAGCCCGAATAGAGCTTCAGGAGCGAGGCCGTTGACTCCGCGATGCCCTCGATCATGCCAAGGGCCGCCGGTCCCGCGCCGAGCACGGAGATAAGGAACACCGGGAGCAGCGGATAGATCATCTCGGAGGCTGCATCGTTCAGCAGGCTGACGAAACCCAGGATGACGACATTTCGGGTAAGACCCTGACGCCAGGTTGCCGGGCCGGATGGATATCGTTCAGACATAGGGGGAATTTAACCGATTCATGCCTTTTTTGCAAGGGAGGGAATGTTCGGCGGGATATATGCCGCAGGGATGATCGTTCACCTCTTTATTCTCTGACGGCTTTTACTGGGACAGATACTTCTCGATGGACTGCTCCGCCATGGTCGCAAGCCGCGCCTCGCTCTCCCGGAGAGACTCCTGGGCGCGTTTCGCCTCATCATAGAGCCGGGCGTTTTCGATGGCCACTGCTGCGTGTCCCGCCAGCGCTTCGAGCAGATCGATATCGCTCTGTATATAGGGTTCACCGTTCCCCTTGTTTCCTACCGTCAGTACACCGGCGAGCTGTCCCTTGTACCGCAGGGGAATGACCAGCTCGGCGCAGGCCTCCTTGAGGGTCCGGTTCAGATCGCCGAAGTCCTTCTCGGACAGTATCCGCTCCAGTTCTTCGCGGACCACGGCATTGCCTGTCTGCTGAACCAGGTCTATCATTCCCGGATCCAGAGAATGGCCCTGCAATGCCTGGGCAATGCCGCCGACGCCGTGGCGGAGCGCGAAGCGGCCATCGGTCCCCTTGAGGTACAGGGAGACGCACTCGGCCCGCAGGCCCTTCCTTATTGTATCAGCGATATAATCGAGCAATTCGCCAAAATCCAGGATCGTGACGATGGCATTGATGGATTCCCGCAGTACCTCCTGGTACAGATACTTGTCCTGCAGGACCGACCGCTGGACCAGGTTCCGCACCATCCTGCTGAATGGCGTGGCGAAGAACAGCAGCACCACGACCGAAAGAGAAAGGAGGATGGCGAACACGCTCCCGGCAAGGGGCTCCAGGAGCCGGAACAGGACCACATGGGCCCACGCAAACAGCGTAAACAACAGCAGGGCGCTCACGGTGTTCGAGATGACGATCCTTACATCAAAGAGCCGATAGCGCGTGATGGCATAGAAGATCATCAGGACCCAGGGAAAGCTGGAGTATGAGCTCAGCGACGGCTCAAGCCCCGTGCCCGTGAACAGCTGCATAAAACCGCCGACCACGGCGCCGCAGGCCCCGAAGATGATAGTGCCATAGAGATACCAGCTGAGCTGTGACCGACGATACCCCGTCAGGTGGCCTCTGAGCCGGATGATCTCATAGACCAGCCAGAAGACCAGCAGGCCACCGATAAGACGCATCGGCGCCTCGAGCGGTCCGGGGCTGTTGTGATACGGGAACGGGACATACCCGTTCGTCACGATCAGGTCCGTGAACAGGCAGAGGGCCAGCACCGCGGTCCAGAAGGGATAGAGGACCATCCCGGCAATACGGGCCCGGCGGCTCCGCTCGTCCTTCAGAAAAAGCACGGACTGGAGCGCCGTGGGGACCGTGAACCAGCCGATCCAGCTGAGCCGGGCGAAAAAAATATGGTCCAGCCCCATGGCCGCCCGGATATACATGAAAGCCGCGCTGAGAGACCAGACGGCCGCGGCAAAGGCGCAGGCCGCGGTGACCTTATTCACGGGGCTGTTACGCGGGTTCTGCCGGAGGAGAAGGATGCCGAGCAGGAACTCAAGACCGGCGACAAAGAGCAGCGGGTATCCAAGGATCTGCGGTATGTTCACAAAGCCTCCCTATGCATTTACTATAGCATATCGGATTCCCGACTCGCAAGGAATCGAATTGAGTGGAAATCGTTGTTGGCTTGACCTGCGACGCCCAGAAATCAATTGACTTTGACGCGGCGCTATGATAAAAACGGAGGAATTTCAATTCATTCCGAACTGAGAAAGGATTTTGATACCCATGACGATCGGCATTGCACAACGGGCCAGGGCGATCAAACCGTCACCCACACTTGCCATGGCGGCGAAAGCCAAAGCCATGAAAGCGCAAGGCATCGATGTGGTGGATTTCGGCGTCGGCGAACCTGATTTTGACACACCGGAGAACGTCAAGCAGGCGGGAATCAAGGCGATCCAGTCGGGCTTCACGAAGTACACTCCAGCCGGTGGCACCGACGAGCTCAAGGACGCTGTCGTTGACAAGCTCAAAAAGGACAACGGCCTTACCTATGAAAGGTCGCAGGTCCTTATTTCCTGCGGGGCGAAACACAGCCTCTACAATATCGCCGAGGCGCTCTTCGATCCCGGTGACGAAGTGATCATCCCCTCCCCTTACTGGGTCTCCTATCCCGACCAGGTGATCCTGAACGACGCCGTCCCGGTCATCGTGGAGACGACGGAGCAGGAAGGTTTCCGCATTTCGGCGGCCAAGCTCGAAAAGGCGATCACGAATAAGACCAAGGCCATCGTCCTGAACAGCCCTTCGAACCCCACCGGCCTGGCATATGATAAAAAGACCCTGGAAGAGATCGCGGCAGTAGCCGTCAAGCACAGGATCTATGTCATCTCCGATGAGATCTACGAAAAGCTCGTCTACGACGGGTTCACCCATATCAGCATCGCCTCCCTCAACCCGGAGATCAAGGAACTCACGATCGTGGTGAACGGCGTATCCAAGTCCCACGCCATGACCGGCTGGCGCATCGGCTACGCTGCCGGGCCCAAGGACGTGATCACGGCCATGGCCAACATCCAGAGCCAGAGCACCTCGAACCCCGCGTCCATCTCGCAGAAGGCGGCGCTCGAAGCGCTGCGCGGCCCTCAAGACTTCCTCCCGGTGATGAACGCCGAGTTCGACAAGCGCAGAAAATACATGGTGGAACGTCTGAACAAGATGCAGGGCGTGTCCTGCATGCTGCCCGTCGGCGCCTTCTATGCCTTCCCGAACGTTTTGAAGCTCTACGGACGGTCCGCGGGCGGGAAGACCGTCAGGAACTCTGCGGACCTCGCAGCGTATCTGTTGGAGACGGCAAAAGTGGCGCTGGTGTCGGGCGACTCCTTTGGCGCCGACGCCTATATCCGGCTCTCCTATGCCACCTCCATGGAGATCATCAAAAAGGGCATGGACCGGATCGAAGAAGCGGTGAACGCACTTAAATAAGATATCAGAAATCAGACTGTCTGCTGTCTGACATCTGCATTCAAGGAGGCTCCATGAAGATCGTTACCTTTATTCTGACCGGATTGCTCGTCGCGATCCTGGGCGGCGGCGCATATTTCTATCTGTACGAATACAAGCCTGTTGCCGCCGAGTATGAGAAAATGAAGCAGGGTCAGCCTGAGTTCGAAAGGACCCGAAAAGAGCTCAACCAGCTCAAAGCGAAGGAAAAGCAGGAGTCCGGGTGGACCGGGCCCGTAGCGGACGCATTGAAGAAGGGGCTTGTGAACGATATCACCGCCGGCAAGGCCGAGGTCTTTGCGGCCGGCAGCCGGATCGTCGTCAATATCGCCGAAGGCGTCCTCTTTACCCCCCAGTCCGTCACCTTTGCTCGCGAAAGCAAGCCATCCCTCGACAACCTTGCCGCGCTCCTTAAAGAGCTCAAAGACAAGGAGATATTCGTCGGGAACATGACAAAAGCTGCGCCGGCGCAAGGAAAGGGCCGAAAAAAGGTCCCCGCCAGGGACGCGCGGACCCTGGCCTCAGGACGGTCGCTGGAACTGGTGAAATACCTGGAGAAGAACGGCGTGCCTGCGGAGGCCCTTGTCGCGGCGTCCTACCCGGTGAAAGTTCCCGAGCGCGGGTTCAAGATCAAGGAACAGAAGACCATCATCATTATCACCGCTCCGGCGTCAGCGTCACCGGAAGCCGCCGCGCCGAAGCAGGAGGCCAAAACCGCACCCGCGACCCAGCCGATGGCAACGCCCGCGACCAGACTGACGGCAACGGCCTCAGCCGCAGCCCCGGCGTCGCAGCTGAAATCGATCCCCATATCCACGGTGCCGCCGCAAAAAACCCAATAATCAAGCGGCCGTCGATAAGGTCATGCTGAGAGATGGGACCTGTTCTGATGCAGATGCCGCACCGATGCTCTGTCTCATCTTTTTCTTTTTCGTTCCCTCTCCGAAGGCGTTTGCCGCAGGTGATGCGTTCCATGCGGGGTCTCCATGTCTGATGAATTGAAAGCACGCATCGACCGGCTCGAGCGGGAGCTGGAGCAGGAACGGGCCCAGATCGAAGGTCTGGGGAACCTGCTCGAAAAATCGAACGACCAGGTCTTCACCTTCTACAACATTTCCAAGACCATCGCCTCGACCAATGATTTTCATGAGATGATCCACCTGATCATGGGTACGCTCAGGAAATCGATCCCCTTTGACCGCGTATCACTCTACCTTGCCGACGACAGCCGTCAAAAACTGATGCTCACCTACTTCAGCGGATTCGAGATAACGGACAAGACCTCCATCGGGATCGGCGAAGGCCTGCCGGGCAGGATCGTCGAGCTCGGCGAGCATTCCCACATCCACGATCTTTCGCTTTTCTATGAGACCTTCAACGATTTCATCCATGTCCCCGGCGAGGAAAAACGGGACGGAGCATACATCGGCGTGGCTCTCAAGTCCCGGAACACCACCGTCGGGGTGATCGGCATCGACTGCAGGGAAAAGCAAGGCTTGAGCGTCGACGATATGGACTTCATGGCCCTGACCTCCCACCAGATATCCATCGGCATAGAGAAGGCCAGCCTCTTTATGAAGACCGAGCAGCTCTCCCAGCTCGACGGCCTGACCGGCCTCTATAATCACCGCGTATTCGAGGAGAGGCTCGAGCAGGAAGTGAGCAAGCGGGACAGGACCGGCAAGCCCCTGTCGCTGATCATGCTGGACATCGATCATTTCAAGCAGTTCAATGATAATTTCGGACACCAGGAGGGTGATGCCATCCTGAAAGAGCTGGCTGTCGTCATCAAGGGTCAATGCAGGCACACGACCATGGATGCGTGCTTCCGGTACGGCGGAGAGGAGTTCTCCGTGATCCTGCCGGAACTGGAGCTCGGCATTGCCCTGAAGGTCGCCGACAGGATGCGCAAAATCGTGGAGAACCACCCTTTCCTGATCAAGGAAAAGCACCCGGGGACGGCCTTGACCATCAGCCTCGGCATTGCGGGATTGAGCGGCAGTGATGATGTAAAACCGGAAGAACTGCTCAAGAAGGCGGATGAAGCGCTGTATGCCTCAAAAAGGAACGGCAGGAACCGGGTGACCGCAAGCCCGACACCAGCCGCGTAATTTGCCTATCCCTGACCCTCGGTACCTCTCGTATCCGTCCTGGATATCTTTTTTCCCTGCCTGTTGAACAGCATGAAATTGACCAGGCCCCTTTTCTGCAAAACATATCTCATGGTCGTTCCCAGCACGCCGAAACCGTACTTCACGCTGCGGCTGAAATTGATGGAGGAGGCTTCCTCAAAATACTTCGCCGGACAGCTGATCTCCCCTATCCTGAAGCCGAAGTAGACGGCCTGGGCGAGCATCTCGTTGTCGAACACGAAATCATCGGAATTCTCCTCCAGGGGAAGCGTCTCGATGACCTCCCGCGTAAAGGCCCGGAAGCCGGTATGGTACTCCGATAGTTTAACGCCGAGGAAAAGGTTCTCGAAGAACGTCAGAAACCGGTTGGCAATGTATTTGTAGAGCGGCATCCCACCCGTGAGCGCTCCTCCGCCCAGGATGCGCGAACCCAGCACGACATCATAGTGTCCCGATACGATCATGGACGCCATGGCCGTGACCAGCCTCGGCGAGTACTGGTAGTCCGGATGGACCATCACCACGATATCCGCTCCATGGAGGAGCGCTTCCCGGTAGCAGGTCTTCTGATTGGCGCCGTATCCTTTATTCTCTGTATGGATGATCGTCCGGATACCGAGTTCGGCCGCAAGGCGCGCGGTCTCGTCGACAGACGCGTCATCGACCAGGATCACTTCATCGACATGATCATGGGGCAATTCGCTGTACGTCTGCCGCAGGGTATTTGCCGCGTTGTATGCCGGCATCACTACAACGATCTTTTTTCCGAGAAGCATCTAAATCATTTTCCCTTCTCCGACAGAGCGCCCTCACAGGGGCAGGCCGGGACTAAAGACATCTCATGCAACACCGCAAAGTGCGCAGCAAAATCCAACGGCTAAACAATTATAACTTGATTCACCCGTCTGGTAGTCCCCTTCAGTTCCATTAGCAGGTCACTGAAAAAGTCTTTTAGCCGTCTTTGCGAGCGAAGCGAAGCAATCTCGGTTATAAAGAAGTCAATAACTTCGAGATTGCTTCGTCGCAGAAAACGCTCCTCGCAATGACCATTCGGGACTTTTTCAGCAACCTGTTAGTTCAGTGTCTGCCCACTCCATGCTCCGTCGAGTTGAAACTCCCTGCTGCAAGCTGCAGGGAATGCGACCTCTCCTGGATTCAATCACGTTTCCGGGCCTTATGGATATCAAGCACAAACTGTTGAATATGGTTGACTATATATTTCTTTATGGCAATCCAATCCTTAGGCTTCGCGAGATACTCTGGGTCGGGATCCAGATCGGCGTCCTGAAAAAAGACAAGCGCCTTGCCGATCACTATTGGATTCACACGGTCAACACCATACCGAGCTATCATATTTTCCGCGACTTTCGCGAAGGGGATATCTCGAAGAATAAAATAAAGGTCTACATAGTCTCTCTTTGCTCCCCGTTGAATCATTGCAATTATCTTCATAGAGGCGATATCAATAAGCCCGGCGACCGGAACTCCGCTCAGCGTCGATGTCGCATCTAAAAAAGGATACGGATAGTGGAAAAAAGAAACCTTTACGCCATCTACTGAAACAGTAAGTGTTCCAGGCTCTTCCTGGAGAACCGTTGCGGTCAAACCGATCCCATTGACCGCTTGCAGCACTTTGGCCGGCATAAAAGATCGTTCGGTGAAGAAATCAAAATCCACAGACAACCGATGCCCGAGACTCAGGGCAACCGCCGTCCCGCCGGCAAGAACAAACCTATGTGCCGCGACAACCGGAGCAAGTACCTTCAGCACCGTGCGGGCCGCCGGTGTCAAACATTCAAGATGCATGCTCCTCCTCAAACCAAATACGCCAAAACATCTTTGATCGCTGTGATACTCTGCGACTTGTATGGCACACTTCCATGATCAATGCGGTCGGATATTGCTTCTGCGCCCACCACAGCGCATCTAGATCACCGAGATCGAGGATCCGTTCAATAATATAGCGGCTATGACGACGGACATGTATCGTTTTAGGATCAACGTCCCAGAACAACGCATACAACTTTGACGGAACGGATTTGCTTTTTTCTATTGCTGACAGTTGAGCGATAATATCCGGATTTTTGGCGGGTCCCAAATAGCTCTGAATTACCTTCTTGCCGCTCCGATATGCCAGATATGCGTACTCTCGGCCTCCTATTTTTTTAATTGAAATGCCCATAGAAGATTATACAACATAGTTGTATATATTTCAAGAAAAGAATAAGGAGATGGCCAAGATCTTTCAGCCCACCTCCTTTCAATCCGCTTCATAGTCGCATGTATGGGACATCCAATAAACGGCAGTTGTTCGCGCAGGAGACAGTAGCCAGGAAACGGGAGATTAGATCGCCAGCTTTTCCCGTGCAGATTCGATCAGGCCGATCATGTCCGCGGTGATACGGGTGGAATCATCGGCCTCGGCCTGGCCGGTCGAGTCGAAATCGCCATAGTCAACGTCTGTCCTTCGGGAAAGCAGCACCTTGAAGTTCTTGACCACCTCAACCGGAAGTATGCCGGGCTTGATCAAACGGAGGCTCAACATCGTGACGACGCCTTCATGGGTCTCCGGGTTAGCCCCGTCGAGAATCAGGATGGCGCGCACCGCATTCAGTGCGGCGTAGTAGCTCCGGTTGACCGCGGTCCGGTTCCGTTTCTCGCGGGCATTTCCCGGGCGTCCTCCAGGAATTCGAGGGCCTTTGCCATTCACAGGTCGCTCAGGGAGCGCTTGTCCTGGGGCTCCAGGGTCATATCAGCACTCCTTCGCGGCTGAGGTTCTCGTAAAAGGGGGTATGATGCTTCTTTTCCAGGTCGAAGGCCGCGGCGTCTTTGATGACCGGCGTGAACGAGACGCCGAGCTCCATTTCCCTGTCCACGAAAAAGCCGATGATCTCGCGCTCGAGCAGGGCGGTCTTGTCGCGCACTACTACCAGAACGTCGAAGTCCGACCAGGGACCGTGGTCGCCGCGAACCCGCGAGCCGAAAGCCAGGACCGCGGAGATCTTTCCGGGAAACTGCTCGCGCAGTCGTTCCGTTATCGTCTGGAGGGCTTCTTTTTCATGAATATGCATATGCTACCATCCACAGTGCTGGGACTGGGAAAAGTTGGTTTCAGTTTATCGTAAAAAGTGCGTACTTGCAACAGATATTGCGTATTTTCACGTTTACCAGGGATTATACGATGGCGACAGGGTATGGCGGGACTGTAGTCAAGTAGTCAGAGTGACGCGAGGACCTGATCAAGGCCTACCCGTGCATGCTGGAGCCTTCGGGTGAGGGCTCCCTGCTGCCTTCTTCCTTCCTTCTTCCCAGTTCAAGGGTGGAGGAATGCTCGTGAAAAATCACATCATAGCAAGCAGTTCAATGATGATTTCGGGCACCAGGAGGGCATCGTCATCAGAAGCCAGTGCCGGCGCGCGACCCTGGACGCCTGCTTCCGCTATGGAGGCGGGGAATTCGCCGTGATCCTGCCCGAGATGGATCTCGTGATTGCCCGGAAGGTCGTTGAACGGATGCGCACCATCGTTGTGGGCCATCCGTTCGGGATCAAGGAAAAAGCACCCGGGGACGGCATTGACTGGTGGTCGCGGAATTGAACGGAAGCGAGAGTTTACGGCCGAAGGAACTGCTGAATAAGGCGGATGAGGCGCTGTATGAATCAAAGAGAGACGGGATGAACAAGGGGGGCGCGAGAAAGAGGGAAAGGCTTTACTTATAATGAACGCGCCGGCATACGAACATCGGTTGACAGGCGACAAGACTCAATAGTTCTGCAGGTGATTATCGTATTGCTCATGACAAAAAAGGTGGAGGCTCAATGTTTCCTGCAAACCATGCAATGTGCTTAGCTAACATCTAAAATGGCCGCGACAACTTTGCGAGGTACGACGTCTGCGTTGTTCTCAAATCATTGTCAGGAGCATCTTGTCTCCACTTGCACTCTAAATTGATGAAAATCGATCTGATCCTGTATAACAAGCTCATGTTAAGCAGATGCACATTGCTGTCGGTCGTCTTGGTGCTTCGGACTTCCTCGCGCAGTTCGGCCTGATACAGCATATTTCGAGTGATCATGTAATTTAAGTTGGCCGATGCGTAGTAAAGCGTATCATCAGTAGTGGCGGAGTTTGGAGGAAGGGAAGATAACGTGGATGTGCTAACCGACGAAGAGGTCCCCCGAGAAGCGCCTGCAAGCAGGTTCACGTAAGATGTCGCCGCGTGCACCGCATTAATAGAGTAGTTGACCGTACGATTTTGAACCGCAGAATTCTCCACGCCTGCAATAAGCTGATTCGTGAAGCCGACAGAGTATTCGTTAACCATGTATGACCCTGAAGCAACTATTGTCGTACGGGGAAGACGTTTTGTTGAAAGATTTAATCTGACGATCTGCTGTTCTGAAATATTATTGGCGGGGGAGTCGTCCCGTCTGTTCGAATAAGTATAATCCAGCGAAGCGGTCTCGTCCTTCCAACCTATGCTCATAAGTCCCAGAGAAAGGGTATTTCCATAATACCGCCCGCTGCCTTCCGACTGTCCCACCATCTGTCCGGAAACCTTAGAAAATCCAGAGATAAAATCATAACCGGTCTTAAATCCGAAAGGACCCAGGAACTGCGGAGTATACAATTTTGAGTATGATACCCCCGCTGTAACGCCACCCGTCTCCACCCTGTTACTCTGTTCCGGCGTTGTCACAGTGGCCTTTACCATTCTATCGACAAGGCTGTAATCGAGACCTCCGCGAAGTTGTAACTCATCAATAATCCTATAGGATATCTTAGCTTCTGCTCGCTGAGCTGTTACGTCCTGGCTATTTACATTCTGTTGAGAGAAGTTGTATCGATAATAGTGAGCGAATCTGTCCTTTTCCTGGAAACTCAACAGTGCATTATAATCATGGTTTTTTTGACTTGTCTCATAATTAGCGATATTCTGAGTGGCCCGATCGGTCATGCGGCCGTCAAGTTTCAGGTCGCCGCCGGGAGATACCTGCATATGCCAGTTTAAAAACGCAGTCTTGATGTCATAGGAGGAGCCGTCTATGAGATTCTTATAATTCTCCATGCTCCCATCAAGAGTAAGATCTTGTTTTGCACCATAACGGTAACTTATAGATGCTCTGGTGTTGTCCCGTGTTTCACTAATGGGATTCACAGAACTTGGAGAGTCGGTTTCTGTATGTGAACGTGAAAGAACAATATCTGGGAGTGGAATGTTCAAGCCCGCTCTGTTGGTAAAATTATTATTATTGTTGTTATTGTTCCCACCCCCCATACGACTAAGACGTAGAAAAAGGTCCCCACCATAGTTGGTGGTGGTTAAATCGTAGCCTGCAAGGCTGGCATTGTTTTGAACGGTGTTTGAGGATTTACTTCCATAGAGACTCCATGATACCTTCATGGCGGGGAAAAAAACGGTGGAAATATTGTAGTTAAGCGATGTTGAGTCCTGACCGTTTTTATTGCTTAGAACATTGTATCCCGCTCCGACAGTAAAGTTCATAAAACGCGGATCAAGAATAGGACCGGACATGCTTGCCTGATATAATTGCGCGAAAGTTTGATCAGAGGTGCGTACGCCCCCTCTCAAGGTATCGTATCTTCGGGAGGTAAATTCTACGACGCCGGATACGTTATAGAGAGCAATAGCCTTTCCGGGAAAAAGGAATACCATGAGGATTAAAACAAATATATTTATTAATATCTTTATATTATTAAGCACTTGTTTTCTTCTTCATATCAGAATGAAATATTTTCCGCAGTAGATAACTATGCAAAAATACTGCCTGCAATAAATAATATATTATCAAATAATATCAGATAGTTAATAATTGTTGCGGTTAAAACTATGCGGGAATGAGCATAATCACTCAGTAAAGTGAGTATTATTAAGGGTTCATTCGTGGAGATCATCAAGAGGCAGCAGGTATATTTACAGATAAGGGGTATCCCTTTGACTCAGGTTGCCACATCTATTTGTGTTTTTTATAGAACCATATTCCCCCCGGTTTAAAGCATACCGGGGCAGGCTTATAAATCTTAGGGAATGACAAATATTTCCGATAGTTATCATGTCATCCCCGAATGCCTCTATCGGGGATATGGTTCAATAAGGGGTACCTGAGCGAAGGGGATACCCCATATTATTACAGATTTACAGCAAAAAAACCCAGAAGAACTAAAAAAATATAACTCAGGCGGCCTGAAAGTCCATTTCCGACTGAGGCAAAACACTCACAGTCACTTTTTTTCTGCCGGTTCTGTCGGCAATGATGGGGCTCCTCTATATATCTCGATCTTCGCTCGCGCCCTCAGTTCAGACATCCACTTTTCACTCAGTTCGTTCGCCCGTTTACCCTCAAGATCAGTTCTTAATTTATCCCTGGCATCTTCGAATGACAGTTGATGTTCTGGCTTTCTGTCCTCCACTTTTATGACATACCATCTGCCTCCAGCCTCGATGAGATCGCTCCTTTCCCCGACCTTCAGGGTGAAAACCACGCGCTCGACCTCCTCAAGTACCCGCCCTCTGTGGATGTAGCCTATGTCACCGCCCTTGATACGATAATCATCTTCAGAAAACTTGGCCGCGACATTGCCGAAGTCCTCGCCTCCCTTGATCTTGGCGAGGGCATCTTGTGCCTTTCTCTTGTCCTTCGTGGACAGCAATCTTAATTTTACACTTTCGGGTTGCTTGAATTTATCAATATGCTTGTCATAATATGCCCTGAGGTCCTCCTCACTCATCCGGGCCGGTTCCTTAACGGTCCTGGCAATCACTTCCTGTACAAGCACGCCTTTTTCAATAATCTCCCGGAGTCCTTCCTCGGTGAGCCCTGCTTCTTCAAGCGTTTCCCTGTATGCCTTTTTTGAATTAAACCTGTCCCTGAGCTGGCGCATCTGCGCCTTTACCTGCTGCTTATCGGGCTTCATTCCCTTTGCCACAGCGTCCTGGTATTTGAGCTCCCGATCAATCAGGTCATTGAGCGCCTTCTCACGGAAATCCTTGCGTCTCTCCTCGGTCACGTTGCCGTGAAACGTTGAGCGGGGAATCAGCGAATCAATCTCCTGCTCCAGCTGTCGAGCGGTGATAATGGTCCCGTTCACCTTGGCGACACCACCGTCAGCAGCGAATGCCGGAAGTGATGCTGATGCCAGTATTCCTAAAATCAGCGCGATCCTCTTCATTGATCCACCTTCTTTGGGGCTTCTTCCTTCTTGCCTTCCGGATTTGTCTGCAGTTCAAGATATTTCTTGTACTCCTCAGGATGGCCCTTTTTCCATCTTTCACTCAGGTACTGAAAGCTCTGAATACGGTGATTGCCGGAGTCTGCCACGAAAATCCTGTCGTCTTCATCAACATACAGCCCTGCTGGAAAAGTGAATTCTCCAGGTCCCTGCCCATAGTTTCCGAAATAGAGCAGGAGCCGGCCGCCTTCATC
>CAYILT010000023.1:12507-22552 GCA_964364055.1 uncultured Nitrospiraceae bacterium | reverse complement strand
CGCTGATCCGCCTTCTGTCAGTTGACTTCCAAGACGTTATTGCGGAATCGCTGCGTTCGTATCACCCGTCTTGACAGACTTCAAAAATATGAATATGTATATATTAGCCATATACACGAGGTGGAGTGATGCATACGTTCCAAACGGTGGACGGATTTGATTGGGACCAGGGAAATATTTCAAAAAACTGGGAGAAACATAAAGTCACGCCTGCCCAATGTAAAGAGCTATTCTTTAACATGCCGCTCGTCGTGCAAACGGGTGAACAGCATTCGGTAAGTGAAAAACGTTATTTCGCTCTGGGTAAAACGGACGCGGACCGCCGTCTTTTTATTGTGTTTGCCATTCGGGGGAAGAAAATTCGTGTCATATTGGCCCGCGATATGAGCAGAAAAGAGAGGAAAGTATACCATGAAAAAGAACGCGCTGAAACAGATGCCGAAATTTAAGAATGAAAAAGAAGAGACCGAATTCTGGTCTTCGCATGATTCAGCCGAATATATTGATTATGCGAAGGCAAAGCGAGCGGCGTTTCCCAACCTCAAACCGTCTACCCGGACGATTTCCATCCGTCTGCCCGAGTCCCTTATCGAGCACATAAAGCAGTTGGCCAACAAACGCGACGTACCCTATCAATCGCTGATTAAGATCTTCCTGGCGGAAAAGGTAGTGGAGAAAAAGTAAGCGGCAAACAGCGGAATAAGCAGCGGAGCTTTCCATGTCGATTAAGGTTCAGAAGAAGAACCGCGTCATAGCCTCGTTCAACCTTTACTGGGTGTATGAGGTCAGGCTTCACAATTAATATTTTTACATCTCCGATATCTTAAGCGTGCTTCTGCTTCCTTGTCATTTCTGAGAATCCCTCATCACACAAATTAGCGATCCTTTCGGGCCGTTCTCTATATCCCTGTCTGCTGCTATGAGATATAACGAAGGCTGCCCCCCTTGCCATGCCATGTGAGAATAATACTGCGTGGACCAGTGGGGGGCTCCGACGATGACCGCTCCAAGGTATCCATCGGGTATTGACAACGGTATAGCCTGATGGTATACTCCTCTCATGAAAACAGCGATATCCGTTCCTGACGAAATGTTTAAAGAGATCGAGAAAGTAGCGAAGGAGCGTCGCTCATCACGGAGCGAGGTATTCGTCACGGCGGTAAGGGAATACCTGGAAAAGAGGAAGTCCGGGAGGCTGCTTGAGGCGATCAACGAGGCGTCCGCGGTCGCGGAGACCGCCGAAGAGTACCACGTCAGGCAGAAAAGCAAAAAACGCTATGGCAGGACCGTCCTGAAGGAGCGTTCGTGAGCATCAGGCAGGGCGATATCTACTGGATCGACCTGGAAGAACCCGAAGGGTCCGAGCCTGGATACCGTCATCCCCACGTGGTTGTCCAGAATAACGTGTTCAACAAGAGCAGGATCGGCACCGTCGTGGTCTGCGCGCTGACGTCCAACCTAAAACGCGCAATGGTGCCCGGGAACGTTCTGCTGAAAAAAGGCGAGGCGAATTTAAAAAAGGACAGCGTCGTGAACATTTCTCAGATCGTTACGGTGGACAGGACCGACTGCGCCGAGAAGATCGGCAGCCTTACATCGGCGCGCGTTCGGCAGATCGTGGATGGACTTCAGCTCCTTATCGAGCCGAGAGACGTGTAGGTCTCGCGGTATTCACTATTTCATCCGTCCAACTACTCCTTGAATTCCCCCCATGGTTATGCGATAATTTCGCTCCACGATGAGCGAATCCCGGAACACTTTAACGCGATACCTCTCCTTATTTGCGGTCCCCCTGTGGGCGGGGGTCCTTGCCTTTCCGTTTGTCGGGCCGTGGCGGGCGGTCCAGGTCGTCCTGGTCATACTGGCCGGCGTCGCGCTCTGGGGTCTGCTGAAAGGCGATGCCGTTTCCCGGATCGTCAAGGCGTTCATATACAAGGCCTCGGGCTTCCGTGCATCAGCCAATAGCCTTCTCTCCCGGACCCGTTCGCCGCTCTTCCTTTCCGTTTTTGTCGTTCTCCTGTTCGTTATTCCCTTCTTCCAGAACGATTATTACCGCGACGTGCTGACCCTGACGGGCATGTACGCTGTTCTGGCGCTCGGCCTCAACATCATGGTGGGGCAGACGGGGCTCCTGAACCTCGGATACGTGGCGTTCTACGCCATCGGCGCGTACACCTATGCCATCCTTTCGACGCGGTTCGGGCTGAGCTTCTGGCCGGGACTGGCGGCCGGCGCCGCGACGGCGGCGTTCATGGCGTTCTTGATCGGGCTGTCCACCCTGAGGCTGCGCGGCGACTATTTCGCCATCGTCACGCTGGGCCTGGGCGAGATCACGCGCATCGTACTGAACAACTCGGACAGCGTCACCGGCGGTCCGAACGGCATATCCCGCATCGGCAGGCCGGCCATCGGCGGCACGGTCCTTTCCACGCCTCTGGACTTCTACTATCTTATCCTCATCATCGCCATCATCACGGTCTTCGCCATGAACCGGCTCATGGTGTCGCGCATCGGCAGAGCGTGGATCGCGATCCGCGAGGACGAGATCGCCGCCGAGGCCATGGGCGTCAACACCTTCCGGTTGAAGCTCCTGGCCTTCGTGGCGGCGTCGGCTTGGGCGGGTTTGGTGGGCGTGTTCTTCGCGGCGAAGATGGCCTTTGTCTCTCCCGAGAGCTTCACCTTCTTCGAGTCCGTCATGATCCTGTGCATGGTGGTCCTGGGCGGGATGGGGAGCATCCCCGGCATCATCCTCGGGGCCTTCCTCCTGGTCACGCTGCCAGAGGTCTTCCGCGATTTTGCCGACTACCGCATGCTCGGCTTCGGCGTCGCGCTGGTGCTGATGATGACCTTCCGTCCCCAGGGACTGCTGGGAACGGCGAAGGGAAAGTGATTCGAGTGCGGAATTCGGAGTGCGGAGTGCGGAATTAGGGCGGAAACCTTTTGACGTACATTCAGCCTATGAGGTCTTTGCGACCTTTGCACGAGACAGAATTGTCGATGTTTGCTTCATTCGTAATATCAGTGTAATTTTCCTATGCTTTTATTAGAAACCAAAAACCTTACTAAACACTTCGGCGGGCTCAAGGCCATCGAGGGCATCGACATCCGCGTCGAGCGCGAGCGCATCGTGAGCATCATCGGACCGAACGGCGCCGGGAAGACTACGCTCTTCAACTGCATCACCGGCATCTACCGGCCCACGCAGGGGAAGGTGGCCTTCACCGACCGGGACGTGACGGCCATGGCGCCCCACGACATCACGGCCCTGGGCGTGGCGCGCACCTTCCAGAACATACGGCTGTTCAGCGGCATGTCCTGCCTCGAGAACGTCATGGTGGCCGCCCATTGCCGCACGAAGGCGGGATTCTTCGGGGCCATCATCCGTCCTTCGACGGTGAAGAAGGAAGAGCGCGACATGGGCTACCGTGCCATGGACATCCTGAAATTCGCCGGGCTTGAGGCGAGGCACGATACGGCCGCGGCGAACCTTTCCTACGGCGACCAGCGCAGGCTCGAGATCGCCCGGGCCCTGGGGACCGAGCCGCATCTCCTTCTCCTGGACGAGCCCGCGGCAGGCATGAACCCGCAGGAGACACAGGAACTTATGAACCTTGTTCGCAGGATCAGGGACAACGGCGTGGCGATCATCCTGATCGAGCACGACATGAAGGTCGTGATGGGTATTTCGGACCGCGTGGTGGTGCTTGACCACGGCGTGAAGATCGCCGAGGGCTCGCCAAAGGACATCCAGCAGGACCCCGCGGTGATCGAGGCGTATCTGGGGAAGGACCATCAGCAGCACGAATGATTGCGGATTTCGGATTGCGGAATGCGGAATGAACGTCAAAGTCGTTGAATCTTGATAATCTCGTAAGAAGTCTATTTTTCACACGAAGACACAAAGTCACGAAGGAAGACCTATTGAAATCATTCTGCTTTATCTTTGTGTCCTCCGTGATCTTCGTGTGAGGACGACTTTTTACGACTGCATCAATCTTGAATCTTGAATCTTGAATCTTATGCTCATACTCTCCGACATATTCGTCTCCTACGGCATGATCGCGGCGCTCAAGGGCGTGAGCCTCGAAGTGCGGCAGGGCGAGATCGTGGCGCTCATCGGCGCGAACGGTGCGGGCAAGTCCACGACGCTCATGTCCATCTCCGGCGTCGCGGGGCTCACCTCCGGGTCGGTCCGGTACGGTGACCGGCGGATCTCCGGGATGCCTCCTCACGAGATCGTCTCTCTCGGTATTTCCCAGGTCCCTGAAGGCAGGCGCATCCTGCCCCGCATGACGGTGCGGGAGAACCTGGAGATGGGCGCATTCCTGAGGGACAAGGGTCAGCTCGTACCGGACATGGAGCGCGTGTTCGAGATGTTCCCGGCGCTCGCCGACCGGAGCAGGCAGCTCGGCGGGACCCTCTCGGGCGGAGAACAGCAGATGCTGGCCATCGGCAGGGCGCTCATGTCCCGGCCAAAGCTCCTGCTCCTGGACGAGCCGTCCTTGGGATTAGCGCCGATCATCGTGAGCAGGATCTTCAAGATCATCGAGGAGATCAACAGTCAGGGGACGACCATCCTGCTCGTGGAGCAGAACGCCAGGGCGGCGCTGCGCCTCGCCGCGCGGGCCTACGTGATGGAGAGCGGAAGGGTCGTGATGCAGGGCCCGGCGTCGGAGCTTGCCAACGACCCGGGGATCAAGAAAGCATATCTTGGCGAGTGACGAATGCGGAGTGTGGAGTGCGGAGTGCGGAATTAACGTCAACCGTGACATTCGTGGTAAAGCATTTCGTCTTTGGTGAAAAAGGGCCCCATGACTCGCAATATAAAACTCATCCTCGAGTACGACGGCACGAACTACCACGGCTGGCAGTCCCAGCAGGGGAGCGGCAGGCCGACCATCCAGGATACCCTCGAGACGGCCCTCAAGGCGCTAACGAAGGAGAACATCAGGACGACCTCGTCCGGCAGGACCGACGCGGGCGTCCACGCCCTGGGCCACGTGGCGAATTTTCCGACGGAGAGCCCTATCCCTGCGGAGGCCTGGGCGCCCGCCCTGAACCGGCTGCTTCCCAAGGACATCCGGATCATCGCCTCGGAAGAGGTGAAGCCGGACTTTCATGCACGGTTCAGCGCCAGAGGCAAGCAGTATCGTTATATCGTCCTTGCCCGTCGTGCCCCGTCGGCGCTCCTGCGGAACCACGCCTGGCATATAGACCGGAAACTGAACCTTGCGAACATGAGGCGGGCGGCCCGACACCTGGTGGGAAAGCACGACTTCTCGGCGTTCCGGAGCTCGGCATGCAGCGCAAAGGTGCCGGTCAGGAAGCTCAAGACGCTGACGATCCGGAAGAAGGGCGACCAGATCGAGTTCATCCTCGAAGCGGACGCCTTTCTGATGCACATGGCCAGGAATATCGTCGGCACGCTCGTTGAAACGGGGCTCGGCAGGTTCTCTCCCGATGAGGTGAAAGCGATGCTCAAGTCGCGCGATCGGACCCGGGCAGGGAGGACAGCCCCGGCGCGCGGACTCTACCTGATGCGGGTTTATTATTCCCGCTCCTGATCTCCTTCCGGCTGCAGAGCTCCTTTGCCCTTCTCAAGCTCCAGCTTTGCAAAATCTACTTGCCTAAAATTCCCTGGTGTGCTATTGTTGCAAATTGCAACTTGTTGTACCTTGATCGCTCGAACGGGAGAGGCGGTCGCATGGTCCCTATGCGGCTGTTCCGCATCATAATAAAAAAATATCGTTTGAAAGGAGTGAGTATGAGGTTTTGGCTGAATGTATTTTTTTTGCTGCTGTTCACCTTCCTTCTGATCACGACAGCGGGCGCGGCGACCGACGCGGCAACGTGCCTGAGCTGTCACGGATCGATGGAAGGGGCTGTCAATGTCAATAAGGATAAGTACGAAAAATCCGTCCATGGTTCCTTCGATTGCGTTACGTGCCATATGTCCCCGAAAGGCGCCCAGCATACGGGACTGACCGGAGCAGCGCCTGACAAGGCGATCAAGGAACTTGCCGCGCAGATATCTCCGAAAAGCAAGGTGGATCCCCTGGCCCAGGCCGCCTGCATGACCTGCCATCCCGATCCCTATGCCGCCTACAAGTCGAGCATCCACGGCAAGAACGTCATGGTGAAGAAGTCTCCGGACGGCCCGGTCTGCACCAGCTGTCACGGTTCTCCGCATTCCATCCAGGCCCGTCCCAGCAAGGAATCCAAGGTGTATCTCTACAATGTGGTCGAGAGCTGCGGCAAGTGCCATGAAGAGAAGCACATCTCGGAGAAGTACGGGTTCTCGCCGCTGGTGATGGAACGGTACAAGGAAAGCTTCCACGGCAGGAAGCTGAAGCTCGGCCACACCGGAGCGCCGTCCTGCGCCAGCTGCCACGGCGCCCATGATGTCAAGAGCACCAAGGATACGTCTTCGCCCGTGGGCAGCGTCGAGAACAAGAAGAAGACCTGCGGCAAGTGCCACGCGGGAGCAACGGACAAGTTCGTCGCGTCCATCACGCACCAGCCGCTCCACCCGATCGCTCACTTCACCGAGATAGCCCTGATCATTCTCACCGTGGGCGTGTTCATGTTCATCATCATCCACGTGCTTCTTGACATGTTCTCGGACATTCGCGACCGCCTGTTCAGGAAGGGAGGCGACCACCATGAATAAGAACATTCCGCAGGAGATACAGCGGTTCGACCTTTCCGCGCGCATCCAGCATATCATCATGTTCACGACGTTCCTGATCCTGTCCTTCACGGGCTGGGGGCTCAAGTACGCCTACGTCGAGCCTTCAAGCGCCTGGATCAGCATCTGGGGCGGCCCCAGGATCGCCGGCATCATCCACCGCGTCGCCGGCATCGCCATGCTCCTGGACTTCATCTACCACCAGTTCTACCTGCTCAACCTGGCGCGGAAGAAGGACCTCCGGCTCACGATCGTCCCGATGCCGCAGGACGTGGTGGACATGATCCACCAATTCATGTACTACTTCGGCCTCCGGAAGGAGCGGCCCTACTTCGGCAAGTTCACCTACCTCCAGAAGTTCGACTACTGGGCGGTGTACTGGGGCATGTTCATCATCGGGACCTCGGGCTTCTTCCTCGCGTTTCCGGTGACCGTGTCGGCGCTGTTCCCGACATGGACCCTGCCCTGGGCCTGGGACGTGCTGTTCATCATGCACAGCGATGAGGCGCTCCTGGCCATCGTGTTCATTCTCATCATCCACTTCTACAATGAACACCTGCGGTCGGAGTATTTCCCCATGAACTGGCTGTGGCTGACCGGCAAGATGCCGATCGAACAGTTCAAACACCACCATCCGGCCGAATACGATCATCTCTACGGAAAAGGTTCGGAGAAGAAGAAGTAGTCGCGAACGCGGTATCCAGCAGTACGACCACAGAATAAACGGGACGGCGGCCGCTCAGGCCGCCGTTCTCATTGAGCTTTGCATATTAAATGCAAAATTTTTCCCCTCCCTCGATGGGAGGGGTTAGGGGAGGGTTTATCGGTGCAATGCAGCTTTTCATTATTAACGCAATACTCAATATTGCGCCGCTTGATGATACATCAAGCACAGTTTACCTGGAGGTGTTCTATGCGCAGCACGGCGCCCGGTATCATGATCATTGCCGCCATCTTGTTCCTCGGGACCCCGGCCCATGCCGACCTGATGGACAAGGCGAAATCGCTGTTGAACAAGGACAAATCCCAACCGGGAGGGCAGGCCGACGGTACGCCGGACAAGGACACGGTTGCTGCGGGCCTCAAGGAAGCCCTCACCATCGGTTCGCAGAACGCCGTGAAGGCAGGCTCACAGCCGGACGGGTATTTCAAGAATCCGGCCATCAAGGTCCCGCTGCCGGAGAAGGTCCAGAAGGTCGAGAAGCCGCTCCGGAAGGTCGGGCTCTCCAAGCAGGTGGACGAGTTCATTATGACCATGAACCGGGCCGCCGAGAAGGCGGCGCCACAGGCGAAGGACATCTTTGTGGGGGCCGTGAAAGAGATGACCATCCTGGACGCCATCAACATCCTGCGGGGAGGCGATACCGCGGCAACTGATTATATGCGGTCCAAGACCTACGACAAGCTCTATGGGGCCTTCAAGCCCACAGTGACCCAGGCCGTCATGTCCGTTGGCGTCACGAAGGCCTATGAGAACCTGATCGACAAGGCGAAGAAGACCAAGCTCATCAAGGACGAATCCCTGGACCTGGACGACGACGTGACGAGCAAGGCGCTGGACGGGCTGTTCTACCTGCTGGGGCAGGAGGAGAAGAAGATCAGGAAGGACCCGGTGGCGCGGGTGACGGACCTCTTGAAGAAGGTGTTCGGGAAATAGCGCTTATATTTATAGAAGGACTCAGGAATGGAAAAGCGAACGGCGGCCGATGAGGCTGCCGTTTGTGTTTGAGGTGCCATCGGCAGGCCGGTTGCTACCTTTTCATTTCCCCGTCGATCTTCTGCGGGGGGTCGGCTTCAGACTTTTCTCGGACCCTCCGAGGCGGGCAAGACGTTTCCCACTCTCGACCGCGATCAATGATTCCAATCCGCGCCTAACCAGGGCGGTTCTTTCTCTAATGCCGGTCAGTTTCGAGGCCTTGCTTAGCAGATCGTCATCAATGTTCAATGTGGTGCGCATCATGGGCTCCCTTGAGAAGTATACATTAATTGATGTCGCATAAAATATATCAGTAATATGCATTTGTCAAGGCGTTCGGAAGCGGGAAAATACAGAAGCAAGAGCGGTGGGAGAACAACGAGTTGAGGGGCGGGGCTGCTTTTGCCCCGTCCTTTTCGGAGGATTGGTTGTGCTCTTATTTTATTGACTTAATTTTGCACTGGCAAGCCGATTAAGACTGACGCCGAACTCGGCAGCCTGTATGGCGAGTTTTTGATGAACCTGGGGAGGGACCCGCACCATGAATTTGCCGCTGAAATGACGGGACGAGATCGGTTCGGGTATTGCCTCACCTTTTTTATGCATATCCCTCATGACATCATCAACCACATTACGAATGCCTCTTAAGGCGGATTCCGGTGTTTTTGCCAGCCAACTAAGGCCGGGAAATTCAGCGCACAGCCCTACATATTCGTTGTCGTCTTCAGACCATGTTACCCGGTATGTAAATCTATCTTTCTTCATGGACATGATCCACCTCCAGTCTTTCTATTGCCAGGAGCACCTGCTTAACCTGATAAGCTTTTGCTTTCCCTTTATGGTTTTGAATGTTTATTCTTGGATCGCCTTGCCACGGGGTTTTGTAAATTCGATGGCTGCTCCCCCCTTGGCGAGGTTTGCCAAAGTAACGGTCACACACTCTGCATAGGTCGTTGAATCGAACGTCCCGCGGATTCTGACGCATATGAGTGATCACGTCTTCTATGTTGCCCATATTTCAATAGTATCATTATTGGTATCATTGTCAAGGGCTATTTGGGAGGGCAGGGATTAAGGCAGGTTAAATGCGCAGCCTGAAGAATCGTAGCGTGATGGGAGAACGCGCGGGTCACTCGCCGCCTTTGGCGCGTCACTGTGGACCCGCAGGTTGGAATCAAGGTCAGCATATATCCAGTTGGATTTTAATCGTTTCGCCGATCTTGATCATATCTTCTTCCGAGAGCACTCCGGCGCGTTTAAACAAGCGCAACTTGCTCACCGTTGCCAACTGGTCAGCCATAGCCTTGCTTTCTTTGCCGTTGAGAAGGACGAGTGCCTCACTCGGATAGAGACGATCTGTTTTGCTGGTGAGAGGGACAACCTGAACGCGGTTGAGGAATTTGTTAGATGCGTCATTACTGACGATGATGGCGGGACGTTTTTTCCTGATTTCGCCGCCGACGGAAGGATCAAAATTAACCCACCAGACCTCACCTCTTTTCATGTGCGATGTCCTTAAATGTGGCCTCCGCCCAATCCAATGCGTCTGACTCCCGCTTTTTGTCTTTGGACATTTGAGCGTATGCCAGTTCCAAGTTGGGGCGAACTACATGGGGGCGCACGAGTTCCTCGACGAATTTACTGATTTTGCGGGGGCCGAT
>CAYILT010000023.1:0-12497 GCA_964364055.1 uncultured Nitrospiraceae bacterium | reverse complement strand
TGGTTTTATAAAGGCCTTTATATACGGCTTCATCGACTGTTATGGTCAGTTTCTTCTGCATTTTGGCTCTCCTTTTTATACGTGTACTATACGTATTCGAGGCAGATATGTCAATAGGCACGGCGCCATAACTATATTTGCTACCCCGACTTGCGCATCGCCGCTGCTGGCGGCGGCTCGTTTGATTGTGCAGCATACTCGACACAGGCGAAAATATCCTCCCGCTCGAGGCCTGGGATGCGCGTGAGAACTTCGTCTACCGTACACCCGGATTGTAGATGTTCTAACACTTCGCTAACCTTCACCGGCAGCCCACGAACCCGGGGGATATGATCTGCCGTATTAATAGTGATGCGGTCCAAGTATGACATGGCGTATAGACTCCTGCATTTATAGGCCGGTGAGCGGATCAACGCGCGGCTGCAACGCGCGGCTGACCCGCGCGGTTTCCGCGTTGGGTCGAGCACCAGGTTATGTAAACTATTCATTACGGGACACTACTTCATTGGTTTAAGCCCGATGAGAATTTGTGCATCAAATTGACCTGTATTCCCGAATGAAAATATTGCAGGAATGCTCGCTTTTTCAAGTGCATTTTTAAACGACAACGACTTCGTACTGTTTGGTTGTAGTGTAATCTGAATGCCGTACCGTGGTGGAGCGATCATGCCTATTTTATTTGTCTGTCCTTGTACTTTAGCTTCTTGCAGCGCAGAGAGAAGTTGTTCCCCGTACATCTCAGCTTCACGGTCTCCAATTAATGTTATATCTATAATAAATGGCTGTGGTGCTGCGATTAAAGCTTTGATTAAAGCAGCACGCTGGGATTCAGATAAACTTCGCGGTGCGATTTGTGCTTCAAGTTTTAATCTAGCACTGCGTTCACGCTCCAGTGTGGTTTGCAATTCGATATTTCCTTTTTTCAAAATTTCCGCACTCTCATTTGCTTTTCCTGCGGATATATCTAGCTGTCCCATTTGTGATTCAAAATCGTGGTCCCGAACTCTAGTACCCCACATCAAAAGGCTAACTGATAATGTTCAGGACATCGTTCACAAAATTAGCGTTCAGGACATCGTTCACAAACGCTCTTTGACAATCGCGTAGCCACAAACTGTTCTATCATGAACACCACTAAATCTAATGGAGGTGTTCATGAAAGGACCGCCTTAGGGTCAGACCGCCTTAGGGTCAAGTCTTGTTCGTTGCATTTTCATCTCAAGCAATGCGATACCGAGATTAATTCAAGGAGAAAGACTTGACGCTATTGGTACCACTATTGGTTCCATCACCAATCGATCGGGAAATAATCCTTAAGAAATTTTCCGCACCAGTGCTTGCCGGTCAGGATCCCGTCAAAGAACGGATCGCAGACCCGCGCCGCCCCATCGACAATGTCCAGGGGCGGCTGGAAATCATGCACCTCCTGCTTGAACTGAGAAAATTCCGCCGGATCTTCATCAGTGACCCATCCGGTGTCGATGGCATTCATATAAATGCCGTCTTTGGCCAGATCCTCGGCAGAGGTATGGGTCATCATGTTCAAGGCCGCTTTTGCCATGTTCGTATGGGGATGCCTGGCATCCTTCTTGAACCTGAAGAACTTGCCTTCCATGGCTGTTACATTGACGATATGTTTTTGACCGGTATGATCGCGCCTCATGAGAGCTGCCAATCGATTGCAAAGTACAAAGGGGGCCACGGAATTGACCAGTTGGACCTCAAGCATTTCCGTGGTCGGGATCTCTCCCATTCGTAAACGCCAGCTGTTCGTCTTGCGCAGGTCCACCTGTTGATGGTCGGCATCCAGCTTCCCTTTCGGGAATATTTCTTCAGACACAAGAGAATTATCATGACGGTAGGGGATCTGTGACAGCCGGGCTGATTCCCTCAAGCCGATCCCGGGTCCCCGGTCATGCCATGCCACGGAAAGGGCGGTGCCCGCCTCGTTGTCGCTATTGCAAAAGACCGCTATCTGTTTTTTGCACGCCTCATGGTCGCCAAGAAGCTTTCGGGCGTCGTCGGACAAAGCAGCGCAGCCCACTTCCTCATTTTCCGCGAGATGGGTATAAAAGCCTGCAGGCCGCCTCACGGTCTGAGCAGCATTGTTTATCAGGATATCGAGACGTTCATATCGTTGCTCTACATAGTCGGTAAAGATCTCAACGCTGGGAATATGCCTCAGATCGAGACCATGAACATGCAGCCTGTGTCCCCAGGCGGCGAATCCCTCTTCTTTGGAATATCTGAGGGCCGCGTCAACGGGAAATCTGGTCGTCGCGATCACCGTGGCTCCGGCGCGCAGCATCATGAGAGTTGCCTGGTAGCCGATCTTCACACGCGAGCCGGTAATGAGAGCGACCTGCCCATGAAGGGATGACGTCTGAAATCGTTTTTTGTAATTCAGGTCCCCGCATTTTTTGCACAGGGTATCGTAATAAAAGTGCAGCTCAAGGAATTCATCTTTGCAAATATAGCAATTACGGGGCGAATGCAGTCGCTCAGCCTTCTGTTCGGATCCGGATGGTTCAGATGTGATCTGTGCGGGCGCCCTGAAGGTAGAATCCATGCGCGCGGAACGAATACCGGTGGCATTTCTGGCACGTCGATCTTTCTCAAGAGTCGTCAGACGCTGTGTTTTGTCCACGGTCTTGTTTCGTATTTTTCTTTCCCGCCTGTCGGGCCGTGATATCTCCCCGGATACTTTCAGAAGAGCGATCCGCTGTTCATCGGGAAGATTTGCGAGCAGCGCCGCATCGTTTGCAAGATCTTTCAGTGTTGAAATGCACGTTTCGATTTCTTCGGAAGATTTTATCATATTGGTACGTTGTCAACTTTCTTTCATCACTTGAGGCCCGATTAAAGCGGAACCAGCGTCTTGCTTCCGATCGTCGAAGAAATCCTGAAGCCTTTCGATGTTACTATGGATGGAAAATCGGTCTTCCCGCAGTTGGAACACGCCACGAATGCGGTTCTCATGGTCCTGCAATGCGATCTCTTAAGTGCGCTTTCTGCTGATCTTCTCCCGCATCTTCGAATCGAATTTATCCTTGTTGATGATGAACCGTTCGTGTTTTCCCTTTGAGATCAGCTCTACGCCGTCATGCGCCTCAACTTCGAACAGTAATCGCCGTCCATCAACCTCGATCAGTTTTACTTTTGCCGTTACCTCAAAGCCGGCTGGAGTCGCGGCAACGTGGCTGACGTCAATATGGGTGCCGACGGTCTGTTCGCGCGGCCAGTCGAGGTGCGGATTGATCGCCTGGATGCAGGCCCACTCGAGAAAACCCACCAGGAAGCCGGTTGCGAACACTTCCGGCATTTCCTGAAATTCAGCCGATTCGGGATAGAGCGCAGGGACGGTCTTTGTTCCGGGTAGGTGAAATGTGAACTCTGATTCTATCCCTGGCTTCAACGTATCCTTCATAAGGTTTTCCTTTTTTTCAACGTTAACCGCAAGGTGACAGATATTGTTAGCTCTATCGTTGCTTTACTCTCCCTCCAGCCCGAACTTTTTGAACTTCCGCCAGAGCGAGACGCGGTCGATGCCGGGTATCTGTGCTGCCAGGGTCTTTTTGCGTGTCGATCCGTGCCTTATCCCGGCTTACGTGCCGTGCAGCTTGAAATCAACGAACTCACGTATCCTGATGAAGTCCCTGGTATTGCCGGTGACGACCATTGCGCCGATCTTGCGTGCAGTGAGGGCGATAAGGATATCGTGCGTGATCCTTGACAGGAATTTCCGCTCGAATCCGTATTTTTGCCCGAGCTTCGCAACGACCTTCCCCGTCTTTTGCCAGTCTGCCGCATCCGGGGCAATGAGCCTGCCGAGGCTTGCAAAGGCATCGAACAGCTTGTCGATCAGTTTCTCGGAAGGGGCATCCAATGCACCGGCGTAGAGTTCCTCGACAACAACCGCGCTCATGTACAGGATGGGCTGTCTCTGAGGGAGATCAAGGGCGGGATGGGCGATCCCTTGATTGATGAAGGGGATGTAGATCGAAGTGTCGAGAACGAGTTTAAGCGGTTGTTCTGCCATAGACATCCTTGATGCCGCCCTTGCCCTTGACCGAGTTGAGCGCGGTTTCTATCTTGCTGCTTTCGATAATGATGTCCAGCGCCCGGGTGATCGCTTCCGTGTCTGTTTTTGCCTTGACGATCTTTTTTACCCGCTCGATCTTGTCCTGCTCGAGGATAAACTGTTTTCTTGTTTTGGTCGCTGTGCTCATAGCTCGCCTCCATGTGTATTATATAAAATATCATACACATGTCAACATAAAACAGGTTCTTATTCCCCCTCCAGCCCGAACTTCTTGAGCTTGCGCCACAGCGAGACGCGGTCGATGCCGAGTATCTGTGCGGCCAGGGTCTTGTTGCCGCCGGTCTCGTTCAGCACCCACTTGATGTAGGACATCTCCTGTTCTTCAAGCGAAGGGATCTTCCCCTCCTTTTTCCGGAAGGTCTTTAGGCTCAACTCTTTCAGGTGTTCCGGCAAATGAGCCAGTTCGATGGTGTCTCCGTTGGCGAGCGCAACGCCTCGCTCAATGATGTTTTCCAGCTCCCGCACGTTGCCCGGGAAGCCGTAGTTCATGAGCAGGGCGATGAAGTCCTCGGCGATTTCGGTGACCGGTTTTTTCATCAGCGTGGCGTACTTCTTGAGAAAGTAATAGGACAGCAGGGGGATATCCGTCTTCCGTCCGGAAAGCGGGGGAAGGTGCAGCGATACGACATTCAGACGGTAGTAGAGGTCCTGCCGGAACGTGGTTTGTACGGCCGCTTCGAGCGGTTCCTGCTCGGCGGCTGCAATGAACCGCACGTCTGTCTTGATGGACCGTGTCCCGCCGACGCGCTGGATCTCCTTCTCTTCGAGCACCCGGAGCAGTTTTACCTGGACCGGCGGCGGCATCGCGGTGATCTCGCCGAGGAAGAGCGTGCCTCCCGTCGCTTCCTCGATGGCGCCCCGCTTCGCGGCCGGTCCATCGGCGGCCATGCCTTTTTCATGGCCGAACAGTTCGTCCGTGAGGAGTTCCTCGGTGAAGCTTCCGCAGTGTACGGCAAGGAAGGGATTTCCGGAACGCCTGCTGTTGGCATGGATAGAACGCGCAAAGAGCTCTTTCCCGGTGCCTTTCTCGCCGATGATGAGCACGTTGGATTCCACGAGCGCGACCTGACGGGCGGTATCGAGGGGCTTCTGCATCGCCCGGTCACGGGTGATGATCCCGCCCTCTCCCGGGAAGTCCTCCGCGCGTTCCTTCAGGCGCCTGATCCCTTTCTTCAGCTCGACGCGATCGACGGCCTCTTCGACCGCCTTCCTCACCTCGTCGAGCTTGAAGGGCTTCGCGATATAGGAGAACGCCCCGCGCTTCATCGTCTCGACGGCCGCCTCCAGCGTTGCGTAGCCCGTGATCATGATGACCTCGGTGTCGGGGTGGCGCTCGCGGCATTTTTTCAGGACCTGCATGCCGTCCACCTTCTCCATGCGCATGTCGGTCAGCACCACGTCGAACGGCTGTTCATCGAGATACCGGATGGCATTCGAGCCGCTCTGCGTGCCCACGACCTCGTAGCCCTCCTTTTTCATGATGTACTCGAGGTTTTTGAGCGCCACCCGTTCATCATCGACGATCAATATTTTTGCAGGATTCTGCATTGCTGCTCCTTAAAGAGTCTTGAAACGCTACCACTGAGACACAGTGATACTGAAGGTAAGAAGGTAGGAGGGTAGGAAGATCGTAATACTGGTTTATTTTCTTACCTTCTCACCCTCTTACCTTCGGCTATTTCCCCGTGTCCGTCCGCTCCTTTGCCGGCAGGCGGATCAGGAACGTTGTGCCTTTTCCCGGTTCGCTGTTGACCGCGATGCATCCATCATGTTCCTCGATGATCTCGTGGACGATGAAGAGCCCGAGCCCCGAACCCTTGCCCACGTCCTTGGTCGAGAAGAACGGGTCGAAGACCTTGGGCAGGACCTCGGCGGGGATCCCCGCGCCGTTGTCCCTGACCTCGATGTCCACGGTGTCATCCTCTAGGTTGCACTTGCCGCGGTAGTTGAGATAGGTGGTGATCCCCGTGTCGTCGTCGGCCTTGTCCGAGGCGCGGTGCTTCCAGGCATCGATGGAAATGGCGCCTTCTCCCGGGACCGACTCGATGGCGTTCTTGATGAGGTTCAGGAATGCCTGCTGGATCCGCTGCTTGTCCGCGGTGATGGAAATGTCGTCCGGCACGTTCAGGGTTATGGTCACGTCCTTCGGCATCTGTCCCTTCACGAACCGGATGGTCTCGTCCAGCAGTTCCCTGAGCGGCAGGGACTGCTTTTTGAAATCCACGGTGCGCGAGAAATCAAGAAGGGACCGCACGATGTTCCGGGCCCGGTCCGTTTGGTCGTTGATCTGGCTGACCAGGTCCATCGCAAAAGCGGGATCCGAGACTGGCGTTGCCTGTAGTGTCCCCTGACCCTTGATGGTTCGACTCTGCTCACCATCATGAGCCCGTCGAATGACCCATGACCCTTGACCCTCCTTCAGCTCCTCTGCAAGGATCTGTCCCGACGAGGAGATGTTCGAAAGGGGATTGTTCAGTTCATGGGCCACCCCCGAGAGGAGTGTGCCGAGGGAGGCGAGCTTTTCCGACTGGACAAGATGGCGCTGCCGGAGCTCAAGCTCACGGATCATCCTGTTGAAGGCCCGGGTGAGTGAAACGATCTCCTGGTCATGGGACCCGACCTGGATGTTGACGAACTTCCCGTCGGCGATCTCGTCCATGGTATTCTCGATGCGCTGCAGCGGCTGCAGGACGATCCGGGAAAGGACCCTGCCCGCGATGACCGCCAGGACGGCAAGCACCGCGATCGACACGATGACGATCCTCTGGGTATCATTGTTCGCCCCGATGAGGCCCTTGCGTTCGTTCATTTCTACGTCCAGGGCCGCGGTCGTGATGTTGTCCCCGACGCTCCGTATCCTGAAGTCGATCATGTTCTTCCGCTCCTGGATGGACGGGCCGAAGGTGAAGGAGGTCTTGCCGGCGAGGGCGAAGTGCTGTTCCATCAACTCCCGGTACCGGTCAAGGAGATTTTGGATGGCCTGGATACGGTCGGGGGAAGCGATGGTGTCGAACCGTTTGCTCTTCATGACGAGCAGATCATGTGCCTGGGCGATGTACCGTGCGTTCTCCCGGTAGTCGGCCTGCCGTTCATAGAGCAGGTAGTTCTTCTCGAAGCGCCTTACCTCGAGGACGGTATCGAGGAACTCATGGACCGCAGCGCCGAAGATCATCCGGGTTTCAATGAACTCCATCTGTGCCAGGGTGATGACGGACAGACCGATGACCATCGCGATGAAGGCGTAGTAGCCGAAGGTGATTTTTTGCCTGATGCTTGGCTTTGCCTTGAACATGGTTTGGTCCCGGTGCTGCTTTCGCGTGGTCCCGTCTTCGCTTCCGGTCAGGATGCGGAGTCAAGGGTATGCTGCCGCCGTCCCGCTGACGGGCCGTCACGGTGCCTGCATTTTACAATACAACCGGCGAATACGCAACTGCCCGGTTCTGATGCCTTGAGCGGCCCGGACGCGATTTTCTGTTGCCTCAAGGGAGTGCAATGTGCTACATTCATTACGAATCCAACCCCTACCATGTCCCTCAAGAAAAAAATAGCGCTCGGCTTTTTTATCAGTGCCTTCATCATCGCCATTCTTGCCGCGTTCATGTATGTCAATTTCATCGAGATCAGGAAGGAGATCCGGTATCTCGAGATCACGGACACCTTCAGCCGCAAGTCGCTCCAACTCCGCAGGCACGAGAAAAACTATTTCCTGTACAGCCCCCGGAAGGCGGACGAGGAATCACAGGCCGTGCATGCCTACCTCGCAGAGCTCAAGGTAATCCTGGAGCAGCACCCGGACATGGAACAGGTCGATACCGAGGCGCTTCGTTCGTATATCGCTGAATACGAACAGCAGTTCAACAAGATCGAGTCTTCGGTCAGACGATTAACGGCGGCATTCCGTAAGACGAAGAATGAACATAAACAACATGCCGTATTTATTTCACTGGCGGAATTGGCTTTTATTGAAAAGCCCTCTCAAACCGCGGTATTTTTGGAGAACGTGATACAATTCTCCCGCGGCCATGAGCTGACCAGCGGGCTTCGGGAGCTTGAGACGGAGAATACCTCGCTCCGAAAAACGGGCGAGTCGATCGTGGAAACAGCCAAAGACCTTGATAAGGCTGCCCGTGAAAAAGTTGAATCGGTCATTCGCGTTTCGCAGATCGCCATCCTGGTGATCTTTCCGCTGTTCTTCGCCGTGGGCATCGGGACGCTCTTTTTCATCAGCACGAACGTGGCGCGGCGGCTGATGCTGCTGATCAGCGTCGTGGAGAAGACCGGGAAAGGGGCGTTTCCGCACGTCGCGGCGCCGGAGCAAAAATGGGGGAATGACGAAGTGGGCCTTCTGATCCGGAAGTTCGATCATATGGAGGACCAGCTTGCCGAGCGGGCAGCCGAGATCGGCCGCAAGAACAAGGAACTCATCCAGGTCAGGAAGCTCGCCGCCATCGGGACGCTTGCCGCGGGCGTTGCACACGAGCTGAACAATCCCCTGAACAACATCCATCTTTCGGCGCAAGTGCTCGCGAAACAGGCGGGAGAGGGCGGTCCTTCCGTCGTGCACGAGGCGGTCAACGACATCCTGGACCAGACGGTCCGGGTGAAACGGATCGTGAGCGAGCTCCTGGAGTTCGCCCGAGGGCGCGAACCCCGCCTGCAGCAAGTCGATCTGTGCGAACTGATGGGGGGTGTCTTCAAGAAGCTCGCGGCGGACACCGCTAAGATTCGGTTCTCCCTGGATGCCGGCTCGGAGTGTGTCGTACTCGCTGCGGACCCCGAGCAAATGGAACAGGTCTTTATCAACCTTTTCACCAACGCCGTGGAAGCCATGCCGGAGGGGGGAGACCTCGGCGTGCGGGTCAGGGCGAGCGACGGTGCCGTGGTCATCGCCGTCGCGGACAGCGGCAAGGGGATAGCGAAGGAGTCGCTCGACAAGGTCTTTGAGCCGTTCTTCACCACCAAGGACAAGGGCACGGGCCTTGGCCTCGCCATCGTGTTCAACATCATCAGGAAACACTACGGAGAGATCGCGGTGGCAAGCGAAGAGGGAAAGGGCACGACGTTTACGATCACGATGCCCCGGGAACTGTGAAAAAGGAAGCATCATGGGAAAACCTGCACAAGACCGTCTGGATGCCTGGTACGACGGATCGGCCATTTGCGTAATTGCTATCGGATCGCATGGCGATCCTCTCGACCTTGGAGAAAATGAAGTAGAGGCATTCATCGCAAAGCTTGAAGAGTGCCTTCGCAAAGCAAGGGCGTCTTAACCATGCCGTCGAGTGGGTTGCAGATGGCCGTCAAATCAATCGGATGTCTTCAAAGGGAGAACAATCAGTGAAGATATCGAACGCAGTGTTTGTCTTTATTCTTCTGATAGTTTCCTCAGCGGCAGCTGACGAATTTAAGGTTCCTTATGAAATCGTTAAAGGAAAGGTAAAAACACTCGGTTACGTTTTAGAGCCTAAAAAAGCCTTAACAGAGGAGCATGTCGACTTCGATAAATTCTATGACAAATCTCCTGACGGCAGATGGATTGCAATAGTATTCTGCGACTATGATTATAATGTAAACGTCTGGCTCTATGATGCCCAAAGCAAGGCGCGGCCCTCATTGATCGATACCGACGCGGGGAGACATGTCTTCATTAGATGGTATGGCAAGGACGTGCTCGAAGTGGGGTGGGGCGGAATGGGCTACAGAATGAGCGATCTGTTTGAATTAAATAACCTGAGGAAGAAAACACATATTGATGATCCAATATATATTGATAACGAACGGAAGATCTATGTTCGATACTACTTTAATTATGACGGTCCGGGCGGGTCAGTCCAGCATCACATCGTCGTAGGACCGGCATTCTCAACGATTGCAAAAGAAGAGCATTTTGTTGTTCACCTGGATATCGAATCGCTTGTCGATGGCGTGACGTCTTTCGAAAATATCGAGATTAAGAATGATACTCTGATTGTGAAATACAAGAAGCGGGATAAAAGCCTTGTACGGGAGGAATTTAGGCCGCAACTGCTTCAGAAGCGATGAAAAATTAACCCTACAACGTTTCGTCGGTCGGGTTGAGCAGAGCGATACCCGACGCAATGATCACAGCTTGCGCGTCGAGAGGATCGCGAAAACCGCACCTCTCACGCACGCGTTATCTGGCAAAGAGGGGAACCCATTATGGTTGTCTACAAGTTTAGTGATGCCTGGTTCTTGCTAGCAACCAATTATGCTCAAGACAATAAAGAACGAGCCCACCTCGACGCAATTATTGATGCCGGAGATTATATCAATCATGCCCGGTTCACTGATGACGAAATAGCAGGGGCTATTTCTCGCTTGAAAGATGGTGGCTATCTTGTCGAACGCGATGGTGGGTATGCAGTAACTAGTCTTTTCTTATCTCGATGGACTGAACTGCGAGCAGACGAACATCAGGCGATTCATAGGCATCTTGATGTTGTTAATAAAATACTCTGTATGCATAACAACACTTTCGCGCCGTTGAAAACGGTCAACTCATCAAAGAAGGATACAATGACGAAGCATATTGGCTCAACA
This sequence comes from uncultured Nitrospiraceae bacterium, assembly GCA_964364055.1. Lineage (GTDB taxonomy): Bacteria > Nitrospirota > UBA9217 > UBA9217 > UBA9217 > JAAXXJ01. Next base: position 1,834 of record CAYILT010000023.1, on the reverse strand, counting down.
ATAAGTTTAGTTCTCGGCACTTTTCTGTTATTTTCGATATTTTCAGATCCTAAGGTTATAGATTCTAGTATTGCGTTAAGCGGGTTCCATGCTGGCCTCCTTATGATATTAGGGGCTTTAGCTTATAGGTCTGCCAAAAAGAGAAAACTTAAGTCTGTCAAATCTACTATCTTAAGGCAATCGTTTGAAGTGGCTTCTATTTGCATTATCATTGTATCTGTCATATTTCAGTCAAATCTAATGTATCGTATTACGACTGAACCAGTCACAAATGCTGTGATCCCGTTGTGGGCAATAATTGCCTATATAATTATTTCATTCAAAGCAATAAAAAAGAAAAATATAGAGGAATAGGGTCCGAACGAGGATGCTAACCATTCAGGTCGAGCGGTTATTAACGGCGAATCATAGTTTCACCACTGCTGTTCACAAGGATACGACATGGCATTCAAAGTACTCATAGCAGAGGATGAAGAGATAACCGTCAAGCACCTGACGAACGCTCTCAAGGCGGAAGGCTGTCTTGTCACCAGCACGATGAACGGCCTGGACGCCCTGCAGAAGATCGAAGCGGGGTCCTTCGATCTGCTGATCGCGGACATCAAGATGCCGGGGATGACGGGCATCGAGCTCCTGGCGCGGGTCAAGGAGAAATCCCCGGAGACCGAGGTGGTCATCATCACCGGCTTCGGCAGCATCGGTTCGGCGGTGGACGCCATGAAAAAGGGCGCCACCGAGTACATCACCAAGCCCTTCGACCTCGACGAGCTCACCCTGAAGGTGAACAAGATCAGGGACCGGAAGGGCCTGCTCCGGGAGAACATCGCGCTCAAGACCTACCTGGGCATGGACAAAAAAGTGTCCATCATCGCCCGCAGCAAGAGCATGAAGGACATCCTCGAGACCATCGAGGGGATCAGGGATTCGGAGAGCAACATATTCCTGACCGGCGAGACGGGCGTGGGCAAGAGCCTGCTCGCGCGGATCGTCCACTTCACCAGCAAACGGCAGGAGCGGCCGTTCCTGTCCATCAACTGCGCCACGCTGACCGAGGAACTGCTCGCGAGCGAGCTTTTCGGCCACGAGCGCGGGGCCTTCACCGGCGCCGTCAAGACCAAACAGGGCCTGGTGGAGATCGCGGACACGGGTACGCTGTTCCTGGACGAGATCGCCGAGATGGTCCCCAATCTGCAGGCAAAACTGCTCAAGGTGATCGAAGAAGGGGAGTTCTACCGCGTCGGCGGGACGCGGCCGATCCACGTGGATGTGCGGTTCATCGCCGCCACGAACCAGGACGTGCGGGGCCTCATCGCCGCGGGAAAGTTCCGGGAGGACCTTTACTACCGCCTGAACGTCATGGACATCTTCATCCCGCCGCTCCGCGACCGCCGGGACGACATCGAGCCGCTGGCCGGTTATTTCCTCAAGAAGCATCTGCCGAAATCGAACAAGAAGATCACCGCCTTCACGAAAGAGGCCATGGACGTGCTCCGGCACTACAGCTTTCCCGGGAACGTCCGTGAACTTGAAAACATCGTCGAGCGCGCCATCATCCTCGAAAAGAGCGGCGTAGTAACGCCCGCGAGCCTTCCCCAGAGCATGAAGGCGTTCCAGATAGAAACACTGCAGCCCGGCAAGGTCAAGACCATCGAGGAATTGAACAAGGAGTATGCGGAAACGGTCATCGAACTGTACGGCGGCAACAAGTCCAAGGCCGCCGAGGTCCTCGGGATATCAAGGACCAGCCTGTGGCGAATTCTGAAGTGAAACTTTGGGGTGGAAACTTTGGGGACGTTGTGGCCCAGGTTGAAAATAACTTGACAAGCAGGCTGGC
>CAYILT010000022.1:0-24282 GCA_964364055.1 uncultured Nitrospiraceae bacterium | reverse complement strand
AGAGCGGCGCCTGCGCCGTGATGACCCTTCCCGCCCCCCGCATGTTCATGCCCTGTACGCGGCCGCGGCGGGAGCTGAGGTCGCCGATGATATCGCCCATGTACTCCTCGGCGCAGACAACCTCGACCGCCATGATCGGCTCGAGCAACGTCGGTGAAGCCCTGTTTGCCCCCTCTTTAAAAGCCATGGAGCCGGCGATCTTGAAGGCCATTTCCGATGAGTCCACGTCATGATAGGAGCCGTCAACAAGGGTGATCTTGATGTCAACCATGGGATACCCGGCGATTACGCCATTCTCCATGGCCTCTACAATGCCCTTCTGCACCGGCATAACATATTCCTTGGGAATCGATCCGCCAACCGTCTTGTTCACAAACTCAAAGCCTTTTCCCGGCTCTTGCGGCTCAAGCTCTATCACCGCATGTCCATATTGACCGCGGCCTCCGGTTTGGCGTATATACTTGCCTTCCGCCGTGACCTTCTTGCGGATCGTTTCGCGATAGGCCACCTGGGGCTTGCCAACGTTGGCGTCGACTTTGAATTCACGCAAAAGGCGGTCGACGATGATCTCCAGATGAAGCTCTCCCATGCCCGAAATGATGACCTGTCCGGTCTCCTGATCGGTCATCACGCGGAACGACGGATCTTCCTGCATGAGCTTCTGAAGCGAGAACCCCAGCCTTTCCTGGTCTGCCTTGGTCTTTGGCTCAATGGCAACGGAGATCACCGGTTCGGGGAAGACCATAGCTTCCAGAATGACGGGTTTGTTCTCATCACAAAGGGTATGCCCCGTCAGTGTGCTCTTGAGTCCCACGGCCGCGCAGATATCGCCGGAATAGATCTGCTCGATCTCTTCGCGCTTGTTCGCGTGCATTTTGAGCAGCCTGCCGACACGCTCCCTGGTCCCCTTGGTTGAGTTGTACACATACGACCCGGAGGTCAGCGTCCCGGAATAGACCCGGACAAACGTTAGCTGTCCCACGAACGGATCGGTCATGATCTTGAAGGCGATGCCCGCAAAGGGCTCGCTATCAGACGCCGTGCGAACGACTTCCTCTCCCTTGGGGCCAATGCCGGTTACCGGGGGGATGTCCAGCGGTGACGGGAGATAGTCCACCACCGCATCGAGCAGGAGTTGAACACCTTTGTTCTTGAATGCCGAGCCGCAGATGACCGGGAATATTTTCATGGCGATCGTGCCCTTGCGGATCGCTGCCATGATCTCGGCCTCGGTCGGCTGCTCACCGTTCAGGAACTTCTCCATCACGGTGTCGTCCGCATCGGCGATCTTCTCGATCATCTTCTCGCGGTATTCCTTCGCCTTGGGCAGCAGGTCCGCGGGAATATCCTCCACCTCGTACTTCGCGCCGAGGGTCTCGTCATCGAACAGGACGGCCTTCATCTTCACGAGATCAATGCATCCGCGGAACTTGTCCTCGGCGCCGATGGGAAGCTGGATGGGCACCGCATTCGCGCCAAGCCGGTCAACCATGCTCTGGACGCTCATGTAGAAGTCAGCCCCAATGCGGTCCATCTTGTTCATGAATGCGAGGCGCGGGACCTGATACTTGTCCGCCTGGCGCCAGACCGTCTCCGACTGGGGTTCCACCCCGCTCACCGAGTCAAATGCCGCGACCGCGCCGTCAAGCACGCGAAGCGAACGTTCCACCTCAATGGTAAAGTCCACATGGCCGGGGGTGTCGATGATATTGATGCGCTTGTCCCGCCAGAAACAGGTCGTTGCGGCCGACGTGATCGTGATGCCGCGCTCCTGCTCCTGCACCATCCAGTCCATGACCGCGGTGCCGTCGTGCACTTCGCCGATCTTATAGGAGACGCCGGTATAATACAGGATCCGCTCGGTCGTCGTCGTTTTACCGGCGTCGATGTGAGCCATGATCCCGATGTTCCGTGTATTTTCCAGTGAATACTGCCTAGCCAAAACTGCCTCCGCTTCCCGTGAATGCCTTACCAGCGATAATGGGCAAATGCCTTGTTCGCATCCGCCATCCGGTGCACATCTTCCCTTTTCTTGACCGCGGCGCCGGTGTTGTTCGACGCATCGAGGATCTCTCCGGCAAGCTTGTCCACCATGGACTTCTCCGGCCGCTGCTCCGCATAGAACCTGAGCCAGCGGAACGCCAGAGAGAGCCTGCGCGGCGGCTTGACCTCGATCGGCACCTGGTAGGAAGCGCCGCCCACCCTGCGCGATTTTACTTCGAGCGTCGGCTTTACGTTCTCTACGGCCTTCTTGAAAATGGCGATCGGGTCGCCGTTCGTCTTCTGCTGAATGCGGTCAAGCGCCTTATAGCAGATGACCTCTGCCGTGCTCTTCTTGCCCTTGCGCATCAGCACGTTTACGAACTTCGCAAGCATCTTGCTGTTGAATTTCGGGTCCGGAAGGATCTCCCGCTTTACGACAACCTGTTTTCTCGGCATAGTTATGATTTCCTATTTATTCGGTTACGAGTGTTCCTGATATTACTTCGGCCTCTTTGCCCCATATTTGGAACGTCCCTGCTTGCGGTTGGCAACACCCACGGTATCCAGGGTGCCACGGACGATGTGGTAGCGAACACCGGGAAGATCCTTCACCCTGCCGCCGCGAATCAGCACGATCGAATGCTCCTGAAGATTGTGTCCCACGCCCGGGATGTAGGTGGTGACCTCCATTCCGTTCGTGAGCCGTACCCTTGCAACCTTACGGAGCGCTGAGTTCGGCTTCTTCGGCGTAGTGGTGTACACCCTGATGCAGACACCCCGCTTCTGCGGGCACGACTTGAGCGCAGGGCTCTTGGTTTTGCTCGATGCGAGGGTCCTGCCCTTTCTTACCAGCTGGCTGATCGTAGGCACGTCAATAACTCCTTAAAATACAAAAGGATGGCCGTCCTTAAAAAACGGACATACATTGAGTCAAAACCCGATGATTATACTGAGTAATTGAGGTATTGTCAAGGCTTTTTTCGGCCTTCGTGAAAATAGTTGCCGTGACATCACTCAAGAAAAACAGGGCGGGAACTGTCCGACGACCGTTCCCGCCCGCTCTGTTAGTTCTATTCCTCGGAGGGAGCTTCCGTCTCCACCTCAACAAAGGTGTTCCGGTATTCAGCCATGCCGGTACCAGCCGGGATGAGCCGCCCCATGATCACATTCTCCTTGAGACCGACGAGATCGTCGATCGCACCGGTGATCGCTGCTTCAGTCAGCACCCGGGTCGTCTCCTGGAACGATGCCGCCGAGATGAAACTATCGGTGGTGAGCGACGCCTTGGTGATGCCGAGGAGAATAGGCCGCGCCGTCGCCGGCCTGCCGCCCCGCCCGATGACAGCCTCGTTTTCCCGCGCAAAGGTAAATCGGTCCACTTGCTCGCTGATGAGGAACGGCGTATCGCCGGCATCCTCGACCCTGACCTTTCGGAGCATCTGGCGCACGATCACCTCGATGTGTTTATCATTGATACTCACACCCTGGAGACGGTAGACCTGCTGTACTTCGTCCACAAGGTACTTCTGAAGCTCCCTGGGTCCAAGCACGTTCAGAATGTCGTGTGGGTCCACCGGGCCGTCCATGAGCGGTTCCCCTGCGGTAACCCAGTCTCCCTCGTGCACGTTCACGTGTTTGCCCTTGGGAATGAGATATTCCTTTTCGTTCCCCATGCCGTCCTTTACCAGGATCCGTCGCATACCTTTCACGAATCCGCCGAATTCAACAGTACCGTCGATCTCGCTGATGATGGCCTGTTCCTTGGGCTTCCTGGCCTCGAAGAGCTCGGCTACCCTGGGCAGACCGCCGGTGATGTCCTTGGTCTTCGTGGTTTCCCGCGGGATCTTCACGAGAATGTCTCCTGGGAATATCTCGTCGTGCTTATCCACCAGTATGTGCGCGCCTGCGGGCAGGAGATAACGCGCAACAGCATTGGATCCGGGAAGACGGGCCGTCTTGCCATGCTGATCCTTGATCGAGATGCGCGGCCGGAGGTGTTGGTCAGGGTAGTCGATGATCACCTTGCGCGACAGGCCGGTGACCTCGTCAACCTCTTCCCGCATCGTAACGCCCTCGATGATATCGCCAAAGGCGATCTTGCCGCCGATCTCCGTGAGAATGGGAAGAGAGTAAGGGTCCCATTCCACCAGCTTCTGTCCCACCTCTACCTTATGGCCATCCTGTATCTTGATGCGCGCGCCGTAGATAACCGCATACTTCTCTTTTTCGCGGCCCGACTCGTCGAAGATGGCGATGCTGCCGTTCCGGGACATGGCAACGTAATCGCCTTCCTTATTCTTCACGGTGTTGAGGTTGTTGATGTATTTCATCACGCCCGCGTTCTTCGCCTCAAGCACCGTCTGCTCCACTACCTTGCTTGCCGTACCGCCGATATGGAATGTCCGCATCGTAAGCTGAGTGCCCGGTTCGCCAATGGACTGTGCCGCGATGATCCCGACCGCTTCGCCGATGTCCACCAGTTTACCGCGGGAAAGGTCCCGCCCATAGCACATTTTGCAAACACCACGGCCGGACTGGCAGGTGAGCACCGACCGGATCTTTATCTTGTCGATGCCGGCCTCCTCGATCTTCTTCACGAGTTCTTCATTGATCTCGCGTTTCCCGGTAATGATCACTTCTTTCGTCAACGGGTCCTTGATGTCCTCCGAAGCAACCCGGCCGAGGATACGTTCGGACATCGGTTCGATAATCTCTCCGCCCTCCACCAGCGACCCCACAATAATGCCGTCGGTCGTCCCGCAGTCATCCTGAGTGATAATGACGTCCTGCGACACGTCCACGAGCCTGCGGGTGAGGTAACCCGAATTCGCGGTCTTGAGGGCCGTGTCGGCAAGACCCTTGCGGGCGCCGTGAGTCGAGATAAAGTACTGCAGCACGGTGAGACCTTCGCGGAAGTTGGCGGTGATCGGCGTCGCTATGATCTCGCCCGAGGGCTTTGCCATAAGACCGCGCATACCGGCCAGCTGCCGGATCTGCTGCGTGCTGCCGCGGGCGCCGGAATCGGCCATCATGAAGATGTTGTTGAACGACCGGGCCTCCTGAAGCTCGGACTTCTTCAAATTACCCTGTTCGACGGCTTCGAGGCCGAGTTCTGCCATCATTTCGTCGGCAATCTTATCAGTCACGGTGGCCCAGATGTCGATCTCCTTGTTGTAGCGCTCGCCATTGGTGATAAGACCTTCCTGATGCTGATGATGGATCTCCATGACCTCTTTCTGGGCCTGCTCGATGAATTTCTGTTTCTTGCTCGGAACGTGCATATCGGAGATGCAGATGGACACGCCTGAACGGGTCGCGTAGGTGAACCCGGTCTCCTTCAGTTCGTCGAGAAGAACAACGGTCCGCCGAAGGCCGAACTTCCGGTAACATTCGTCAATAAGCTTCGCAAGTTCCTTCTTGCTCATTTCCTTGTTTATGAAGGAGAAGGGGATCCCGTCGGGCAGGACCTCGCTGAAAAGGACGCGGCCCACCGTGGTTTCCTCGAGCTTGCCACTGATCCGGGCCCGGATGCGCGCGTGGATATCCACCTCTCCCTGGTCGAAGGCCACCCGAACCTCCTGGGGACCCGAGAAGACCATGCCCATGCCTTTGGCGCTGGAACGGGATTTGGTGAGGTAGTAACAGCCAAGTACGATATCCTGGGACGGGACGGCAATGGGCCGCCCATTGGCCGGTGAGAGGACGTTGTTCACGGACAGCATCAGCACCCGCGCCTCAAGCTGCGCTTCGATCGAAAGCGGGATATGGACCGCCATCTGGTCGCCGTCGAAATCCGCGTTGAACGCGGCGCACACGAGCGGATGGAGACGGATCGCCTTCCCTTCGACGAGGACGGGATCAAACGCCTGAATGCCCAGCCGGTGAAGCGTAGGGGCCCTGTTCAGGAGCACCGGATGTTCCTGGATCACTTCTTCGAGCACGTCCCACACCTCTGGCCGTTCGCGCTCGATCATCTTCTTGGCGCTCTTGATGGTCGTGGCATAGCCCTTTTCTTCAAGCTTGTTGAAGATAAACGGTTTGAAGAGCTCCAGGGCCATCTTCTTCGGTAGGCCGCACTGATGGAGCTTGAGGTCCGGTCCGACCACGATGACGGAACGGCCGGAATAGTCGACGCGCTTGCCGAGCAGGTTCTGGCGGAACCGGCCCTGTTTGCCTTTCAACATGTCGGAAAGGGATTTGAGCGGACGCTTGTTGGGACCACGGAGCACCCGTCCCCTTCTGCCATTGTCGAACAGTGCGTCAACCGCCTCCTGGAGCATCCGTTTCTCGTTCCGGATAATGACCGAAGGCGCCTTAAGCTCTTCAAGCCTCCGGAGCCGGTTGTTCCGGTTGATCACGCGGCGGTAGAGATCGTTCAGGTCCGATGTGGCGAAACGGCCTCCCTCGAGGGGGACCAGGGGGCGAAGCTCCGGCGGAATGACCGGGACCACGTCCAGGATCATCCAGTCGGGGCTGTTGCCGGACTTGCGGAAGGCTTCGATGACCTTGAGCCGCTTCGTCAGCTTCTTCTTGGTTGCCATGGACGTTGCGGTATCGATCTTCTTCCGGATGTCCTCGGACTCCCGTTCGAGGTCCAGGGCCCGGAGCATCTCGCGGATGATCTCGGCGCCCATGCCGGCCTTGAAGCTGCCGGGGCCGTACTCGATCTGAGCCTTCCGGTACCGCTCCTCGGTCAGCAGCTCTTTCTCCTTGAGCGGCGTGTCTCCGGGATCGAGCACGACAAACGACTCAAAATACAGGACCTTCTCGAGCTGCCGAAGCGTCATGTCGAGCAGTGTACCGATGCGGCTCGGCAGGCCCTTCAGGAACCAGATGTGGGCGACCGGCGACGCCAGCTCGATATGCCCCATGCGCTCCCGGCGGACCTTGGACTGGATAACCTCGACGCCGCATTTATCGCACACGATGCCGCGATGCTTCATCCGTTTGTACTTGCCGCAGAGACATTCCCAGTCCTTGATGGGACCGAATATCTTGGCGCAGAAAAGGCCGTCCCGCTCCGGCTTGAACGACCGGTAGTTAATGGTCTCCGGCTTCTTCACTTCGCCGAAGGACCATTCCTTGATGCGCTCCGGCGAAGCGATCCGGATCCGGATCGAATCGAAGTTAATATCCTTCGGCTTCTCGAACAGGCTCAGGACATCCCTTCTCGCCTTATTGTCGATCACCCGTTTCTCTTCCACAGTCAACCTCCTGAAAGGGGCCTTTCCGCCCCGCTCACCTTATCTTCCAATGAACCGCTTGTTGTCCAGCTCGCAGCTGCCTGCCCGGCGTCTAACGGGCTGACGAGATCTTCTCGAGCCCGATCAACCGCTCTTTGCCGTTCTTTCGTTCGATCAGCTCAACATCGAGACAGAGGCTCTGAAGCTCCTTGATGAGCACATAGAACGATTCCGGGAGCCCGGGCTCCAGGGAATGCTCGCCCTTGACGATGGCCTCGTATATCTTGGCCCGGCCCGACACATCGTCGGACTTCACCGTGAGAAACTCCTGGAGACAGTATGCTGCTCCGTAGGCCTGGAGCGCCCAGACCTCCATTTCACCCAGGCGCTGTCCGCCGAACTGGGCCTTGCCACCGAGGGGTTGCTGTGTCACGAGCGAATAGGGACCAATGGACCTCGCATGGAGTTTGTCATCCACCAGGTGATGCAGCTTCAGCATATACATATATCCCACGGTAACCGGCTTGTCATAGGGTTCGCCGCTCCGGCCGTCGTACAGGATGGACTGGCCTGTTTTCGGCAGCTTGGCTTCCTTGAGCAGGTTGCGGATCTGGTCCTCCGTAGCTCCGTCAAACACCGGTGTGGCCACATGGAGGTCCAGGGCCTTCGCGGCCCAGCCGAGATGGGTCTCGAGGATCTGACCGACGTTCATACGGGAGGGGACTCCCAGGGGATTCAGAACGATCTCAACGGGGGTTCCATCGGGAAGGCACGGCATATCCTCCTCGGGAACGATGCGGGACACCACGCCCTTGTTGCCGTGGCGGCCCGCCATCTTGTCGCCGACGGAAAGCTTGCGCTTCATGGCAACATAAGCCTTCACGAGCTTGACCACGCCCGGAGGCAGGTCGTCGCCCCGCTTGAGACGTCCGATCTTCTCGTCGTAAACAGACTCGAGAATGCCGAGCTGGTTCTCGGCGTTGTCCAGGACCTCCTGCAGCTTTACCGGGTAATCCTCGGACTCCACCTTGATCTTGGCCAGGTCCTTCTCCGGAACCTTGTCCAGCATGTCCGCGGCGATCTTCTTGCCCTTGGCGATCTCGGTTTTGCCGGTCTTGGAGTTCACAACCTTGTCGGCAGTGGTCTTTCCGATCAGCAGCCGGCGAATGCGCTTGTACTTGTCCTCCTGGATCGCCTTCTTTTCCTCGCTGTATTCCTTCTGGAGGCGGGAGATCTCTTCGCTCTCCTGGGTCTTGAGTCGCTCGTTCTTGTCCTCGCCCTTGCGGGAAAAGACCTTTACGTCAATGACCGTTCCCTCGATCCCCGGTGGTGCATAGAGAGACGCATCGCGAACATCACCGGCTTTCTCTCCGAAGATGGCCCTGAGGAGCTTCTCTTCCGGTGTGAGCTGGGTCTCTCCCTTGGGCGTCACCTTGCCTACCAGGATATCGCCGGGCATCACCTCTGCACCGATGCGGATTATGCCGTTCTCGTCGAGGTTCCGGAGCGTCTCTTCACCGAGGTTGGGGATGTCGCGGGTGATCTCTTCCTTGCCGAGTTTGGTGTCCCGTGCTTCGATCTCGAACTCCTCGATATGAATCGAGGTATACCGGTCCTCTTTTACCAGTTTTTCGCTGATGATGATGGCGTCTTCAAAGTTATAACCGCTCCAGGGCATGAAGGCCACAAGCACATTCTGTCCCAGGGCGAGTTCGCCCAGGTCCGTGGCCGGACCGTCGGCAATGACCTGGCCCTTCTTGATCTTGTCGCCGACCCGTACGATGGACTTCTGGTTCATGCACGTGTTCTGGTTGGAGCGGTGGAACTTCGTGAGCGGGTAGTTATCGACAACGGTCCTTCCCCTGGCGTCCTCACCCTTCACCATGATCGCAGTTGAGTCAACGGCCTCGACGATGCCGTCACGTTTTGCCGAGACGATAGCGCCGGAATCGCGGGCAGCTACGCGCTCCATCCCGGTCCCGACGATTGGCGCCTGGGGCCTGAGCAACGGTACGGCCTGGCGCTGCATGTTGGAGCCCATGAGGGCACGGTTCGCGTCGTCGTTCTCAAGGAACGGGATGAGGGCCGCCGAAACCGATACGATCTGCTTCGGCGAGACGTCCATGTATTGCACTTCCTCGGCTGTCACCAGCATGAACTCGCCGCCCACACGGGCCGAGACGCTGTCTACGGCCATCTTTCCGCGGCTGTCGATGGGGGTGTTTGCCTGGGCAATGACATAGCCCTCACCATCCACGGCGGAAAGGTATTCGATCTCTTCGGTCACTCTCCCGCCCTTGACCTTCCGGTAAGGCGCCTCAATGAAACCGTAATTGTTCACGCGAGCATACGTGGCCAGGGAAACAATGAGGCCGATGTTCGGACCTTCAGGCGTCTCGATGGGGCAGATCCTGCCATAGTGGGTCGTATGCACATCGCGCACCTCGAATCCGGCCCGCTCGCGGGTGAGGCCGCCGGGACCCAGGGCCGAGAGCCTGCGTTTGTGCGTGATCTCGGCCAGAGGGTTGGTCTGGTCCATGAACTGCGACAGCTGGCTGGAGCCGAAGAATTCCTTGATGGCAGCGATCACCGGCTTGGGGTTGATGATGTCATGAGGCATGAGGGCGTCAACGTCCTGGAGGCTCATGCGCTCTTTAATGGCACGTTCCATCCGGGCCAGGCCCACGCGGATCTGGTTTTCCAGGAGCTCACCCACGGAGCGGACGCGGCGGTTGCCGAGATGGTCGATATCGTCCACCTCGCCTTTACCGGTTCTGAGATTGACAAGATAGCGGATCACCTCGACCACATCCTGCGCCGTAAGCGTGGTCTTCTCCAGCGGAATATCCAGGTTCAATTTCTTGTTGAGCTTGAGCCTCCCCACGGGTGAAAGGTCGTACCGTTTGGGATTGAAGAACATGCCTGCGAAAAGATTGCGGGCCATGTCGGCGGTCGGCGGCTCTCCGGGCCGCATCTTGCGGTAGATCTCGAGGAGCGCCTCGTCCGAGGTCTGGACCTTGTCCGCCAGGAGCGTGTCACGCATGGCCGGTATCACATGAATGCCGTCCATGTAGATCACTTCCATCTTCTCCACCTTGGTGGCGGAGATATTTGCCAGGAACTGGTCGGTGATCTTCTCATTGGCCGGCAGAAGCACCTCCCCCGTCTCGGGGTCGATGACGTCCCTCAGGACCACCCGGTCAACAAGTTCCTCGCGGACGATCGGGATCTCGTTGATGCCCGCAGCCTCCATTTTCTTGACTGCCAGACGGGTGATCTTGGCGCCGTCCTTGACGATCTGTTCACGACTCGCCTTGTCAATGATCGTAACGGGAGCCTTGTGCCCGACGAGCACCTCGGAAACGTTGCGGGTGAAACCGTCCTTCTTTATCCTGATATCCTCGATAGGGTAGTACATCCGGAGCAGGTCCTCGTTGGAATACCCGAAGGCCTTGAGCAGAATGGTGGCAGGGATCTTCCTGCGCCGGTCGATGCGTACGTAAACGATGTCCTTCACGTCGAACTCGAAGTCAAGCCACGAGCCGCGGTAGGGAATGATCCGCGCCGAGTAGAGGATCTTGCCGCTGGCGTGGGTGCGGCCTTTGTCATGCGTAAAGAATGCGCCCGGGGACCGGTGGAGCTGGCTCACGACCACTCGCTCGGTGCCATTCACGATGAACGTTCCGTTCTCGGTCATGAGCGGGAGATCGCCGACATACACTTCCTGTTCCTTGATGTCCTTGACCCGCTTGGTGCCGGCCTGCTCGTCCTTCTCGAAGAAAACGAGGCGGATCTTGATCTTGAGCGGTGCGGCATAGGTGGCCCCGCGCTGCAGGCATTCCCAGAGCGTGTATTTGGGCTCTCCCAGCGAGAAGCCGAGATAATCCACCATCGCCGTCTCGTTGAAGTCATAGATGGGGTAGACGCTCCGGAACGCCGCCTGGAGCCCCATGTCCCTCCGCTTGTCCGACGCGAGGTCCTTCTGGAGGAACGTGTCGTATGACCGCTTCTGGATCTCGATGAGATCGGGGATCTCCAGGATCGTGGGGATCCTCGAAAAATCCTTCCGTGCCCGAACCATTTCCCGTTTTCCCTTAGACATGTCCGCACCCCTCTGCAAGAATAACCGCTCGTATGCTCGCAAAACCTGATAAATTAAAGAATAATTCCGTTTATCCGACCCTGTCCCGGAGCCGCTCAGCGCCGCCCACCTAAAAACACAAAAAAGTCCTCTGCCCTCCGGGTGTCCCGGAGGGCTAGGACTTGGTCAAAACCGGCTGTTTGAACCTGCTTACTTGACCTCGATCGTCGCGCCTACCTCGGTGAGCTTTTTCTTCATGGTCTCGGCTTCTTCCTTCGCGACCCCGGTCTTTACCGCCTTGGGCGCGCCTTCCACCAGGTCCTTCGCTTCCTTCAGACCAAGCCCGGTGAGTTCGCGCACCACCTTGATCACGTTGATCTTCTGCGCACCGGCAGTCGTAAGGATAACATCGAACGCGGTCTGCTCCTCGGCTACTGCCGCACCGGCGCCCGGCGCTGCAGCCACGGCCACCGGCGCTGCCGCCGACACGCCCCACTTCTCTTCGAGCTTCTTGCTCAGTTCCGCGGCCTCCAGAACGGACAGGCTGCTCAATTCATCAACGATTTTCGCTAAATCCGCCATGATCACTTCCTCCTCAGTAATGTTCCAACTTTGTTAGATCCGCTCCCTTGGGAATGCGGATATCCTGACGATCTGATCAACCTTTGTCTGCCTTGGCCTTGATGACCCGCGCGATCTGGCCGGCCGGTGCTGCAAGCACACCAACGATCCTTGATGCCGGCGCCTGGAGAAGACCGGCGATCCTGCCCCGAAGCGCATTGAGCGACGGCAGGTTTGCCAGCGCTTTGATGTCGGCCTGCCTGAGCAGTTTTCCGTCCAGCACGCCAAACTTGAGCTCGAGTTTTGCCTGCGTCTTGCTGAACTCGAAAAGTACTTTTGCCGGAGCGACCACGTCATCATACCCGAGGGCGATGCCCACGGGACCGGCGAAGTGCTCCTTAAGAATCTCGAGGCCGGTTCCTTCCGCGGCCTTCCGCGCCAGGGTGTTCTTCACGACCCGGTATTCAACCTTCGCCTGCCGGAGCTTGGACCGAAGCACGCTGATCTGTTCCACGTTGATCCCGCTGTAACCGGTGATCACCGCGGTCTTCGCGCGGGCAAACTTCTCATGGAGTTCGTCTATTGCCGCTTTTTTCTCTTCTTTGTTCACTCTGTCCTCCTTTCTTTCAAGAATTCCCGATGACCAGCCCAGGAACCTCAAAAGAAAGCAGCGTTTGGTCGCCTACGTTCTTTTTCACCCGGGTCTCGGCAGGCCCCGCATGGGGGATTAAATGGAGGATTCACCTATCCTCCTCCATGCCCGCTGTCTCGGACCGCATCCTTCTCCAAGAGAAAGAAAAGGACCGACCTTTACCTTAAATAATACCGAAAGAGCCTTGTGCTCTGCTATATACTATTCCGTTATCTTCTCGACGAGAGCGGTGTCCATCTTAATGCCCGGACCCATCGTGGTGGAAGCGGTGACCGCCTTCACGTACTTGCCCTTGCTCGACGACGGCTTCGCCTTCAGGATGGACTCCAGGACCGCCCTGGCGTTCTCCACGAGTTTCTGTTCGTCGAAGGACGCCTTGCCCACCGGCACATGCACGATCCCGGCCTTCTCCACGCGATACTCAACTTTACCGGCCCGGATCTCCTTGATGGCCTTTGCGACATCGAAGGTGACCGTGCCCGTTTTGGGGTTCGGCATAAGACCGCGGGGGCCCAGCACCTTGCCGAGCTTTCCCACAAGTCCCATGATATCCGGCGTGGCCACGACCGTATCGAAGTCCGTCCACCCTTCCTTCTGTATCTTTTCGGCAAGATCCTCGGCGCCAACGTAGTCCGCGCCGGCATCCCTTGCTTCCTTTTCCTTCTCACCCTTGGCGAAAACAAGGATTTTCACCTTCTTGCCCGTGCCGTGGGGGAGCACTACCGTCCCTCGCACCATCTGGTCGGCCTGTTTGGGGTCCACACCGAGGTTTACCGCCAGATCGATGGTCTCATCGAACTTCGTCCGCGCCGTCTTCTTCGCGAGGCCGATCGCCTCTTCAACACTGTACAGTTTGTTCCGGTCGATCAGTGCTGCCGCTGCCTTGAACTTCTTTCCTGCCATGGTTCCTCCTCGCGGTAGTAGCGGTCACGCTGATGGCGTGACCTCCCGCAATTCAAATTCGGAGTGACGAGTGCGGAGTGCGGAGTAAAAACCTGTGATTTTCAATTCCGCATTCCGCACTCCGCATTCCGCACTTATTCGACGATCTCCAGCCCCATGCTCTTCGCCGACCCCTCGATCATGCGCATGGCCGACTCAACAGTTGCCGCATTGAGATCAGGCATCTTCGTCTGCGCGATCTCCTTGATCTGGGCACGGGTCACCTTGCCGACCTTGTCCTTGTTCGGCACGCCGGAGCCCTTGATGATGCCGGCTGCTTTCTTCAGGAGTTCCGCGGCAGGCGGGGTCTTGGTTATGAACGTGAAGGACCGGTCCGAATAGACAGAGATGACGACAGGAACGATCGTGTCGCCCATCTTCTGGGTCTTGGCATTGAACGCCTTGCATAACTCCATGATATTTACGCCGTGCTGGCCGAGGGCTGGTCCCACGGGCGGCGCCGGGTTCGCCTTGCCTGCCGGAACCTGAAGTTTGATTTTTGCGGTGATTTCTTTAGCCATGATACGCTCCTACCTTCATTTTTGTATTATGCAATGCGAGTTCTACTTTTCTTTTTCCCGCTCGACCTGGAGGAACTCAAGTTCCACCGGCGTCGAACGGCCGAATATGCTTACCATCACCCGGAGCCTGCCGTGCGCGGGATTCACATCCTCCACGGTCCCGATGAAACTGCTGAAAGGGCCGTCGATGACGCGGACCTGGTCACCCTTCTGGTAGGCGATCTTCGGCTGGGTCGGGGCCACAGCGCCTTCCTCGGCCTGCTTCAGGATGGTGTTCACCTCATCCTCGGAGAGCGGCGTCGGGTTCAGGCTCCCGCCGACGAACCCGGTCACCTTCGGAGTGTCCTTCACGATGTGCCACGTGTTGTCGTCCATTTCCATCTCGACGAGAATATAACCCGGGAAGAATTTCCTCTGGGACTTCCGCTTCTTCCCCCCCTTGAGCGACAGGACTTCTTCCGTGGGCACAAGGATCTGGGAAATCCTCTCCTGCAGATTGAGTTTGGAGACCGTTTCCAGGATGCTGGTCCTCACCTTGTTCTCGAAGCCAGCGTATGTATGCACGACATACCAGTTCTTGGTTGACATAGCTCTCTCTATTTAAAAATCGTGGTCATGAACTTCCCCAGCGACATGTCCACAATGCCCAGAAAAACGGAAGCGATGAGCACGGACACGATCACGACCCATGTGGAGCCGATGACCTCTTTCTTTGAGGGGAACACGACCTTCTTGAGCTCCAGCTTGACGTCCTGGAAAAATTCCGCAATTCTCTTGAACATGGGTATGCGCCTCTCCGGGGCAGAAAATTTGGCAGGCCAGGAGGGACTCGAACCCCCAGCAGCCGGATTTGGAGTCCGGAGCTCTACCATTAGAGCTACTGGCCTGTGACAACAATTCAAAATTAAAAGTGCAACATCAAAAATGCGGCAACTGCCGTTATTTTGAGTTTTGCTTTATTAAACTTTGAATTTGGCATTACGCCTTGGTTTCTTTATGGACCGTATGCTTGCGGCAGAACCGGCAATACTTATCCAAATTCAGCTTATCAGGCGTGTTCCGCTTGTTCTTGGTCGTTGAATAGTTTTTCCGCTTGCAGTCACTGCAGGCGAGGAGAACGATCTCACGCATTTCTGTGGCCTCTCTCTATTTCAAATTCGTCGTGCGGATGTTCCCGTTTTTCATTCCGCACTCCGCACTCCGCATTCCGCAATTGATTTACTCGATGACTTCGGTGATCACGCCGGCGCCCACGGTACGGCCGCCCTCGCGGATCGCGAACCGGAGTTCCTTGTCCATGGCGATCGGGGTGATGAGCTCGACCGTGCAGCTCATGTTGTCGCCGGGCATCACCATCTCGACACCCTCGGCAAGCGTCACCACGCCCGTCACGTCCGTCGTCCGGAAATAGAACTGGGGCCGGTACCCCTTGAAGAACGGCGTGTGGCGGCCGCCCTCTTCCTTCGTCAGCACATAGGCCTCGGCCTTGAACTTCGTGTGCGGGGTGATGCTCCCGGGCTTTGCCAGGACCATGCCGCGCTCCACGTCTTCCTTCTTCACGCCGCGAAGCAGGACGCCCACGTTGTCGCCGGCCTCGCCGGAATCCAGAAGCTTCCGGAACATCTCAACGCCGGTCACGACGGTCTTCTGGGTGGGCTTGATGCCCACGATCTCGATCTCGTCACTGACCTTCACAATGCCGCGCTCGATACGGCCGGTCACCACGGTGCCGCGGCCGGCGATGGAGAATACGTCCTCCAGGGGCATCAGGAACGGCTTGTCGATGTCACGCTTGGGCTGCGGAATGTAGTTATCCAGGGCATCCATGAGCTCAAGGATGCTCTTGTACTCCGGAGCGTTGATATCCTTGCTTTCGCTCTGGAGGGCCTTCAGGGCGCTTCCCTTGATGATGGGGGTCTTGTCCCCCGGGAACTGGTACTTCGACAGGAGCTCGCGGACCTCAAGCTCCACCAGTTCCAGGAGCTCGGCGTCGTCTACCATGTCGACCTTGTTCATGTACACAACGATATAGGGCACGCCGACCTGACGGGCAAGCAGGATGTGCTCGCGGGTCTGGGGCATGGGACCGTCCGCGGCCGAGACCACGATGATCGCGCCGTCCATCTGGGCCGCCCCGGTGATCATGTTCTTGATGTAATCGGCATGGCCCGGGCAGTCAACGTGGGCGTAGTGACGTTTTTCCGTCTGGTACTCCACGTGGGCCGTGGCGATCGTGATCCCGCGTTCCCGTTCCTCGGGCGCCTTGTCGATATTGTCGTACGATACGAAGGTGGCCAGGTTCTTGAACGACAGCACCTTCGTGATCGCCGCCGTCAGCGTCGTCTTGCCGTGGTCCACGTGGCCGATGGTGCCCACGTTCAAATGCGGTTTCGTCCTCTCAAATTTTGCCTTTGCCATAGCGAGTCCTCCGGATCAGGATAGTAATGAATGCAAAATACTTTGGAGCCCATGAGCGGGATTGAACCGCTGACCTCATCCTTACCAAGGATGTGCTCTACCAACTGAGCTACATGGGCGGGAACAGACACTCAGAACACAGACTTTCAGATAACAGACGGCCGAAACCCGGCCTCGTTGCATTTGTCTGTCATCTGACCGTCTGTTGTCTGTCCTCTGTCTTTAACTGGAGCGGGAAACGGGATTCGAACCCGCGACCCCAAGCTTGGAAGGCTTGCGCTCTAGCCAGCTGAGCTATTCCCGCGTACAATTGCCGATCTCGGACCGCAGATCCCAGATAATTAACCGCACCCTGCGATCATCAATCCGTGCTGTATGAAGTGGTGGGGAGGGGAGGTTTCGAACCTCCGTAGGCTGACGCCGACAGATTTACAGTCTGTTCCCTTTGGCCACTCGGGCACCTCCCCGAATAACAACTGCCTTTACGTAATGGGTGATTTGATGCTGTAACCGGTAGATAGCTGGAGCCACCGGAGGGAATCGCACCCACGACAGGCTGATTACAAATCAGCTACTCTACCAACTGAGTTACGGTGGCGATACTTCGGACTTCCCTGGGCACACCACGACTGGGACCGCTTTTCACGGAATTGGTATTCTATCCGAGAGCCATTACGATGTCAACAAAATATTTTACCAATCTGAATAAAAAGATGAATAATAAACCTGTGGGAGTAACGGGCAAAAAATCAACGGGATCTCTGCCGGAGGGTCTCGTAGAGCAGGATACCTGCGGCAACGGACACGTTCAGGGAACTGATCTTGCCCAGCAGGGGCAGGGAGACCAGGTAATCGCACCGTTCCCGCACCAGCCTGCGGACCCCGCGGCCCTCACCACCCAGGACCAGGGCTGTCGGCCGGACGAAGTCCGCATCCCAGTAAACGGTGTCCCCGTCTGCCTCGGCCCCGACCACCCATACTCCGGCCTTCTTGAGCTCTTCCAGCGTGTTGGCGATATTCACCACCTTGACCACGGGAACATGCTCCACGGCGCCAGCCGACGCCTTGGCCACGGTCTCTGTCAGGCCCGTCGCCCGGCGCTCTGGAATGATCACTCCGTGGACACCGGCAGCATCAGCGGTCCTGAGAATGGCCCCAAGGTTCCGGGGGTCTTCTACACCATCAAGGACAAGAAAGAGCGGCGCCTTTCCCCGCAGGGAGGGGACCTGTAAAACATCGTGAAGGGTAGCGTACTGCTTTGCCGAAGCAAGGGCGATCATACCCTGGTGGTTCGCGCCGGGCGCCTCCCGGTTCAGGGCCTCACGGTTCACGAACCGGATCTCTGCACCGCTCTCCCCCGCAAGGCGGAGGATCGTCTGTACATCCCGGTCCTGTTTCCGCTGTTCGGACACCAGGACGCGCTGGACCGGCCGGCCGGCTTTGAGCGCCTCCAGGACTGGTTTTATGCCGATGATCTTGTCTTTATGCATAGTATTTCGAAACGTCCGCCACAGAGGCACAGAGGAACCAAGCAATTACTGCTGTGAAATTGGATAGTGGATTTTACGCGGGATTTTTTCCGAAATCCGGGATATTCTCTGTGCCTCTGCGTCTCTGTGGCGGCTTTTATGAACTACTTCGGTTTCCAGACCGTGCCGCCGGGCCGGTCAAAGAGCGTCACGCCCGCCTCATCGAGGACCTTCCGGACCCGGTCCGCTTCGGCCCAATCCTTCCGCTCGCGGGCCTCATTCCGGAGATGGATATATTCCTCGATCTGTTCGACCGACAGGGTGACCTTGTGCTCGCCAAGCCGGGCTTCCTGGAACCACTCCTCCGGGTCACGCAGGAAGATGCCGAGGGTCTGGCTGACATTATCAAAGGACTCCTGCGCGGCCGACAGGATGATGTATGCCCCCTGCTCGTTCTTCTGGCCCAGGTCTGCAATGAACTTGTTCACCTCGCGGACGGCATCGTAGATGATCCCGATGGCCAAAGCGGAGTTGAAATCATCATCCATGGCCTCTTCAAAGGCCTTCGGCAGGTTCACGATCTTCTCGTACAGCGGTTTGTCAGCCGATTCGACGACCTCTTCGGGCTTCACCAGGGAAGGTTTTTTCCCGGCCAGAAAATTCCTGATCCCTTCCTTCATGGTGTAGAAACGGTCGAGCCCCGCCCGGGCGTCCTTCAGATTCGCATCGGAGAAATCGATAGGGCTCCGGTAGTGCGTTGAGAGCAGGAAAAGCCTGACGATCTCCGCGTCATACTTGTCCAGGATGTCGCGGATCGTGAAGAAGTTCCCGAGGGACTTTGACATCTTCTCCTGGTTGATGTTCACAAAACCATTGTGGAGCCAGTAGTTCACGAACCGCTTGCCCGAAGAAGCCTCGCTCTGGGCGATCTCGTTCTCATGGTGAGGAAAGATGAGGTCCTTGCCGCCGGCATGGATGTCGAAGGTCTCGCCCAGGTGTTTGAAGCCCATGGCCGTGCACTCAATGTGCCAGCCGGGCCTCCCCGGCCCCCAGGGGCTGTCCCAGGCGGGCTCGCCGGGCTTCGACGCCTTCCAGAGGGCGAAGTCGAGAGGGTCTTCCTTCCGCTCGTCCACCTCGACGCGGGCGCCCGCCTTCATGTCCTCAAGTTTCCGCTTCGAGAGCTTGCCGTAGTCCTTGAAGCTCGCAACGCGAAAATAAACATCACCGTCCACCGCGTAGGCATGTCCCTTGTCGACGAGGAGACGGATGACCTCGATCATTTCCCTGATGTGTTCTGTCGCCAGGGGTTCCACGTCAGCCCTGCCGACGCCCAGGCGTTTCATGTCCTCCTGGTACGCGTCGATGTACTTGCGCGCAACCTCCGCGGCCGAGATGCCCTCCTGCTTGGCGCGGTTGATGATCTTATCGTCCACGTCGGTAAAGTTCCGCACGTACTTGACCTGGTATCCCCGGCGCCGAAAGTACCGCTGGATCACGTCGAAGGCCACCGCACCGCGGGCATGCCCGATATGGGAAAGGTCGTACACCGTCACACCACAGGCGTACATGCTCATTTTTCCCGGCGTGATTGGAACGAACTCCTCTTTTTTACCGGTCAGGGTGTTGTAGAGCTTGATCATAACAGAACTGTTCTCCATTACTGAACTGCGCTTCCCACAGGATGAATGAGGCTGAGATTGTATACGGCGGAAGCGCGGTTTGTCAAGAAATTTCAGGGGAACACCGTGCCGCCTATGCGCCGCTGTCCAGTACCTGACGGACCTGGCGTGCCAGCGCAACGGCTCGAAAAGGCTTATGGATCATGGCGACCCCGGGTTCCAGCATCCCCTGGGTAGAAAGGGCGTCATGGGCATAGCCGGACATGAACAGCACTTTTATGCCCGGCCGTTTGATGCGAAGCACTTCAGCGAGCTGCTTTCCGTTCATGCCCGGCATCACCACGTCCGTCAACAGGAGATCGACAGGGCCGTCATAGGAATCGCTCGTCCTGAGCGCATCGTCTCCGCCCGCGGTCGCAAGGACCTTGTAGCCGAGCGGCGTAAGCACCTGGCGGACCAGTTCCCGCACTGAGGGATCGTCCTCGACGACCAGGATCGCCTCTGTCCCGGCCGGCAAGGCGCCGCCGAGATCATGGTCCTTGTCTTGTTCCTGTCCGCGCTCTCCGGCGATGGGGAAGAACACCTTGAAGGTGGTCCCTTTCCCCGGTTCACTGTCCACAATTATATTCCCGCTGTGCTGTTTTACAATTCCGTAGACCGTGGCAAGTCCCAGGCCGGTCCCCCGCCCCAGTTCCCTGGTGGTGAAAAAAGGCTCGAAGATCCGGTCCCGCACCTCCGCCGTCATACCCGCCCCCGTGTCGGTCACCGACAGCATGACGAACTTGTCGAACGTGACCGTTTCCTGGGTACGCAGCAAGGCATCGTTAAGATCGACGTCCTTTGTTCCGATCAGGAGACGCCCCCCCGGCGTCATCGCGTCCCTGGCATTCACTGCAAGGTTCATCAGGACCTGTTCGATCTGTCCCCGGTCAGCGCGAATAGTGCTGATCGTGGCCTCTGTCTTCAACTCAAGCAGGACATCCTCGCCGATCATCCTTGATACCCTGTTCGCCATATCCTCGATGACCTTGTTCAGGTCCACCGCCTTCATCTCCAGGACCTGCCGGCGGCTGAACGCAAGGAGCTGGTGGGTCAGGGTGGCCGCCTTTTCGCTCGCCTCCTGGATGCTGACAAGGTGGCTCCTGACCGGATGGCCTTCGGCGAGCTTCATCAGCGTGAGTTCCGCGTAGCTCAGGATCGCCGTCAGGATGTTGTTGAAATCATGCGCCACACCGCCTGCGAGCCGGCCGATGGATTCCATCTTCTGTGACTGGAGGAGCCGGCCCTGCAGAAGCTGCCGCTCCACCTCCGCCTTCTGCCGTTCGGCGATCTCCCGCTTAAGCTTCTCCACGGTGTCAACGAGCTCCGCCGTCTGTTCTTTAACGACCGTATCGAGGTGCTCGCGATGCCGCTCAAGATCATACTGAAAACCAAGCTCCGATCGGAGGGCCTTACCGCTCAGATACCGTATGAGCAGCATGGTCGAAAAGATCAGGATGATAAACGTATTTGCAATCAAAAAGTCCCGGTGGTTGGCCACGGATTCCGTCAGGACGATGGGCCCGAGATAGAGGACATAGATCAATAACGCAATGACAACATGAAAGCTGAACCGGGCCGGGACAAAGCCGATGACCGCTATGCCCAGCAGGACCATGCCGGCGTAATAAGGCGACTCGTGTCCTCCGAACTGCAATATCATGAGCTCTATGGCCAATGCGGACCCGGCGACCAGCACATAGGCCAGCACGTAGAGATACCGGTTGTTCAGCCTTTCAGTCAGGAAATACCCGCTTAGCAGGAGCAACAAAAGAATGGTCCGGTAGCGCAGAAATAGCGCGAAGTTCTCCGGCGTGACAAGATAGTCCAGGCCGCCAAAGAGGACGACGAACCCACATCCCCAGAGAGAAGCCCTGCCGAGCCAGAGACGAAAGGCGTCGTCCAGGTTCTTCCTTATATAGTCTTCTTTTCTCATGTCATTGGGAAAGCCGTTGGCCCTTGTGTGAAGTATGGCATTATTGTATCATAAAGAATAGTTATTATGCACTGTTCGGTGAAGGAGGCTTCGATAGCGATGGGAAAACCCCTGCGGTTCGTCGTGCATGAGCATAGATCGAAACGGCTCCATTATGATTTTCGGCTGGAGATCGGCGGGGCGCTCAAGTCCTGGGCGGTCCCCAAGGGCCCATCCATGTCCCCTGCGGACAAGCGGCTCGCCGTCATGGTGCCGGACCACCCGCTGGTGTACATCGACTTCGAGGCCATCATTCCCGAGGGGCATTACGGCGCCGGGCCGGTGGTGGTATGGGATTCAGGGGAGTTCATCCCGCTCAATACGGATGATCCTGAGCAATCACTGGCAAACGGCAAGCTCAGTTTTGAATTGACGGGAAAAAAGCTAAAAGGCGCCTTCGCCCTGGCGCAGATGAAACATCTCCCTAAGTCGACGGGCAAGGAATGGCTCTTGATGAAGAAGAAGGATGCTCACGCGCAAGAAGCGTATGAGATCAAGACCGAGCTCACGCCCGCGAGATTGAAGAACTTGAAGGAGCAGGTGCCGCCCTGTGAGACAGAGTGATTATCGGATATAGCATCAAGCACTTCAGCGCTACGTTAAGCCACAGGCGGACACCTACGCCGCCCACTCCGGGGCGAGCAGCTCAGCCTGCTGCAGCACGGTCTGGGTAGCCTTTTCCTGCTTATCAGGCGGATAACCGTACTTGCGAAGAATCCGCTTCACGATCACCCGCAGTTTCGCTTTTACCGACTCCTTCACCGTCCAATCGATGCTCGTATTTTTGCGAACGGTCTCGACCAACTCCCGGGCTATTGCCTTGAGCGTCTCATCCCCAAGGACCTTCACGGCGCTGTCGTTCACTTCCAGAGCTTCATAAAAAGCCACCTCGTCGTCGTTCAGGCCAAGGACCTCACCGCGCTTTTCAGCCTCACGCATGTCCCTGGCGATGCCGATCAACTCCTCGATGATCTGTGCCGTCTCGATGGCCCGGTTCTGGTAACGCCGCAGCGTCTCTTCCAGCATCTCGCCGAAAGAACGCGCCTGCACCAAGTGCCGCTTTGCCCGCGACTTGATCTCGTTGTTCAGAAGTTTCCGCAAGAGCTCCACAGCAAGGTTCTTCTGAGGCATGCCCCGGACCTCGGCAAGAAATTCGTCGGAGAGGATCGAGATGTCCGGTTTCCTGATCCCTGCCGCCGCGAAGATGTCGATCACCTCGCCGGGAGCGATGGCGCGGGAGACGATCTGCTGGATGGCAAGGTTCATCTCCTCTTCGGTCTTCCCGCCTGTCGGCTCGCTCTTGACCAGGGCCGCCTTCACCGCTTGGAAGAATGCCACGTCATCGCGGATGCGGATCGTTTCTTCATGTGGCACGGACAGGGCGAACGCCTTCGACAGGTCAATCACGGCCTTCACGAGCCGTCCTTTCCCGTCCTCCTGCTTCAGAATATGCTCCTGAGCAGGTGGAAGCACCGAAAGCTGTGCAGCAGCCTTCCCTGTTTTCCAGGCTGACCAGTCGAAGCCACCTGCCTGCCGCGCCCCGCCATTTTTAATCAAACGCTTGAGCCGCTGGCGACCAAAGCCGGTTTTCCAATCTGCTTCCATTTTCACTGCTTGTTCCCGCGTCGCAGCTGTTTCGTAATGTGCAATCTGAACAGGACGATGTTTTTGAGTCCATTCGGAAGCAGTTCCTGACCGATGCTCCTGCCATCGGCGAATTAAGTCATCAGTTTGTCCAATGTAGAAACTGCCGTTCTCGCATTCGATTGCATATACATAGAACGGGCTGGGCGGCGGCGCAGGCAGGTGGAACATCCCGAGGCAGATCTCGTATTTTTCGAGCATGAGCGCCACAGCCTCTGCCTGGTCGATGGCCGTCTTTCCCGTGCCGCCGCTCTCTGTGTACGCTGCAAGGGCATTCCTGAGCTGATCAGCCAGTCCCAGATAATCCACCACCAGACCGCCCGGCTTGTCCCGGAACACGCGATTCACCCGCGCAATGGCCTGCATCAGGCCGTGGCCCCGCATGGGTTTATCGACATACATCGTATGCAAACAGGGCACGTCGAACCCCGTGAGCCACATGTCCCGCACCAGCACGATCTTGAAGAGGTCCTTCGGTACTTTAAAACGATTGGCCAGGACCTCTCGTCTGGGCTTGTTCCGGATATGCTGCTGCCAATGTAACGGGTCCGACGCAGAGTCGGTCATCACGACCTTGATTTCTATCTTGTCGCCTGCCTGCCGCGCTGCGCCATCCTGCGGCGCAGGCAGGTCCTCTTCGGAATGCCATGCGGGCCTGAGCTTCACAATGGCCTTGTACAGGTCCACGCAGATGCGCCTGCTCATGCAGACAACCATGGCCTTGCCGACCATTGCCTCCTGCCGCTTCTCGAAGTGTTCTACAAGATCGCGGGCGATTACGCTCACGCGCTTCTCCGTACCCACAACCGCCTCAAGGGCAGCCCACTTGGTCTTGAGCTTCTCTTTGCGCTCGACCTCTTCGCCCTCCGTTGCCTCGTCGAATTCAGGGTCAACCTTCGGCTTCTCGGACTCCTTCAGGTCCAGTTTCGCGTACCGGCTCTCGTAATAGATCGGCACGGTCGCGCCGTCCAGAACAGCCCGCTGGATATCGTAGATGCTGATGTAATCGCCAAAGACCGCCCGGGTGTTCTTGTCCGTCAGTTCGATGGGTGTGCCCGTAAAGCCGATGAACGAGGCTTTCGGCAAAGCGTCCCGCATATGGCGCGCATAGCCGTCGATGAAGTCGTACTGGCTCCTATGCGCTTCATCCGCAATGACAATGATATTGCGTCTGAGCGAAAGCGCACCCTCACCC
>CAYILT010000021.1:5481-25598 GCA_964364055.1 uncultured Nitrospiraceae bacterium | reverse complement strand
AAAAAAGCTCAATAAAACACAACGCAAGACTTACAAAACTTCCTCTCTTCACGGCCAGCACATTTGACGGTTCTGTTAAATGCGACGGCCGCCCTTGACGGCTTTCTCTTTACCGCTGTATCTCACTTTCCATTTTATCCTGCACAATCAAACCCTTACTCTCGCAGTATACGCAGTCCACCTCTGGCACGTCAGTTGCTATATAGCACTTCCAGAAGTGGCAGGCAATCAGGTTTGCCACTAATTGCTTTTCAGATTTGAAAGTCCTCAAGGAGGGGACACGTTATGAACAAATGCAAAAGATATTCAAAAATGTTGTTTCTGGCAGTACTACTCGGCATTTTTGTGACCGGGGCCGCAAGCGCTGACACCGGCATCGGTCCGATGCCGGTAAGCCTTGGCGAGGCTGGTACTTTCGCGATTCTGAGCCAAAGCGGGATCACCGACGTTTATCGATCCGCTATTGTTGGGGATGTTGGAACGAGCCCCATCACCGGTGCAGCTCTCCTTCTCACATGCGGGGAAGTGTCGGGGAATATATACACCGTCGACGCGGCTGGTCCTCTCCCCTGCGCGGTGACTGACGCCTCCTTCCTGACCGCGGCTGTGGGCGACATGGGATTCGCGTACGACGACGCTGCGGGACGACTGTCACCCAATTTCACTGAACTGGGCGCCGGTGAGATTGGCGGGTTAACCCTCGCTCCTGGCCTCTACAAATGGGGTACGGGTCTTTTGATTACCACGGATGTCACCCTCTCGGGCGGCCCGGACGATGTCTGGATCTTCCAGGTGGCGGGAACGCTGAACCAGGCCAACTCTACGCGGGTGACGCTGGCCGGCGGCGCCCTAGCCAAGAACATCTTCTGGCAGGTCGCTGGCGCGGTGACTCTTGGAACCAACGCGCACTTTGAGGGCGTCGTACTCGGTAAAACCATGATCGCCGTGAACACGGGAGCATCGGTGAACGGCAGACTGTTGGCGCAGACTGCGGTCACTCTTCAGATGAATGCGGTTACCGCCCCCGCCAAGTAAGGACGCATGCTTCTCATGTGGGTTTAACGCCCACCCACACCGGTAATATCAAAGGGTTACAGATTTCGGTCTGTAACCCTTTTATTTCCCCCTCCGCTTAATAATGCCACAGGTGTGCCGATCGGAAGCAAACTCGCCGCAACCTTCAGTGAGGCGATGGACCCTTTGATGATAACTACGAACACATTACCGTACCCGCGCAGGGTTGGGCCATGTTCATCCCGGCCAACCAGGCATCGCCTGCCCGACAGGCCGACCTGGGCGCCATTCAGAAGACGCTTGAGTCCGCCGTGGTCAAGCAGCGGCTCATGGACATTGGGCTGTCCCCGGAAGAGGCTTTGACGAACATCAACAGGCTCTCTGATGAGCAGACCCATACGCTTGCCGCGAACCTGGACTCGCTTCAGGCGGGCGCGGACGGCGTCGGCGCCGTGGTCTTTCTCCTCTTAGTGGCGATCATCGTCGTTGTGGTCCTCGAGGCAATGGGGCACCGTGTTATATTCAGGTAGCAACGAGGTTCTCAATAGGAACCGGAGGTAACCACCACATGAAGACCATGCTCAAGATGTTCTACGCAAAACCGCTCGCAATCTATCTGGCCGTGGCGCTTCTCGCGATCACGACCTTCGCCGGGCCGGCCGGGGCCATGTTCGTCCCTGCCGTTACTCAGGAGGATTCTGCCGGCGCAGCAGCAGTATCCGCTGAAAGGGATGCAGATCTGGCCAGGATCCAGACAGCACTCGAGTCGAAGATCGTTCAACAGAAGCTTATGGACTACGGGCTTTCCCCCGAGGAGAGCATGGCGCGGGTGAACACGCTTTCTGACGAGCAGATCAGCCAACTCGCGATACACTCGGACTCGCTCCAGGCGGGAGGAGACGGGGGCAGCCTTGTTGTCGGACTTTTGATCGTGGCTCTTCTCGTCGTGCTTCTCGTCTACCTGCTGGAAGGCCGCATTGTGATCAGGTAAATGGCACACCGTACTCCAGGGGCAGCAGACCTGAAAAATGTTCTCGTGGCCAGATATTTTCCTGGAGGCGCAAGCGTACCGGACCACCGGTGATACGTTGAACGACCTTGAGGCTGTGAACGCACAGTCAAAAAATATCGCGTCCGGAAATTACCTATCGTAGAGAATGAATAGGTAAATATTCAGTAACTCCTCAGGTTATCGGGCTCATGAGGCTTGCGGGAGCTTCGCTATTGACCCCGTTGTTGCATAATTTCGTCTGATATCACAATGTTTTGTCGCCCCAACTAAATGAAAACGCTCTTCAGCCCGTTAGAGCCATAGCTGCTTGCTTTTTCAGATACGGACCTGCTTGAAGCTCCGGATGATGGCGGCTCTAAGCGGGCTGAACTCCAGAATGCTTTACAGAAAGATCGTTTGGTGTTGTATCGACGCGGTTGAACTGATTCCGCCCAATTGAGTTTCCGCAACAACGGGGTTGACATTGCCTCACCAACAAGGTACTCTTCCGGCATGATTCGAAAAGCGAGAATTGCCGATGTAAAACCCATCCAGCTCATCATCAATGAATATGCCGACCAGGGCCAGATGCTGCCCCGGTCGCTCAATGACCTGTACGAGAACCTTCGGGACTTTTCGGTCTTTGAGGACAATGTCGGCATCGCGGGCGTCTGCGCGCTCCATATCAGCTGGGACGGTCTTGCGGAGGTCCGTTCACTTGCGGTCCGCAAGGACAGGATCAGAACAGGAATCGGGGCCGGTCTTGTCAGCCATTGTCTCCGGGAAGCTGAGGATCTTGGCGCCGAGCGGGTATTTGTGCTCACCTACCAGGAAAGCTTCTTCAAAAAGCTGGGATTCTCGCCGCTCGATAAAAAGGAATTGCCTCATAAGATCTGGACCGACTGCCTGAACTGCGTTAAGTTTCCGAACTGCGATGAGACCGCGCTGATCATCCCATTACACCGGATTTAAACCTCCCCTTGCTTTGGCATACCTGTTGCTATATAACGCTCTTTATGCGTCAAAATATCCCTAAAAAACCATAAAATAATTATTAATACAATATGTTAGGACTATATATTCATATACCATTTTGTGTCAGAAAATGCTCCTATTGTGGTTTTTTTTCAACACACTATGACAATGTCATCGCTGATGAATACCTCTCTGCATTACTTCTTGAAATAGAGACGCATTCCCATTATTTAGGTGATCATACTATCGGAAGTATATACATCGGTGGGGGAACGCCAACGACGCTTTCGCCAGATCAGTTCTCCCGGCTCTTCAATATCGTCAACGAGCATGTTCACCTGACCGCGGATGCGGAGATAACGGTAGAAGCAAATCCTAATACGGTCACCGCGAACTCGCTGTTTCTGCTGAAGAGGCTGGGCGTGACACGTCTCAGTATCGGCGTTCAATCCTTTTCCGATGAGGTCCTTGCCCTTCTCGGCAGGGTCCACTCCGCCGGCCAGGCTGTCGCGGCCGTGCATGCAGCCCGCGACGGAGGATTCAGGAGCATCGGCATTGATCTGATCTTCGGCGTCCCGGGACAGACCGAAGAACAATGGAACAACACCCTCGATACCGCCATTGCTCTCAATCCGGAACATATTTCAGCATATGGCCTCAGCCTCGATGAGGGATCCCAGTGGTACCGCGATGCGAAGGACGGCAGGGGAGAACCGCTTGATGATGACACCAGTGCGAATATGTATGGCGCCGCAATGCAGTTTCTGAGGTCCCGCGGCTACCATCAGTACGAGATATCCAATTTCTGCCAGCCCGGATATGAATGCCGCCATAACGTTAATTATTGGGACCGTGGTGAATATCTTGGGCTCGGGCCGGGCGCCTGGTCGTTCATCGGCGACAGGCGCTGGGCCAATATCGCCGATGTCGATCAATACGTATACCGCTTAAGGAGCGGCATCACCGTGCAGGACCAGGACAGGGTTGAATCCGTGAACGGGGAACAGGCCGCCCTCGAAAAACTGTTCCTCGGTCTCCGCAAGACTACCGGAGTTGATCTTGCAGCCTATGGCTCGCTGTTCGGAGGGGGGGCGCTCGACTCTCTCTTAAAACGTATCGGGGATCTCGAGCGTGACGGCCTCGTAGATATTCAAAAGGGGACCCTTGTGCTCACCGGCCGGGGGATGCTTCTTTCTAATGAGGTGCTTTCCCGATTTATCACATGATTTTTGTTTACAGGGGCGCCCGTTAATGCTATATTACTTTGTTTTTATTCAGAGAATAGTGAAAGGAAGTCTATCAGTGCTCATACAGCGTATAGCTGTCTTATTGATAACGATCCTGGTTTTTCTGACATCGGCACCGGTCACGGTATCCGCGGAAGAAGTACTCGTCACCCTTATCGAGGTCCAGGGCAACCGGCGGATCGAATCGGCAACCGTCCTGGCCAAGATCAAGACCCGGGAAGGCGCTGTCTTTTCACCGTCACAGATTAAGGAGGATATCAGGCTCCTGTACCAGCTCGGCCACTTTGAGGACGTCCAGGTGAAAACCGAGGGCTTCGAACAGGGTCTCAAAGTGATCTTCTGGGTCAGGGAAAAACCGCTTATCCGGGAGATCAGCTACGAGGGTAACGAGGAAGTAACCGCCGAAAAACTCAAGGAGCTCGTGACCCTTCTTCCAAGAACGGCCTTTAACCAGCAGCTGATCCAGGACAACGCCGAGAAAATCCGGCTGAAATACCAGGATTCCGGATACTACCATGCTGTTATCGTGCCGGTCATCGTCGAACTCAAGGGGGGCGACAAGAATATCGTTTACTACATCGAAGAGGGTAAGAAGATCAGATTGAGCGAGGTCATCATCACCGGCAACACCGTTATCCCCGCGAAGGAGATCAGGGAAAGCATGAAGAACCAGGAGCACTGGTTCTTCTCATTCGTCGGGAGCAGCGGCACGCTTCGCTCTGAAGACCTGAAGGAGGACATTGAAACCGTCAGGAACCTCTATTACAACCGGGGTTATATCCAGGTCCAGGTAAGCGACCCGGTCATTGAGGAACGTCCGCTCACCGTTCATACGCATGAGTTCCTGGGACAGACCGAGACCTACACGACATCCAATGAAGTCGCGATCAGGATACACATCCAGGAAGGCGACCAGTTCCAGATAGGCTCCGTGACGCTGAAGGGGAACACCACCATCACCGACAACGAGCTGCTCAAGGAGCTCAAGCTCAAGCGGGGGGATGTTTTCAGCCGGGAAGTCCTGCGACAGGATGTGGCCCGCATCATGGACCGGTACGACAGCATCGCGCGGCCCTTTGCCAGCGTTGTGCCGCTCTTCAACATCGACCAGGAAAAAAAGATCGTCGCCCTTTCATTCGAGATCCAGGAGGGAGGCGAGGTCCGCATCGGAAGGATCGACATCACCGGAAACAACAAGAGCAGGGACAAGGTGATCCGCAGGGAAATGCGGCTGGATGAGGGTGATCTGTACAGTAAAAAGGCCCTCAAGCGGAGCTATGAGCGGATCAACAACCTGAATTTCTTCGAATCGGTGGATATATCACCTGAGCGCAGGCTGCAGGAGCCGGTCATGGACCTGAATATCAGGGTCAAGGAAAAAATGACCGGAAACCTGAGCATCGGAGGCGGCTACAGCTCCGTGGACAGGCTCATGGGGATCGCGGAAATTACCCAGGGGAACCTGGGCGGCCGTGGACAACTGCTCAAGTTCAAGGTCCAGTGGGGCAAGACCCGCCGCCTCTACATGGTCAGTTTCATGGAACCCTATCTCTTCGACAAGGCGCTCTGGGGCCGGGTCGACCTCTACAACCAGGACCAGAATTTCGACGGCTACAAGCTTAAGTCCAACGGGTTCGGTCTCGGAACAGGAAAAAGCTTCACGGAATATGTCTCGGGCTCGATCCGGTACAGTCTGGACAAATCCAACATCTATGACATTACGACGGCGCCGACGTATCTTCTGCAGAGGCAGATCGACAGCTACGGCAACGACGTGACGACCAGTTCCCTGACGGCGAACCTGTCCCGGGACTCCCGTGATTTTTATCTTGATCCGAAGACAGGATCCAGGAACACCGTGTTTGTCCAGTACGCCGGCGGCCCCCTCGGAGGCGATCCCAGCTTCATCAAGTCCGTCGCTGATTCGGCATGGTATTTTCCGGTCTTCTGGGACACCGTATTCATGGCCCGCGGCCGTGTTGGCTTCGTCGGTTCCTTGATCGAGCTCCCGATACCCACGGGAGAGCGCTTCTTTGTGGGAGGCGCCGGATCGGTAAGGGGCTACCGGTACGGGACCGTCGGCACCATCGGTCCTGACGGTCCTATAGAGTCGGGAATTGACGGCGCCTTGACCCGGATAGGCGGCAACAAGGAGCTTATTTTCAACCTCGAATACACGTTCCCCATTGTCCCGGCGGCGCGCCTGAAAGGTCTCCTGTTCTATGATATGGGCCGTGCATACAACAACTATGAGCCCTTGCGGCCCATGCAATTGCGGCATTCCTATGGCTGGGGCTTCTGGTGGCTCTCTCCCATGGGGCCGCTGCGCTTCGAATGGGGCTACATCATCAACAAGAAAGCCACGGACCAGCCGAGCCAGTTCGAGTTCTCCATTGGTACGCTCTTCTAACGAAAGAGCGATACACTAACTACTTGATGAGCTGCTTTATAAGGAGGTTGTGATGAAAAAGGTTTTGGCACTCTTGGTTGCACTGCTGATTGCTGCACCGGCCGCCTTTGCCGCCGGCGGAAAGATCGCGTTCGTGGACACCCAGACGGCCTTTGACAAGACCAAGGTCGGCAAGAAATATCAGGGGGTCCTCAAGGAATACTATGACAGCCGGAAAAAGATCCTCGATATCGACGCCGATGAGATACAGAAACTGCGCGAGGACTACGGAAAACAATCGGCCGTCCTCAAACCCGAGATCCGCAAGGAAAAAGAGGAGTCCATCGGCAGAAAGATCAGCGAATTCGAAAAGAAACGAAGCGAGTTCAACAACGAACTGGCAAAAAAGAACGAAGAGCTTTCCACCGAGTTCAACCAGGAGATGATGGCGATCCTGAAGGACATGGCGAAAAAGGAAAAAATATCCATGATCCTGAACCGCACCATCAATGTGATGTCAAAGGGCGAGGTCCCGTCTGTCCTCTATGGAGATGACGAACTCGACCTGACGGAAAAGGTCGTTGTCGAACTGGATAAAAAGTTCGATGCCAAGAAGTAACCGCGGGTATCCTTCATGACGATCACTGAACTGGCAGCCAGGCTTGGGGCGGAATTAAAAGGCCCCGGCGATACCGAGCTCCGCGGTGTGGCGGGCATCCGTGAGGCCCGTGAAGGGGATATCACCTATCTTTCCGGCCAGAAGCACAGGAATGATCTGGCTGCATGCCGGGCATCCGCCGTCATCCTCTCCCCGGATATGCAAGGCGTGAGCATTCCGGCGCTCGTGGTGAAGAATCCGCGTTATGCCTTCGCCCTGGCACTGGAAATATTTTACGGGAAGCCGTACATACCGGGCGGCATCAGCGACCGTGCCGTCATCGGAAAGGATGTCGTCCTGGGCAATGAGCCGACCATCCATCCCTGCGCGGTGGTAGCCGACGGGGCGAAGATCGGCAGCCGGGTAACGCTTTATCCCGGAGTATACGTCGGCGTCGGTTCGATCATTGGCGATGACGCGATCCTGTATCCGAACGTCAGCATCCGTGAAGGAGTGTCGCTCGGCTGCCGCGTGATCATACACTCCGGCACGGTGATCGGGAGCGACGGCTTCGGTTTTGTTACCGATGGCGGACGGCATCATAAGATACCCCAGGTCGGCGGAGTTATCATCGAGGACGATGTTGAGATCGGCGCCAACTGCACCATCGACCGAGCTACCCTGGGGAACACGGTCATAAAAAAAGGCACCAAGCTGGACAACCTGGTGCATATCGCGCACAATGTGACCATCGGCGAGCACTGCCTTCTGGCGGGGCAGTCCGGCGTTGCCGGAAGCACCACCATCGGCAATTACGTTGTCGTGGGAGGCAAGGCTGCGATCTCCGACCATCTGACGATCGAGGACCGGGCGATGATCGCGGGAGGATCAGGCGTTTCCCGTGACATACCGTCCGGACAGGTCGTTGCGGGGTACCCTGCAATACCGATCCGGGATTGGCTGAAGGCCCAGGCCGTGCTGCCAAAATTACCGGAGCTGAAAAAAATCGTTTCTCAACTCGGGGAACGCATCAACGAGCTGAAAAAAAACCGTACCTGAAATCACTTTTCCAAGGAGGATGAAGCATGATCGGGATCAATGAAATCATGACCTACCTTCCCCACCGGTACCCGTTTCTTCTGGTCGACAGGATCGTGGAGTTTGAAGAGAACAAACGGGTCGTCGGGATCAAGAACGTCACGATCAACGAACCCTTTTTCCAGGGGCACTTTCCCGGACATCCCATCATGCCCGGCGTATTGCTGATCGAGGCGATGGCCCAGGTAGGCGGAGT
Source organism: uncultured Nitrospiraceae bacterium (assembly GCA_964364055.1). GTDB lineage: Bacteria > Nitrospirota > UBA9217 > UBA9217 > UBA9217 > JAAXXJ01. The sequence continues at coordinate 17,090 of CAYILT010000021.1, read as the reverse complement.
TCTCGCGCTGCGGTCCGACCCGGAACCGGAAAAGAAACTCCTGTTCTTCATGAGCATAGATAAAGCGAAGTTCAGAAAGCCGGTCGTGCCGGGCGATCAGGTCCGGATGGAACTGGAACTGGTCAAATCGCGGGGAACCATCCGATCGCTCAGGGGAATAGCCACCGTGGACGGAGCTGTCGTGGCCGAAGCCGAAATGATGGCGATGATCGTCGAGAAAAGCAAGGACCTATAGGAGCGGAACATGAGCATTCATCCAACCGCGATCGTTCATCCCCGGGCGAAGATCGCAGAGGGCGTCGAGATCGGCGCGTATTCGGTCGTGGGAGAACATGTCTCCGTGGGAAAGGACACCAGGATCGCATCGCACGTTCTCGTCGAGGGCTGGACCACGATTGGAGAGCGGAACCAGATATTTCCCTTCTCGTGCATCGGCACCCCGCCGCAGGACATCAGTTATAAGAACGAGGAAACGTCGCTGATCATCGGGAACGATAACGTGATCAGGGAGTCCGCCACCGTTCACCGCGCAACGACAAAAGAGGACCGCGTCACGGTGATCGGCAACAGCAATTTTCTGATGGCCTATTCACACGTTGCTCATGACTGCAAGCTCGGGAACCACATCATCATGGCGAACTCAGCCGGGTTGGGAGGGCATATAACCGTCGGCGACTATGCCATCCTGGGCGGGATCGTCGCGGTGCATCAGTTCGTACGGATCGGCGCCTATGCCATCATCGGCGGACAATCCGCTGTCTCGCAGGATATTCCGCCCTATGTGAGCGCTGCGGGAAACCGCGCGAAATTATACGGCCTCAACCTGGTTGGCCTCAAACGGCGGGGATTCAGCGATGAGGCCATCTCCAGCCTGAAAAAAGCATACCGGATCATCTTCCGGTCAGGACTCATTCTGGAAGAGGCGCTCGCCAGGGTCAAAGCGGAACTGGGTGATTCCCAAGAGGCCATGCACCTCATGGAGTTCATGAAGAATTCAAAACGGGGTATTACGCGTTAGAAGCGGAAATCGGGCACCAGCATGAACAAGATCGGTCTCATAGCAGGGAGCGGCGATTTTCCCCTGGAGTTCGCCAAGGCAGCCAAGCAGAAGGGGCTCTGGGTCGCGGCCGTGGCTCACGAAGGGGAGACCGTGCCGGAACTCGCTCAGTGGACCGATGCGATCGTGTGGATCAAGGTCGGCCATCTCGGAAAGCTCATTAAATTCTTCAAAGAACAGGGTGTCAGCGATGTGCTCATGGCTGGAGGGATCAAAAAGACCCGTCTCTTTGGCGGTGTTCCTGACCTCCGCGGAGCGGCTCTCCTTGCCAGGATGATCGCAAAGCATGATGACTCCCTTCTTCGCGCTGTGGCTGATGAACTGGAGTCGGAAGGCATCACGGTCCGGGAGTCAACACTCTATCTTGACAACCTTCTCGCTCCAGCCGGCGTCCTGACCAGGAGGAAACCGACGAAAGCCGAGTGGAATGACATTGCATTCGGCTGGCAAATGGCCAAAGAGATCGGACGGCTGGATATCGGCCAGACCGTCGTCGTCAAGGACAAGACGGTCGTGGCAGTAGAGGCCATCGAAGGCACGGACGAGACCATTCGGCGCGGCGGTCACCTGTGCCGGGAAGGCGCGGTGGTCGTGAAGAGCTGCAAACCTCAGCAGGACCTGCGGTTCGACCTCCCGGCAACCGGTCTGCAGACCATTGTCACCATGGAAGAGGTCAAAGCAGGATGCCTGGCCATTGAAGCGGGAAAGACCATCATGATCCAGAAGGATGCCCTCATTGCACGGGCTGATCAGGCAGGCATCGCGATCGTTGCGCTCGACGGAAGCGGCAGTATCCCATCTCCGGCATAAGAGAAGGCAGACAGAGGACTATGAAGAAGATACGAGCAGGTGTCGTCGGGGCAGGGTACCTCGGCCAGTTCCATGCCGAGAAATATGCGAATCTGCCGAACGTTGAACTGACGGGCATTGTTGAGAAGGACCAGGCCCGGGGAGAGCAGATCGCCCGGAAGCTGAATACGGATGCCTTTACCGACCTGTCCCGGCTTCTGGGCAAGGTCGATGCGGTCAGCATCGTTGTTCCCACCATCCTCCATCATCAGATCGCCAGACAGTTCCTCGATGCCGGGGTCCATGTCCTGCTCGAAAAACCCATGACCGTGACCCTGGAGCAGGCCGATGAACTGATCGCTCTGGCGTCTCGAAAGAAGGTCGTCCTCCAGGTAGGCCATATTGAGCGGTTCAACCCCGCGGTCACGGCCATAAAACCGCTCCTGAGATCGCCAGGCTACCTGCAGGCGGAACGAAGCGCTCCCTTTACCGTGCGGTGCACCGATGTGAACGTGGTCCTTGACCTCATGATCCATGACCTGGACATTGTCACCGACCTTGCCGGATCATCGCCGCACAAGGTGAGCGCGGCGGGGTCATCGATCATTACCCGGGAGATCGATGCGGCCACAGCCCGGATCGTCTTCGTGAACGGTTGTGTCGCGGATGTTACGGCAAGCAGAATATCGGACGAGAAGAAGCGATTGCTCAGGATATTCGACGGAGATGCGCTCTACACCGCTGACTACCAGACCCAGAAGGCCTTTGTGTCCCGCCGGGGACCCGGTGCGGTCCCCGAGTTCGTCACTACGGAGATCGCCACCGAGCGAAGGGACACCCTCCTGGAGGAGATCAAGGCATTCATCGCCTGTATCGAACACAAGTCCCGGCCGGCCGTTTCCGGCGCTGAAGGCAAGAACGCTTTGGCGCTGGCAAGACTGATCACCCATTCGATAGAGAACAGCATAACCGATTTTGTTCCGTTCACATAAGAGAGGAGTTGCCCGAACATGTCAGTCCCGATGGTTGATCTAAAGATCCAGTATGATGCGATGAAGAACGAGATCGACAGCGCGGTCCTGGGCGTCATCCAGAACACCGCTTTTATCCTTGGCCCTCAGGGCAAGGCGCTGGAGCAGAGCATCGCCGGGTATCACCGCGTTAAGTTCGCCGTCGGCGTTGCCTCGGGCACCGATGCGCTCCACCTGGCGCTTCGCGCCGCCGACATCGGGCCCGGCGACGAGGTCATCACCACGCCTTTTACCTTCATAGCAACGGCGGAGGCAATTTCTTATGTCGGGGCGGTACCGGTATTCGTCGACATCAGGCCGGATACCTTTAACATGGATGTGTCGCAGATCGCATCGAGGATCACCAAGCGCACCAAGGCGATCCTGCCCGTTCATCTCTACGGCCAGGCCGCCGACATGGACCCGCTCATGGAGATCGCGAAGAAACACAGCCTCAAGGTCATTGAGGACTGCGCCCAGTCCTTCGGATCCGAGTACAAGGGAAAGAAGACAGGGGCCTTCGGCGATATGGGGTGTTTCAGTTTTTTCCCAAGCAAAAACCTTGGATGCTATGGCGACGGCGGCATGGTCATCACTGACGACCGGAACCTTGCTGAGCGTCTTCAGAGCCTCAGAAACCACGGAAGCAGAGTGCGCTATTATCACGATGAGATCGGCTACAACAGCAGGCTCGACGAGATCCAGGCCGCCGTTCTTAACGTCAAGTTCAAACGGATCGATACGTATAATGCCAGCCGGATCAGGAACGCCGCGCTCTACACCAAGCATCTGTCCGTACCCGGCATCCAGACACCGGCCGCGGACGGGGACGTTAAGCACGTCTACCATCAGTACACCATACGGGTCAAGAACCGGGACGCCGTCAAGAAGCGTCTCGATGAGGCGAAGATGTCCTGCATGATCTATTATCCTGTTCCGCTGCACCTCCAGGCGGCATACAAGGACCTGGGCATGAAACCGGGAAGCCTTCCCGTATCGGAGCAGGCGGCTCGCGAAGTGCTGTCCCTTCCCATGTACCCGGAGCTGACCGAAGAGCAGATCCGGTCAGTGGCCGATGCGGTCAGGAAGGCATTGTAGATTTCGGACTGCGGAATGCGGATTGCCGTATGAAGAAGATCCTGATCATTGCCGGTGAAGCGTCAGGCGACCTCCATGGTGCGAACCTGGTGAAGGCGCTCAAGGAGCAGGACTCATCTGTGGCGGTATACGGCGTCGGCAGCAGGAAGTTGCGCGAGGCCGGCGTTCATATGCTGGCTGACGCGTCGGAGATATCCGTGGTGGGCGCCACCGAGGTGCTTACCCATATCGGAGCGATCTACCGGGTCTATGCAAAGCTGAAGCGTTTCCTGCGGGAAGAGCGTCCTGACCTGCTCGTTCTGATCGATTTCCCCGACTTTAATATCATGACGGGCAAGGCCGCCCGGAAGCTCGGCATCCCGGTGCTTTATTACATCAGCCCCCAGGTCTGGGCCTGGCGGAAGGGCAGGGTGAACACCATCGCGAAGCTGGTGCAGGTCATCCTGGTGGTCTTTCCTTTCGAGGTTGACCTCTACCGTCCTACCGGTGTGGACGTCCGGTTCATCGGCCACCCGCTGGCCGACGTGGTAGATTCGCCGTATACACGCGATGAAGCGCGAAACCGGCTCGGCCTTGCCCAGGACCGCCGGACGGTTGCGCTCCTGCCGGGAAGCAGGAGGAAAGAGATCATGCACCTTCTGCCGGACATGCTCAATGCGGCCGCGATCCTGCGTGGCCGATTCCCTGATGTCCAGTTCGTCCTGCCTGTCGCGCCGACACTGGCGCATGACCTTGTGGAGAGGTATGTTGCGGAAAGCGGCGTCCCGGTCCGCATCATTGACGGACAGGTCTACGACGTGCTCCGGGCTTCGGACGCCGCCATCGTGACCTCGGGCACGGCGACCCTGGAAACGGGCCTTATGGCGGTCCCCATGGTGATCGTTTACCGGATCTCATGGCTCTCCTACCTGATAGGCAGGATGTTCATCCGTGTCAAGCACATCGGCCTGGTGAACATCGTGGCGGGCCGGACCGTTGTCCCGGAACTCATCCAGGACGATGTGACGCCGGAACGGATTGCCCGCGAGATCGAAGGCGTCCTGGCCGATCCCGCAACGTATCTCCGGATGCATGATGACCTGAAGCAGGTGCGGACGCTTCTGGGGGACGGTGGCGCGTCGCGACGGGCCGCCGCGGTGATTCGCGAATTGCTCGGGAAGGCGGCATAAGCAGCTATGGAAATCTATAAGCGGCTACTCCACTACTTGAAACCGTACCGCATGCGCCTCGTCTGGGCAGCGGTCTTCATGCTGCTTGCAAGCGCCATGATCTCCGCACAAACCTACCTTGTCAAGCCGGTGATCGACAAGGTGATCATCGGCATGGATTGGAAGATGGGCCGCTGGGTCCCTCTTGCGCTTATTATCGTCAGCCTGCTGAAAGGGATCACCTGGTACGGCCGCGATTATTTCATGGGGTATGTCGGCCAGAAGGTCGTGAACGATATCCGTGACCAGCTTTACGCGCACATCCAGAATCTCTCCTTCTCCTACTTCACAAAAACACCGACGGGTGTGATCATGTCCCGGATCGTCAACGACGTGAACCTGGTGCAGGGCGCCCTGACCCGGGTGCCGTCCAGCCTTGTGCAGGGGGCCTTTACCATGGCGGCCCTGACGATCTATATCCTCTATCTGAACTGGCGCCTGGCCGCCTTTTCCCTGGTCGTTCTGCCCTTTGCCGGTATCGCGCTCTCCAAATTCAGCAGGCGCTTCCGCAAGACAAGCACCCTGATGCAGGAGCAGATCGGCGAGCTCACGACGCATCTGCACGAGACCATCTCGGGGATCCGTATCGTCAAGGCCTTCGGTATGGAGCGCTATGAAGGCAGGCGGTTCGCCGCCCGGAACAAAGACCTCTTCAATTCACTGATGCGGTCCATCAAAACCAGCGCGCTTTCCCATCCGGTGATGGAGGTCATCTCCATGACCGGCACCGCATTTGTCATTCTGTACGGTCTCTACGCGATCATTGTGAACAAAACCATGACCCCGGGCGATTTCTTTTCCTTCACGGTCGCCCTGGTCTTCTTCTACCGTCCTCTCAAGGACCTGAACGGGATCAATAATATCGTTCAGGACGGCATCGCAGCTGCAAAACGCATCTTCGAGGTCCTCGATACGGAGCCGGAGATCAGAAACAGGGAAGGTGCGATAACGCTCTCCCGCGATTTCAAGACCATCGAGCTGCGGTCGCTATATTTTCAGTACGAAGAAACGCCCATACTGAAAGACATCAATCTCACGGTCAAGTCCGGCGAGGCCATCGCGATCGTCGGCAAAAGCGGGGGAGGGAAGACCACGCTCGTAAACCTCCTGCCCCGGTTCTACGACGTTACCCGGGGAGCGATCCTTATCGACGGCACGGATATCCGCAACGCAACCCTTGAATCCCTCCGTTCCTGTATGGCGATCGTGACGCAACAGACGATCCTTTTCAATGATACGATCAGGAACAATATCGCCTATGGTCATACGGAAAAATCATTCGATGATGTTGTCCGCGCGGCGCAGGCGGCCCATGCGGACGGCTTCATTCGCGCCCTCCCGGAAGGTTATGACACCGTGATCGGAGAATCAGGCGTAAAGCTCTCGGGCGGCCAGCGCCAGCGCATCGCCATTGCCCGGGCCCTGCTCAAGGACGCCCCCATACTCATCCTCGACGAGGCAACGTCATCGCTCGACACGGAATCGGAGCGTGAGGTCCAGAACGCCCTTGACACGCTCATGAAGGGCAGGACGAGCTTTGTCATCGCCCACCGCCTTTCCACCATCATGAACGCCGACCGTATCATCGTTCTCAAGGGCGGCAGGATCGTGGAAGAGGGCGGACACGAGGAGCTCCTGGCCCTGGCCGGGGAGTACAAGAACCTCTATGATCAGCAGTTCCGCGATGAACAGCAGGGAGTGAAGAACTGATGCGGGCGCGAATACTCTCGTTCATCGGCTGGTCCCTGATCGCGTTCTGGTGCAAGACGCTCAGGATCCGCTTCGTGAACCGGGAGATACCCCGGGGACTGGCAGCGGAAGGGAAGAACTTCATCTACGCCTTCTGGCACGGGAGGCAGTTTCTCTTGTTGTACGCACACAGAGATTCACAGTTGGTCGTTCCCTCGAGCGAAAGCCGTGACGGCGAGATCCAGGCCCGCATCCTCGGCCGTTTCGGATATGGCGTCGTACGGGGTTCGAGCAAGCGCAAGGGGGAACGCGCACTCCTCGGTCTGGTGGGCGCCCTCCGTAACGGGAAGAACATCGCCCTTGCCGTTGACGGCCCACGCGGCCCTATCCACGAGGTTAAACAGGGGATTACCTACCTCGCGGGAAAGCTCGGGAAACCTATTGTGCCCGGGGTCATGAGCGCGAAACGTTCATGGGTCCTCGAAAAGATCTGGGACAAGTATGTATTGCCGAAGCCCTTCACGGAATGCGTGATTATGTACGGGGAACCGATCATCGTGAACGGGACCGGCGAAGAAGAGCTGGAGAACAAAAGGAAAGAGCTGACCATAGCGCTTAACACTATCATGGCCCTGGCGGACGCGTCCTTCGATTCACCAGGCCCCGCAAAAGGTGAATAACCCATGTATATTCTCTACAATGTCATACTCATTGTCATAACCATCGTTCTCTCGCCCTATATCCTGTTCAAGCTCATCACGGTCCCCAAGTACCGTGGCGGCATATCCCAGAAGCTCGGCCGCGTTCGAAAAGGCGTCCTGCGGGTCCTGAACAACACGCGGCCCATCTGGGTGCACGCCGTTTCGGTCGGCGAAGTGATGGCGGCCCACCCGCTCATACGCGAGCTCAGAAAAAAATACCCCAAGCGCAAGTTCATTCTCTCAACGGTGACCGTTACCGGAAATTACACGGCAAAGCAGCGCGTCCCCGAGGCCGATGCGGTCTTCTATTTCCCCTTTGACTATCCCTGGATCGTGCGCCGGGTGATCAGAATTATTAACCCGGCCATCGTGCTTATCGCGGAGACCGAGATCTGGCCGAACTTTTTCCGGGAGCTCAAGCGACAGGGGATCCCCTCGGCGCTGATCAATGGCAGGATCTCGCCGAAATCCTATGGTAATTATCTGAAGTTCAAGAGCTTCTTCACCCAGGTCTTCGAAAATGTCACACTGTTTTGCATGCAGTCCGAAGAGGATGCTGCTCGCATTAAGGACATAGGAGCGACAGCGGATAAAGTCAGAATCACCGGGAACCTCAAGTTCGACCAGAAGATCCCAACAGCACAGCTGCAGCCGGTGTCCATCGCTCCCGGCAGGAAGGTCATCACCGCCGGAAGCACTCACCGCGGCGAAGAAGCCATTTTACTCGAAATATACAGCCGTCTGCGGAAAAAGTATCCTGGCCTCGTGCTCATTATTGCGCCGCGCCATCCTGAGCGTTTCGACGAGGTCTGCGGGCTCATCACGAGCGCCGGGTATGAATGCCAGCGCAGAACGCGTATCAAGGGACCGGTCAGAGATGTCGTTCTGCTCGATACGATCGGTGAACTCAGGGCCTTTTACGGCCTTTGCAACATCGCGTTCGTCGGCGGAAGCCTCGTAAAAGTTGGAGGCCACAATCTCCTGGAGCCCGCAGCAATGAAAAAGCCCGTTATATTCAGCAGTTATATGTTTAACTTTAAAGAGATATCAGAAGCCCTCATTCAGGCAGGGGGCGGCATCATGGTGAAAGATAAAGAAGAACTTTATGGCAAGCTTGATAATCTGCTGACCGACAAAGAACTTGCCGTTTCGATCGGAGAAAAGGCGTTTAAAGTGATAGCGGAAAATTCCGGAGCCACGGCACGGACCATTGACGCTGTCCATGGGCTGATCATTGGGAAGTAAAGGATATATAGAAGACATCATGTACGGAAGAAAGAGCTCAGGTATTCCAGGGGCTCTTCTCTTTTTTATTTCCCTGCTTTATGGAATGGCCGTACGTCTGCGCGCCAGTGCTTACGGCTGGGGTCTGCTGAGAACGAGGGACCTCCCCGTGCCGGTCATTTCGGTCGGCAACATCACCCTGGGGGGGACCGGTAAGACGCCTGCGGCCGTCAATGTCGCCGGAGTTCTCCTCAAACACGGCAGAAAACCGGTTGTACTGAGCAGGGGCTATGGCAGGTCCGACCGGTCCGCGGTCCTGGTCGTATCTGACGGCATTTCAAAGGTCCTTGATCCGGTCTCGGGAGGCGATGAGCCGGTGCTGATCGCGCGTAGGCATCCGCGGGTCCCGGTCGTGGTCGGCGCCGACCGGTACCGTTCCGGAACGGTCGCGACCGGGCGTTTTCATCCCGATATCGCCATTCTCGACGACGGCTTCCAGCACATCCGGCTGAAACGGGACCTGAACATCGTCCTGATCGATGCTGTCGATCCCTTCGGTTCGGGCAAGCTGTTCCCGGCCGGGATCCTTCGGGAACCGCTGACCGCTCTCCGGCGGGCGGACATCGTGCTTATCACGAGAGCGGACAGGGCCGACAACATCGTTCAGCTCAAAGAGACCGTCGGGCGGTTCACCGATGCGCGGATATTCACAGCACGGTATTTGCCGCGGGACCTCATGGATGTGGCAACGGGCGAGACAAGACCGCTTGATTTCCTGGCCGGTAAGCCGGTCTTCGCCTTTGCCGGTATCGCCAGGCCCGATTCGTTTATTTCTCTGCTCAGGACCCTGGGAGTCATCGTAACGGGAACTGCCTTCTATCGGGACCACTATTCCTATACAAGGTCGGACCTCGCCGGTCTCGTCCGGAAGTCAGGTGAACGTAATGCAGCACTGCTGGCAACGACCGAGAAGGACGGCGTGAGGCTTAAAGACATGGCGCCGGAAGGCATCTGGGCCGTCAGGATCGACCTGGAGGTCGTTGAGAACAGTGCCTGGGAGGAGACCGTATTAAAAGTACTTTGAACAGAGCGGTATTTCTTGACCGGGACGGCACGGTAACGGAGGAGGTAGGGTACCTCACCAGTCTCGATATGCTGAAACTTATTCGGGGCGCCGGAGCGGCGATCAAACGACTGAACGAGGCCGGCTACAAGGTGGTGCTGGTAACCAATCAGTCCGGCGTTGCCCGGGGCTATTTCCCCGAGTCCCTGGTGGATGACGCACACGGCCTACTCAGGCGAATGCTGATGGAGGATGGCGCTCTGCTCGACGGCATCTATTATTGCCCGCACCATCCTACGGCGGGGAAGGCAAAATATACGATCGTCTGCGACTGCCGGAAGCCGGAGACAGGGCTGCTGGACCGGGCGGCCAGGGACCTTGCGATCGACCTCACACGGTCCTTCATGGCAGGCGACAAGTGGAGCGATGTCGAGCTGGGCCACCGTGCCGGCATGAGGTCCATCCTCGTGAGGACGGGCTTCTCGCCCGATGATCCGGGGAACGTCAGGCCGGAGCATGTCGATGATCCTGATTTCACCGCCCATGATCTTGGCGAGGCGGTGGAGTGGATTTTGAAGCAAACTGAAAAGTGATCGGCCAAGCGGTTATGGTTACGAGGCCCGTTTCGTAACAAAAACTCGTCTTACGGTCACGGTGACGAGGCCCGTTTCGGTTGCGTCTTTCGTCGTTCGTCTTTAACACGTTACCGCCGGACGATGATCGATACGGGCTTCGTTACCGCTGTCCGTTCCCGATGGATTTTTTTATCATGAAACTGACAGCCGGAAAAATACTCGTCATGCGCTACCGATTCATCGGAGACACGGTCCTCACCGTCCCGTTCCTCAGAAATCTTCGGGCGGCTTATCCCCAGGCGCGGATCGACCTGATGCTCGAACCCTTCTCTGGCCAGGTGATAGAAGGATGCCCCTATGTGGACCGGGTGATCCCCTTCGAGCTCAGGACGATCCACCGGTACAGCAAAAGCACGGATCGTGGAAAAATTGCCGGGAACCTGCACTATTGGAACATGATCCGGAAGGAGCGGTACGACGCCGTTTTCGTGCTCAAACGATCGCTCTCGAGCGCGCTCCTGGTATGGGCCGCGGGCATTCCGCGCCGGATCGGATTCGCGACCGAAGGAAGGCGGCTGTTCCTCACGGACCCGGTGATCTACCGCCATGACCGGCACGAGGTCGAGAACTTTCTGGACTGCCTGCGGATAATCGAGGCGCCGGTAGGGCCGACCCATCTTGAACTGTGGACGACGCCGGAACAGGATCGGAAGGCCGATACCCTGCTCGCTGAAGCCGGCTGGAAGGCAGGGGACCTCAAGGTGATCATTCATGCGGCAGCGAGCCTTCCCGCAAAGCAGTGGCCCCTGGAGAGGTTCGCCGGGATCATGAGAACGCTCCGCGACCAGTACCAGGCACGGTTCGTTTATACGGGTGCAAAGGGTGATTCACCGCTGTATGAATCGATCGAGACGCAGGGGCCGTTCAATGGACTGAATCTCTGCGGTGTCACGTCGCTTCGGGAGAACATCGCGGTGTACCGGGCCTGCGACCTCTTCTTCGGAGTGGACTCGGGCCCCATGCACATGGCGGCCGCCGCGGGGGTCCCCGTGGTCGCGCTCTTCGGCCCCACGGACGAACGCAAATGGGGGCCCTGGGGCGAAGGGCATTCGGTCGTCACGAAGCGGCTCGCCTGTCATCCCTGCAAACCGCACAAATGCGGGGACCATGCCTGCATGGACCAGATCGCGGTTGC
>CAYILT010000021.1:0-5381 GCA_964364055.1 uncultured Nitrospiraceae bacterium | reverse complement strand
TACTGAGCCTCGATGCCGATGAACCGGTCGAGACGGAACTTGCCGCCGAGATAAGAACGATCATGGCATCCCCTGGTCCCAAGGACGGCTACCGGATCCCGCGGAAGACCTTTTTTCTCGGAAAATGGATCAGGCACGGCGGCTGGTATCCGGACTATAACCTGAGGCTGTTCAGGAAAGGGAAAGGACGCTTCGAGGAACGGGCCGTTCACGAAGCCATACGGGTCGAGGGTTCCATCGGTCATACCCGCAATGCGATCTTGCACTATGCATACCCGGGCCTGGAATCCTACCTGTCGACCATCAACAAGTATTCCAGCCTGGCCGTAGATGTGATGGCGGAAAAAGGCATCCCTGCCCGCAAGACGACCTGGTTCAACATCGTCTTCAGACCGGTCTTCACATTCATTTATAAATATGTTATCCGGCTCGGTTTCCTGGACGGCAAGCACGGCCTCATGATAAACCTGTTCCATGCGTATTATGTTTTCGCCAAGTACGCGAAGGCATGGGAATACTCAAAGAAAGCTCAAAAATGACCTCTATAAATAAAATGAAGATCCTTTTTGTGAATAATTTCAGAAGCCGGGGAGGGGGGGAGGAGTTCCTCCGGGAGCTGCTGCCCGGCCTGCTCAAGAGGGGCATCCAGGTCGGTCTGGTCTGCCGTCCGAACACCCCGCTCGTGGAGTTGTTTCAGGGAAGCGGTATCGCCCTGTACCCGATCGACCGTTCAGGTCCACGTGCGCTCACCTCGGTCCTCAAGATCGCCAGGATCCTCCGTGTACAGCACTACGAGATCGTGAACATTCAGCGCGGCCATGACATCATCCAGTCCTGGCTGGGGGTGTTGCTCTCCGGAACCAGGCCCGTGCTCATGTACACGCCCCAGGTCCCGGAATTCATCCGGTCCCGGTTCCTGCTCCGGCGCATGGACGCCATTGCCACCATCTCGCGCCATATCCAGGACGGTCTGACATCCTTCGATCCCGTATTGGCCTCCCGGATCACGGTCCTGTATTACGGCATCGACCTCGGAAAGTTCAAGCAGTCAGCAGTGCAGCGCGGCTGGCTCCGGAAACGCTTCGGGCTCGCCCCTGATACGAAGATCATCGGCACGGTCGGAGACCTCTGGAAAAACCAGATCGAGTTCCTTGATGTGCTTGCCGTCCTCCGGGAGCGTTTTCCGGATGTAAGGTATGCCATCGTCGGTACTGATTCGGGCAGCCCAGCCGTTGATTCATTCAAACAACGCGCGGCTGAACTCGGCCTTGCGGGCTCGGTCCTCTGGCCCGGAAGGCTCGCGAAGGACGATATGCTCTTGTTCTACGCTGATATCGACGTCGCGGTCAGCACTTACCGGAACGAAGGCTTCGGCATCTGGATCCTCGAGGCAATGGCAATGGAAAGGCCGGTCGTCTCGTTCAACGCCGGTGGTATCAGGGATTCCCTGGAGAACTCTCCCTGCGGTATCCTGGTGGACGGCGCCGCCCGGGAAATGGCCAGCGCCTTGTCCGGCCTCCTTGGTGACGATGTACGGCTCCGGACCATGGCTGAAGCCGCCCCGGGCTGGGTCCAGAACAGATTTGGACGCGAGCGGATGGTCGATGATTATGAGCGCTATTTCCGGTCGCTTCTACAGCTTCATCGCGGTGTGACCGGATGAGCATGCGCATACTCCAAATGATATCGAAGAATGACCGGTACGGTGCCCAGCGCATATTCCTTGACCAGGTAAAGGCGTTGCACGACCTCGGCCATGAGGTCTTCGTGGTCGCCCGCGGGAGCGAAGGCTACGTAGCCGACTCCGTTCGCGCTCTCGGCATCCCGTATCACGGTATCGCCATGAAGGGCCTTGCGGACATTCTCTTCCTGCGAAGGTTCATCAAAGAGCGGAATATCGATGTCATTCATACCACGCTCGACCGCGCCGATTATCTCGGGGCCATCGTTGCCAAACTGACGGGGAGGCGCGTGGTGAGCACCATGATGGTCCCGCGCTGCCATCCGGGATTCCGGTTCATGGACCGGATCACCGTGCTCTCCCGCATGCAGCAGCGCTTGCTGGAACAGAAGGGCATTTCTCCCGATAAGATAACACTCATCCGCCCGGGTATCGATGTCAATCGGTTCTCGGAACCTGATCAGGAAAAGCGTTCCGCCTGGAAGGAAAAACTCCGCATCGAACGCTTCAGCCTGATATTTTGCCATATATCCAGCATGCTGACGCGCAAAGCGCATTCGGTCTCCCTGGAGGTCGTAGCCGCCTGCAAGAAAAGCGGCGAGGATCCGCTCCTGGTCATCATCGGCGATCCCGTGGAAGGAGAATATTATGAAGCTCTGCTCCGCCAGGCCAGGACTGACGGCATCTCGGACAATGTTTTCTTTACCGGATGGACGCGCGATGTCCCGGAGATCCTGGCGCTGAGCCACGTTACCATCCTTCCGTCGGAGAACGAGGCCCTCGGGGTGGTCCTGATGGAGGGTATGGCCGCAGGCACGCCCATCATCGCGCGGGAAGGGGAAGGGGGCGCGGAACTGGTGGATGATCATGGCTGCGGCTTCCTGTATTCGCCGGATAAAGGGGTGCAACCGCTTACGGAAAGCATTTTGGAACTCTACCGGGACCACGACAGATACCGGGCCCTTTCTGATCAGTGTAAGGAAATCGCGAAGCGAGATTTTTCCATGGCCAGCTATGGCCAGAAACTGACCGCGCTCTACCGGTCATGATCCTCGAACGAACAGGATGAATCCTCTATGACGACGAACATTCCCGAGCCGATAGCACCCGCAGGCGTGCACGAGAAGGTCTACGACCTTGCGATGACCATTCCGGGATTGAACTTCCTTGACCTCCCCACGGGATACGGTGCGCTTGCGGAGCGGCTCCTCCGGGCGGGAAAAACCGTCACGGGTGGAGATATCGATGTCAATAAGTTCCGTGGAACGCGGGACCACCCGAAACTGACCCTGCAGCGCGTAGACCTGAACGAGAAGCTCCTGCCGTTCCCCGAGGGCGCATTCGATGTCGCCATCAGCGTGGAAGGCGTCGAGCATCTTCAGAGCCAGTGGAACTTCGTGAGGAACCTGCATCGGGCCCTGAAGCCGGGCGGCCGCCTGATCATCACAACGCCGAACATCCTGAACATCCGGTCACGGCTCCGTTATCTGATGGAAGGAAGGTACGAGCACTTCAAGCGGCCGCTCGTGAAGGACCGGTCCTGGTCCTGCGACCTGGACAACTACCATATCGCGCCCATCAGCTACTTTGAACTGCAGTTCATCCTCGAATGCTGCGGATTTACCATCGAGCAGATCCACACGAACCGGTACGCCGCCAGGAACATCCTGACCCGTCTGCTGAGACCGCTGTTCAGGCTCTTTTATGTGAATAAGAACTATCGCGACCGGAAGCGCGACCGGGGAGATCATCGCGGGCTCTATAAGACCATCATGTCGGACGAGATATTCTTCGGCGAGTGTCTTATCGCCGTTGCGAGGAAAAAGTAGGCCCATGCGCATTTTCAGGCATTTGAGGAAAGGATACTACAGCAGATGACGACAACAGCCCATCACAAAATATTGATCGTTTTCCTTGCAGTCTTCAGCTTGAGCCTCGCATTGTCGAAGACCGCTGTGAACGTCGTGATGACGTTGACCTATCTGACCTCGCTGGTCCTTATCGTGCGATATCAAGAGTACAGAAAATCCATCCTGGCGAACATCAGCCAGCCCCTTGTCATTCCGCTGCTCGCGTATCTTGCCGTCACGGTCATCGGTATCATCTACACGGAGAAGCTCGCAGACGGGCTCGGCATCGCGAACAAGGTCGCCGGCCTGTTCCTCGTTTATTTCATGACATCGGTAGTGATCGATGTTGTCCACGACGCGGATGAACGGGCAAAACTGACTGACAATCTCATCCTGATCTTCATCGCCGGGGTCCTTGTCCTCGATGTGATCGGTCTCCTGACCTACCTGGGGTTCATCGCCGACCGCAAGTTCTCACTTCCTGTCTATCCGCTTCATGTCCATCACATCTGGTTTTCAAACCTCAACGCCGTCGGGGTCTATGCCGCCCTGTCGTTCTTCCTGTTCGGCAGGGAACGGCTCGCGTCCGCAAAGAAGACGCTGCTGACCGGCTTTATCTTGCTGGCGATCCTGTGCATTCTTCTGTCAATATCCCGGACCGCCTGGTTCGGCATGATCGCGACCGGTATCGTCCTGAGCTGGCTGCTGGCCGAGCGGAAGAAGGTGTTCTATGTCACCCTGGCGTTCGTTGCTGCGGGAAGCCTCCTGGCCTATCGGTTCAATCCCATCGTCCATGACCGGGTCAGCAGCATCTTCAGCGACATTTCCCAGTATGCTGCGGGGCAGACCTACACGTCGCTGGGAGACCGGTTCGTCATGTGGAAGGCGGCAGCGAGCATGTTCCTGTCGAACCCCCCGCTCGGCGTCGGGACCGGCGACTATATGCCCACCATGCGCCTCTATGTGGCCTCCGGGACCGTTCCCGCGCGGATACTGGATTACAATCAGCCTCATAACATGTATCTCTTCTCCCTTGCCACGAACGGTATTCTCGGCCTGGGTGCGCTGCTGTTTATTTTTTACCGCATCTTTGAATTCACGCGGCCTTTTAGGGACATCCCTCCGGGACAAAAACAACTGTCCTTCCTTGCGACAGCTGTGGCCGTCCACTACCTGGTCGCCGGAATGACGGATTCCCTGTTCAATATCTTTATACTCCGTTTCAGTTTTGCATTCGTCATGGGCATTTGCATCCGTACCGGGAGTGTTCACCCGGCAGGAAGCAGATAACTTCTTGACAGTAAGCGTAATATAATTTATATTGAACTTCTTGAATTATCAGAACAAAAGGAGACATTTTCATCAATGAAACGGGCTCTTATAACGGGCATCACCGGACAGGACGGATCCTATCTTGCGGAACTGCTGCTGAAAAAGGGCTACGAGGTTCATGGCCTGATCCGCAGGTCATCGTCCTTCAACACCGGACGGATCAATCATATCTACCAGGACCCGCACGAGATGGGGGTCCACCTGTTCCTGCACTATGGGGACCTGAACGACGCCAGTTCATTGAACCGTGTGCTGCGCAACGTGAAGCCGGACGAGATCTATAACCTCGGCGCCCAGAGCCACGTCCGCGTATCCTTCGATGTCCCCGAATACACCGGAGAGGTCGTCGCGCTTGGTACCGTGAGGATCCTCGAAGCGATCCGCGAGACCGGCCTGAACACGAAGTTCTACCAGGCCTCGTCGTCTGAGCTTTATGGCAAGGTGGTGGAGACGCCGCAGCGGGAGACCACGCCGTTCTATCCCCGGTCGCCCTATGCCTGAGCCAAGGCCTATTCCTA
>CAYILT010000020.1:0-25756 GCA_964364055.1 uncultured Nitrospiraceae bacterium | reverse complement strand
GTTCTTCTTCCATTAATTCCGCATTCCGCACTCCGCATTCCGCACTTAAGCGTGCCTGCACGCGCACCGCTCCCCCCTCCGGCGTGAACTTCACGGCATTGGAGAGCAGGTTGAACATGATCTGCTTGAATTTTCTCGCATCCGCTTCGATCTCGATGTCGGCCTCCGGCGACAGCTCACAATCGAGCTTGACCCCGCGTTTCATGGCCTTTTCCTTAACTATCATGATCGACGCATTCAGGCTGTCCTTGACCGAAACCTTGCACAGGTCAAGCTCCATCTTGCCGGCTTCAACCTTCGCGAGGTCGAGGATGTCGTTGATGAGATTGAGCAGGTGTGTGCCGCCGCTGAGGATGTTCTTTACATACTCCCGCTGCTTTTCATTCAGCTTTCCGAACAACTCGTCCTGCAGGATCTCGGAAAACCCGATGACCGCGTTCAGGGGCGTCCTGAGCTCATGGCTCATGTTGGCGAGAAAGTCCGACTTGGTCCGCGACGCTTCCTCAAGCCTCTGGTTCGCCTCGGCAATCTCTCTCTGCTGCGAAAGCAGCTCCTCGTTCATGGCCTGCTGCTCTTCGTTCATTGCCTGAAGTTTTTTTGCAAGCAGTTCTGTTTCGACCAGGAGGTCCGCCCCCCGGTAGGCGGTATATCCCCCGAAGAGGAGCATGAGCCCCGTCACCACGACTAGCCAGACAGTCACTTTTCTCACCGGTGCAAGGACCACATCCAGATGCCTGTCCACAACCACTCCCCACCCCCATTCTTCCATCGGGTGATAGGATGAGAGCACCGGAACGTTGTCCAACGGGTCGATAAACCTTTCCACGCCCTCCATCCCCTTCATAACTTTCTGGACAACCGATACATTTGAGTAATCAATGATCCTGTCGATGACAAGCGTCTGGTGATAAATGAGCGCGCCTTTTTTGTCCACCACATATACATATCCGTTGCCGATATCAAGGTTGCTCACGGATTCATTGATAAAATCATCCTTGGGCTGCATCACAAGGATACCTATGACCTGTTCTTCCACTCTTATGGGTATGGCTATGGCGAAAACATATCGCTGGGGTTTCGCCGCCCTGAGATAATATTCAGAGACATAGGGTTCCCATTTCATCGATACGCCCGTATACCAGTCCCTTGCTGAAAAGTCCTTGCCGATGGTATCAGCGGTAAAAGGATAATTGGAGATCTGGACCCCCTGAGGGGTCGTAATAAATGCCCTCTGGATGCCCGGGATATTATCGATCAGGTTCTTAAGGTGTATTTGCGTATCCTTATAAGCATAAGCGCGTTTTTTTAAATCTTGCAGTAACAAGGGTCTCGTAGCAAAGGCTTTTCCCGCGTAGATCAGGCTCTTCACATTCATTTCAAGAGTATGGGCGGCAATGAGCGAGTAATTCCTGTTTTCATTAATGACCCGTTCCTCAAGGGCCGCTGTTCCGGTAAAATTGACGAACAAGGCAAGACCGATGAGCGGTATGGCCACCACAAGGATCCCCGCAAGGATCGCACGCCATTTTTTTTCCAACAGCCATTTCTTCATGGTGCTCAGTTTCCTCTCCCGTATATCTTCGTATGGGGCATGAATTCCGAAAAACCCTGTTCAGCCATGGTCTCCGCCTCGCCGAGGATCAGATATCCATTTTCACTTAGCAAGCCTGAGGTATGCTTCACCACCCTCTTTTGAAGATCGCGGTTGAAGTAGATGAGCAGGTTCCTGCAAAAAACAAGATGGTATTCGGTGAATATCCCCTCTTTTGGCGATGTGCGGGTGGTGACATCGTGGCACGCTAACATCACCATGGACCGGATATCCTGGTTCACTGAGTACATGCCGCCATTCCGGGTAAAGTATTTATCGAGATACTGCTTTTTCACTTCGAGAAGAGATTCGTTTTTGTACACGGCCCGTTCGGCGTCAGCGAGAGCCTTCCGGTCTATGTCTGTCGCAATGATGAAGCTTTTAAAAGACGCCGAGTCCTTGTCAGCGATCTCCTTCAGAAGAATGGCGATGGAATACGCCTCCTCGCCTCTTGCGCATCCGGCGCACCATATGCGCAGCGTGTCGTTTTTACAGGTATCGACGAGCTCGGGAAGGATGAAGTTATGGAGGACTTCAAAGACGAAGGGGTTTCTGAAGAAGTGTGTGACGTTGATGAAGAATGTATCGATGAGGGCGTCTATTTCACTGGAGTTTTCTTTGAGAAAACGGCGATAGGAGTCATAATCCGACAGACCGAGGATCTGAAGCCGTAAGGCAAGCCTTCGCAGTATCGTGCTTGCACGATAGGCATTGAAATCAATTCCGCGCTGTTTTTCCACATAATCCAGAATTTCCCGATAAATGTCAGGATCGACTTCGTTGATGATTTTTGGTATAAATATCAAAGATCTACCCCTGATCGCGCATCGTTCGCAAGACCACCGACGCTGCGAGGTTATTGATATCCTCTGTTTGTTCGCCATCAGAACAGCCGATTTTCCAAAGTATATCAAATGGTAGGGGGGAGAATGGGGTATTTTAATGGTATCACAGATAATTGCAGATCAAGACCAGTGACTGCCGCATGGACCAAGGAGAAGACCGGTGATTGACGGAGGGATAGGACGAACACCCAAGCGCTGACTTTACGATATAGCTGGTATAAATTGGATTGTTTTCCGGCGTTATTTCGGTATAATAGTCTCTATCAAGATGAAAAAGAGATTTAAGTTATGCCGGTGGCAGAGAAAAAAACAAATCACCCCTACATAGCCATTGATTCCAAACTATCGGGCGGGCAGCCCGTTGTGCGCGGCTCCCGCATCAAGGTTATGGATATCGCCGTCAGATACGAACTCATGGGCTTAAGCGCGGATAAGATTGTTGACGAATATCCGCATCTTAAACTCGAGCAGATTCACGATGCCCTCTCGTATTACTATGAGCACAAAACCGCACTCGACAAGAAGTATAAAGACGATCAGACCTTCCTCACCCAGCTGAAAAAGCAATATCCTTCCAAGCTGCGGGCAAAGCTTGCATGATAATCTACGCCGATGAAAACATCGAGACCTCCATCATCGATGGACTTCGGAGGCGCAGGATTACGGTACATTCCGCTGTTGAACTAGGTTTCGGCGGCAAATCCGATAAATTCCATCTGTCAAAAGCCGAGGAGTTGGGCGCAATTGTTCTCACGCATGACGTGGACTTTTTAAGGAATGATATATACCGCCGACAGGACCCGTTAGAAATTCATAGGCCGCAAGTTATGAATTGTAACCGTGATCGGTGTCAATAGCGCAACATTTCTAACGGGTCAGAAGCCGGCGGCTTTCTCTAACGGGGTAAAGGAGTACCCATGACCGACAGAGAGCTTCCCGCGGCCCTTGACCACTTCAAGATACATGCGCGGGACCATCTGCAGGACCTCAAGGACCTTGTCCGCATTCCGAGCATAAGCTTTCCTGGCTTCGATGCCGCGCCGGTCAGAACATGCGCGGACGGCGTTGCCGCATTGCTCAGGAAACACGGGTTCAACGATGTCCAGCTGCTCGAGACAGGTTCGGGCTACCCTTCCGTGTTCGGCCAGTGGCTGGAAACGCCGGGGAAACCCACTCTGCTCCTGTATGCCCACTACGACGTCCAGCCGGCCGGCCGGGAGGAACTCTGGAAAACCCCTCCCTTTGACCCGGCGGAGCGGGAGGGAAGGCTCTACGGCCGGGGCGCCTCGGACGACAAGGGCGGCGCAATGATGCATATCGCCGCGTTCAGTTCCTGGCTGCGGGGCGCGGGCAGGCTGCCGGTCAATGTGAAGGTCCTGATCGAGGGGGAAGAAGAGGTCGGATCGTCAAATCTTGAAACGCTCCTCACCAGCCACCATAAGCTCCTCGCTGCGGAGGCGGTGGTCATCGCCGACAGTGAGAACTTCGACACCGGTGTTCCCTCACTTACGGCCTCGCTCCGGGGTATCGTGACGGTTACCGTCGAGGTCAGGTCCCTCTCGTCGAGCGTTCACTCGGGTACCTGGGGCGGCCCCCTGCCCGATCCTGTCCTGGCCCTGGCCAGGATGCTCTCAACGCTTGTTGATGATCAAGGCATTCCCGCGGTCCCGGGCCTGCTGGACAACGTGAAGTCCCTTTCCCCCCGGGACAGGAAAAGCCTGGACAGCCTGCCCTTTAGTGAGTCCGCCTACCGGAAGCAGTCCAGGCTCCTTGACGGCGTCCGTATTACCGGCGGTCCGGGAACGGTCTATGAGAAGATGTGGCACCGTCCCTCCATCGCCGTGAACGCCATCGAGGCCAGCAGCAGGAAACAGGCCGCAAACATCATCAACGACGTTGCCTGGGCGCGGATCGGCATTCGCATCGTCCCGGACATGGACCCTCTGAGAACGCTGGAGCTCTTGAAGGACCACCTGATGAAACAGGCCCCCTGGGGAACGCAGGTGACTGTAACATCCGAGTCCCCTTCACGCTGGTGGCGGACCGACACCGATGGACCGGTCTTCGAAGCGGCGCTGACAGCGCTGGAAAAGGGCTATGGCAGAAAACCCGCGATCATCGGCGCCGGCGGCTCGATCCCCTTTGTCCGGACCATCACCGAGACCCTGGGAGGCGTCCCTGCGCTGCTCTTCGGCGTCGGCGACCCCTTTGCTGCAGCCCACTCCGAGAATGAAAGCCTGGTCATCGCCGACTGGGAAAGCGCCTGCAGGAGCATGATCCATTTGTTCGCGGAATTGGGTAAGATTAAATAGCAGCGTGCATTGAGCGGCAGGAATAATATAATGAGTATCCTCCTTACAGAGCAGGTTGGCAAACTTCCTCTGAACATCTCGAAACAGCTTTCTGTTCGATCATGATCGTATTTTTTGAGTCGCTCATCGCTCAGCCGTTTTGATTTACAATGAAGCGCTATCCGACGCCGACCATGCGCTTGGCTGAGATAACGGTATTCTTGAGCACAATGGCGATTGTCACCGGCCCCACGCCGCCCGGCACCGGCGTGATCAGCGAAGCTTTTTTCGATACTGCGTCTAAGTCCACGTCGCCCACGATCCTGCCGTCAGGCAGGACATTGATGCCGATGTCCACCACCACTGCCCCCGACTTCACCATGTCGCCGGTGATGAGACCCGGCTTTCCAGTCGCGGTGCAGAGGATGTCGGCCTGCCGCGTTTCCGCCCCAAGATCCTTCGTTTCCCGGTGGCAGACCGTGACCGTCGCCTCTTTGACAAGCAGCATCATGGAGAGCGGCTTACCCACGGCGAGGCTCTTGCCGACGACGACGGCCTTCTTCCCTTTCGGGTCGATGCCGTAGTGTTCGAGCAGCCGCATAACACCGTAGGGCGTACAGGGCAGAAAGATAGAATTTGCTGCAAGCGTGAATCCCGGCTCGAAGAGCTGGGTCGTGGATTCGTCCGCGGAGAGCCGGCCCACGGAGATCGATCCCTGACCGTCTACATCTTTTTCCGGAGCGATGGCGTTCATGACCTTGCGGGTGTCGATAAGGCGCGGCAGCGGCAGAAAAATGAGAATGCCGCTGACCCGTTCGTCGTTGTTCAGGTTCTTGACGAGGTTCAGGAGCTCGTTCAGCGACACCGATGCCGGCAATGTGTGATTGTAGATGTCGACGCCCGCCCTGACCGCCGCGGACTGCGTGGCCTGACAGTACATAAAGGAAGATCTGTCCTCGCCGGCCAGCACCAGTGCGAGCCCCGCACGAATGCCGGACCGGGCGAGCCGGTCGGTCTCCTCATTCACCGCTCCGATGATCTTCGCGGCAAGTTCCGTCCCCTTCATCAACGTGACCACATTCTCTCCCGACGTATGGAATTATAAGCGCAACTCATTGCTGTCCAAAACAATCTAATTGTCTGAAACTCACTCCTGCAAATCAAGTCTTTTAGACAGGCAGATCCATCTCCCAGATCCAGGTTCACCGTTCTGCTGTCCAATTACCGATAATTTACCACTGACGGTAAAATCGGCGATGTTTCAAGCGAATTTTCGCTATAGGCTCGCTGCAGCTACTTTCAGCCGGCTCAGCCCCTTGATCTCTTCCTGCATCAACGGAACCTGGACCACGGGAAGGCCGAATTTCTCTTTGATCTCCTCAAGATATTTCACCTGCATATGTCTTCTGTTCTTGAAATAGTTATTTGTGCAGACCTCTTCCGGAAGGACCATATTTGCAACAACAAGCTGTGTTTCAATGCCCGCCTCCTTCAGGTCGAGCATTGCCCTGTAAGATTCCATGATCGGTGTGGACTCGGGATACAGCACGAGGCTGAAGACGGTCCTTTTTTTGTCCCTCAGCGTACTGATGATATCCCTGAACCTGTTCTGAGCAGTTTCTTTGATTTCACGGCTTTCCGCTGCTGATACCATCATCTCCACCTGTTTGGCATAATCGAAAGGAAGGTCAAGGAGTCTTAAGGTATGACCGGTAGGCGCGGTATCGAATACGACGACTTCATAGTCCTTGTCTTCAATGTATTGTATGAACTTATCGAAGGCGGCCATTTCCTCTGTGCAGGGAGAATTGAGTTCCTCTTCCATTGTCGCAAGCATATCCTCTGAATATCTTCCCCGTGCCTCGCTCAAAATTCGTTCTTTATACTCCTGAAATGCCTCCTGCTGGTTGACCATCACCGCGAACAGATTATCGGTGATATTCTCCGGCATGCTTCCGACCTTAACGTCGAGGACTTCGCCGATATGAGCTGCAGGGTCCGTCGTCACAAGGAGGGTCTTAACCCCTTTTTGTGCTATATACAAAGCAGTCATGCAGGATATCGAGGTCTTTCCAACTCCTCCCTTTCCCATGAAAAATAAGGCCTTTGTCTGCCCTGCCGGGAGGAAGAGCGCGTCGATGTCAGGACGTTCAATCTTCGGCACGAGCCGCGCCGGTTGCATGCGCTCAATTTCATAAACAGGCTTTTTCCCTGTGAATAGCTCACGGGCTATGTCTTGCAATGCAGAGACTCCCTTCACCTCATTATCCCGTAAATACATACAGCGTTTTGGCTGTGCAATCGTCTTTTCTGTTTGCCTGATAACATTCTGCTGAGCGTAGTATTTTTTTTTGAAAAAAGAGATATCACAGACCTCTTCAGGCAGCACCCCATTAAGAATCACTTCCCCTGATCTGATCCCTATTGTCTCCAGCTCCTTCGACGCCCGGAGCGTTTCATAGAGGGAAAGCTCCTCCGGACGCATAACGAAGATGAAGGTAGTTCTGGCCTGGTCCTTCAGGAGCGCGGTAGCCCGGTCGTATTTGTCCTTTGAGCCCTGTATGGATTGAACGGGTCCAAGACAAGTCTGTCCGCTTCCCTTTGCCGATTCCTCTATATGCCTTGACCAGTCAACAGGAAGCTCAAGCAGCCGAATAGTATGTCCGGTGGGAGCTGTGTCAAATACGATTACGTCATATTCATTGCCTTCCATAAAATCCATGAACCGGTCAAAGGATGCCATCTCCGTGGTGCAGGGGCCGCTCAGGTTCTCTTCAAGAGAGGCAATGACATCTTCTGGCATAATCTCCCTGAACGGCCCTATGATGCGCTCCTTGTATTCCCTCGTTGCCTCATCGGGGTCTATCTCCATGGCGTGGAGGTCAGCCACCGCTTTAATCAGGGTTATCTTATGGCCAATCTCCTGCTCAAATACATCGGATAGGTTGGATGCCGGATCAGTCGTTACTATCAGCGTTTTGTTGCCTGCCTGTGCGTAATGTATCGCTGTGGCGCACGCCATCGTTGTCTTGCCTACACCGCCCTTGCCTGAGAAAAATAAATATTTCGTCATTTTCGCTCCTTCGCTCAGCAACAACGGGAAGCCTGCTTCATGCCGCTTATGATAAAGCCCCGCTCATCAGAGAAATCTATGGTTGCATCTGAAAACAGCTTGTTTGCCTTTTTCTCCAGAAAAACCTTTATCCCATTTTTCTCAAGGGTTACATCCCCCTTTTCAGCGCCATCGGCTATGTCCATAGCCAAAGACGGACCTCACCCCCCGCTGGTTGTAAATATCCTCACTCCGTGATCTTTGGTCCTTTTCACCCCGATCAGGTCTTTAAATCTCTTCACTGCATCATCGGTTAGATTAATCATGAGTCCTCCCTACATTATGTTCAGTGCTATGGGTTTGTGCTTCAACGGTTCGATGCCAAGGGCCTTGCATAAGTCTTCGTAAGAAGGATATTCACCTGTCCTAAAGACCTCGCCGTTCACAATGACGACCGGCAGTATCTTTTTGCCGTTCTTGCGGAGAAGATCTGCAATTGTCTTGTTTTCCATATATGCCTTCGGCTGCTGGGCCAGGTTAAAACGTTCGACAGCAATACCTTGCTTTTTTAGGGCCAGCACAGCATCATTCATTTTGACCAGTACCGGATCGAGTGTTGGCCCGCAGAGCCCTGATGAACAGCACATTGCCGGGTCATAGATCTCGATTTTCATTATCTGCTACCTCTCTTTAAAAAGTTTATGTTCGGTATTCTTTGCAAACCACACAAGTGCAAGCATAACAGGCACCTCTATCAGCGGTCCGATGACAGTCGCCAAAGCGACGGCAGGGTTAAATGCGGTAATCGCTATAGCTATTGCTATCTCAAAATCCCTTCCTGTTGCATTAAATCCTACTGCTACAGCATCCTTATAATTCAGTCCCAGTTTCCATCCTGTCAGATACACAACCACAAACATAACCCAGAAAAAAAGTGTCATGGGTATTGCCATCTGGACTATTAAGAACGGCTTTTCAAGAATTAAGTCCCCTTTCAATGCAAACATTACAACCAAAGTGAATAAAAGCCCGATAATAGACATGGTGTCGAGATGGAATTTCAGTTTGTGAAACCATTCCTCGCCGAATCGTTTAACGCCTAAAAACCTTGTCAGCATTCCAGCAATAAGAGGAATGCCCAGATATAAAAGCACGCTTTCGCCGACAACCCATACATCAAATTCTACATCGCCTAAAAGCAGTTTGGCATAGACAGGAATCAATATCATCTGGATAATTGAGTTCAATGCCACGAGGATTATCGCCAGAGGCCCGTTTCCTGCAGAAAGATATGTGAAGACAATCACCATCGCGATACACGGGGCGAGCCCGTAAAGGACAAGCCCTGTATAAAGGTCGGGCTCGCCGCTCAAGAAAATCTTTGCGAGCAGGAGCATAAAGAATGGTGCGATGGCATAGTTGAAAAAGGCCACAATAAGAAGCTGTTTCGGCGAGCGTGTCGCTTTCCCCAGGTCCTCGAACTTTATGTTCGCCATTGCAGGATACATCATCATGAAAAGGCCGACCACGACTCCGAGCGCAAGGGTATTGGGGATACTGAATTCATACGTTCCGCGAAATATTGATTTAATGGCGTCAATAGGCGGCGTGAGTGCAAAATTTGAAATCCCGTACCACTTGCCGATGGCGATGCCGATTACCATGCTGACGATGACAAACATCGGCAACAGCCTGAAGTTGTGAATTTTTTCTAGAAGTCTTTTTAACATCATTTACCTCCATAGCATATATTATTTTTTCGGCTTCAAGGATTTATTTCAACCTCGTTTTGTCCTCTATTACTCAATCCATCCCGGCAAACAATAGCGCTTTACAGATTCGAATGTCTAATTCATGCCCAGAGACACCCCGGAAATCCTGGAAAGCCTCTGAGCGACTTCCTGCCTCAGTCGTACTAACTGCGGTACTTTGTCAGGCTCTTCCCGCCTCACAGCCTTCAATAACCCTGCCTTTTGTTTCCGATTGACGCCATTAAACGAATCAGGGCTCTCTCAGGAACCTAAATTTCGAAATCAGGTTTATCAGCACAGATTCTGTGGCTTCCTTGACGGCCTCTTCGGAAAGACCGTAGACCACGGAATTTATGACCAGCTTAAAATGGTTCACCGGGTCTCCATCCCTGCCGTCTATTGTTATATCCCCCGGTTCACCAAGGGTGTGGGCATGCAGGAATCCGGTCCCATAGTCCAAATATGCCTTGATATGTCCCACCACTTTAGCGCCCCGCCGGACGCACGATGCGGAAATGACATTCATTAACTCCTCTGCAAAGTCCCTCAACTCACCGCTGCTGATCTTTTCTTCCCTCGACAGCCGGCACGCAACTGCGTAAGCTTTTATGTCCTCGTGCAAGGGGTTTGTCTTGCTTATCTTCAGGGGATCGCTCATGCCTCTACCTTCATCTCCATCACCGCCTGAAGGAGTGCGGCAACTCCCTCCCCGCTGCTGGTTGAGAGGTGAATAATCTCTGCCCGAGGATTTACCGCGCAAACAGCGCCACGCGCCTTAAGCAGCTTGCCCTCTGTCGCCATGTCGACTTTACTGAGGGCGATAATGTCGGCGCCGACCATCTGGGCGGTCACCAGCCTCTTCAGACCCTCATATCCCAGGAGTTTCTCCGCGCGCGGAATATCAAGGAGCACGATGATCGGTCCCATAGAGATTTCCATTTCATGCGCGCCTGCCCTGATCGTCTCCCTTATAGACCCGGGCACTGCAAGGCCGGTGGGCTCAATAATAACGATATCAGGCCTGGGACCTTCATAGAGCGCTTTTATCGTCCTGAACATGTTACCGGACACCTGGCAGCAAATACAACCGCCGCCGATATCGCTCACCGTGAGACCATACTCCCGGACAACTCTGCCGTCAACGGGAATTGCCCCTATCTCATTAACAACAATGGCTACCTTCTTTCCGTTCTTCGCAAGACCTTTGCCAAGGGCTATTACAAGTGTTGTCTTTCCTGAACCCAGCCATCCTGCTACCTGCACAAGTTTCATAGTGACCCTTTTTTTTCACCTTTGGGGAATTGCACCCTCATTTCTTTTTCATCCGGTACTGACCGTTCACGGTCTTTTGGATGACTTTTTTGCGTCAGGCCGCAGCGTTCTTTGACGCCTCTTTCTTTCTGTAAAAAGAGATGTAATTGCCCGCCCACTCGTCCTTGCCCAACAGGAGATCGGCTGCCAGAATAGTCTGCGTTATTTCAACGACTGTCGGATCTGCGATATAGGCAGTCATGCCGCAGGCCGCTCCCAGGGCAAAGAAGGCGGTATTGATGACCTTCCTGTCAGGCAAACCATGGGATACGTTACTCGCTCCCACGACAATATTCAGGCCAAGTTCCTCCGAAACGCGCCGCGCGGTATCGAAGGTCACCTTGCCGGTTTCCGTATCAGCGCCGATGGGCAGTACAAGGACATCGATGAGGATGTCTTCCGGAGCTATGCCCAAGCTCACCGCCCTGTCGAGTATCTTCTTTGCGATGACGACACGGGTGGCCGTATCCTTGGGAATTCCCCTTTCGTCGTTCACCAGCGCTATTACAGGGACATTATATTTTTTGGCTAAAGGCAAAACGGTTACCAGGCTCTTTTCCTCACCGGTCGTAGAGTTCAGCAGCGGCCTGCCGGGGCACACCTTCAAAGCCGCTTCGAGGGCTGCCGGGTTTGAAGAGTCAATGCATATCGGAACATCAACTGCATCGGCAACCCTCTTCACCACCTCGGGCAGAAGCTCTTCCTCGTCAATCCCCGAAGCTCCCACATTGACATCAATGATATGGGCTCCGGCTTCAACCTGACGGATCGCTTCCCGTATGATAAAATCAAAATCCCTGTCCTTCAAAGCCGCAGTCAACCTTTTTTTCCCTGTCGGATTGATCCGTTCTCCGATGATAACCGTAGGCGCTGTCTTCGAGATTATTACCCTGCTGTTTTTCCCTTCAACAACCGTTTCCATTATTCCTCCTCATATTTTAGTGTGTCACGCTTTGTTTTTTTGCACGAAACTTCTTTTAATTTCACTCTTCTATAACTGCATCGGTAAAGCTCACAATACCGGCACTTATCTGAACTCGCCTCTTCAATTCCATCTCTTTGCAACTTGTAAGCAAAGGATACCGACTTTCGAGGATTCATCATATACGCTTCGTTTATCGTTACTCCCACGGTCTCACCGGAAAAATGACCGAAGATCATATTTTGCCCATCAAGTTGCCAATTTGCGCACCCTGGACTGAGTCTCTCTGAAATTCCTAAGCACTCATGGGAGGCTTTACTCCTGATCTCATCACCGACTAATTCAACCAAATTCTCTATGGCAACCGTTCCAACAGCATCGAGGACCAACCATTCCAAGTATGCCCTTTTTTTTAAGTGCTCGTCTGCCATGTCCTGCAATTCCCGGCCTATAGTGCATATCCCAACGGCTATTTTTAGCGCATCCTTAAAAGTGAGGTGGTCCTTTATGAAGACATTATCAATAAAAGAGTAAATTGCGCGAGGCTTTATAAGCGAATATGCAAGGATGATCTGGCTCTCTATGATTTCCTTGATCGCCGGAGAAATATCTTCCCTGCTCTTCCCGTAGCCCAGGTATCTCAGGACTTCAGGCAGTTCAATCCTTATGTCACCCCCTGGATACTCTCTTAGATACCTCAAGTCAGAACTCCTCTAAGACCGCAGGATTTATTAAGCTGCCAAAGAACAGGAGGTTCTCCGCACACGAAGAGGAGAACCTCCTGTCAAGGCAGCGACAAGAAAACCTTTTCAGCTTTTTACCATATCCTCCAGAGATCTGCCTTTCCCTTCAACACCATTTACCGCCCAAAACAGAGATCCGATGAAGCCGGGCAGCACTATTGCGGCAAGAACATACGCAACAGTCTCAATCGACTTGGTAGACTGATAGACGCCCGTCAGAACAGGAGGCGCAATGACTCCGCCAAGTCTTCCGAAGAAGGTAGCCCAGCCGATTCCCGCGGCGCGCATACGAGTTGGAAAAATCTCTGACTTGATCACATATTCCGTGACCCATCCCCACGTATAGCAATACTGCATTATGCAGAGTGAAATCACGGCTGACGTGGTGTCGGTGACGAAGAGCATGCTCAAGGCGGAAAGGGGGAAAGTCAGATAAGAAAGTACGCCGGTAGTCTTTCTGCCGACCGTGTCCACCATGCCCATCGAGGTCATACCGCCAAAAAAAGCGCATACGAAGGCAAGCATCATGTATAGGGGCACATCAGCCGCCGGCGTGTTCGTTGAGGGAAAAAGAACCAAAGATGCGTAGGCGATCGAGCCGTAGCCAAGCGCGACCTGCGAGAAATTCATGGAAGCTCCCAGGGCCACCCTCCCGGGGTATTTGGTAAACAGATCCTTTGTCTGCTGCCATGTGGTATGTACCGTCGGATGAATAGCGATAGGCTCTACCGCCGGTAATTCTTTGAGGCCTTTTTGTTCCATTATATGTTTTTCAATGGAATCAACTATTTTTTCAGCCTCCTTAAACCTGTGCCGGTCAATCAGCCAGCGTGGAGATTCAGGGAGAAATTTCCGGATAACCAACGCGAAAAAAGCAAGCACCACAGCAATCAAGAAGCCGGCGCGCCACGCAATCTCAGGCGGGAAAAGCTTCAGCGCGAACATCACGAGGAGAGCGGAGGCTATCGCTCCGACCGGCCACAATGACATAATGAAGGCATTTATTCTTCCCCTATTTTTTTTGGGGACAAACTCCACCACAGCGGAACTGATGGCCGCATATTCTCCTCCTATGCCCAAGGCAGCCATAAATCTGAAGAAAATGAATACCTCGATGTTAGGAGAAAAAGCGCAGGCCACGGTAAAGAGGGCATACCAGAGGAGGGTTAGGATGAACATTGGCTTACGGCCTGTCTTATCCGCCAGATGACCGAAGACAACAGCCCCAACCATTATTCCGACCAGCCAGACACTCACCGTCAGAGAGCCCTGTAACGGTGTAAAAGCCCAGACTTTCTTCATTATACCGAGAACGCTCCCGATGATGCTCGCCTCCAGAGAGTCCAATAACCAGGCAAACCCCAGGGCAAAAACCACCTTGAAATGCCAGGTCGTCCACGGAAGCCTATCAAGCCGCGGGCCTACGTCACTTGTCAGTTCCTTTGCATGAGCTCCATCCATTTCATTACCTCCCTTTTCTTGATTTAAACCTTTTTGTTTTACTCAGCACGCTTATCAGCCGAAAATATTTATATACCACCCCCTTTCTAAAAGCACTTAAGCCGATATGCCCAGGAGCTCCCTGGCCTCATCAACTGCTCGAGCAGCATCAGAGGCATACCCATCCGCGCCTATTTCCTTCGCATACTCTTTCGTGACAGGCGCTCCGCCGACCAATATCTTGACCTTATCTCTCATGCCGTTGCTCTTCAATGCCTCGATCGTAGTCTTCAGGTATGGCATGGTGGTGCTTAAGAGAGACGACATCGCCAATATCGCTGCCCCCTCCTTCTGGACAGACTCCATGAATTTTTCCGGTGAAACGTTGACTCCAACGTCAAGCACACGAAACCCCCCGCCTTCCAGCATCATCCCGACCATGTTCTTGCCTATATCATGAAGGTCGTCTTTCACGGTACCTAAAACAATAGTTGCGAGAGGTTTGGCATCCGCTACTGCCAACAAGGGCCGCAGCAGGTCCATACCCGCATGCATGGCCCTGGCGGCAAGAAGCATTTCGGGGATAAAGCACTCGTTTCGCTTGAAGCGCTCCCCCAATGCCAGCAGTCCTTTCTGCAGACCTTCAAGAAGTATTTGGCTTGGATCCATCCTTTGATCCAAAAGCTCCCTGGTTAGCCTGGCTGCTTCCAGGTGTTTCCCCTTTTCAACCATACTTGCAAGACTCATTAAATCAGCCATTCATCCTTCCTCCTTTTTAAATTGTTAATGGATATTTCCCATAGTCTTTTAGCGCTTCCATCATTGCCCAAATATTTTCGATAGGGACATCCTGATAGAGCATGTGGCTGGGCTGAAATATATACCCGCCGCCGGGGGCATATGCCTTCAGGATCTTTTTTACCTCTTCCCTGATCTGCGTCGGCGAACCATGAGGCAGCAGTTGTTGGGTGTCCAGGCCGCCTTTGAATGCCAGTCTGTCCCCGAATTTCTTTTTTATCGCCGCATAGTCGGCTTGCGCGCCTGTTGGCTGCATCGTGCTTATAAATCCGACGCCGAGTTCAATGAGATCATCGAATATCGTACTGAAGTCGCCGCAGGAGTGATAAAGGATGATGATCTTGGGGTTCGCTTTCTTAAAGCTCTGGATCATTCTCCTGAGACGCGGCTTGACCAGTTGTCTCCAGAGTTCCGGAGGAATAAGCAATCCTGTCTGGGTGCCTATGTCGTCGCCGATCCTTATGATATCGACTCCTTCATTCACCGCGTGGGTTCCGAGCGCGCTGTAATAATCAGCGAGTCCGTCAAGAACTCTCCCTACCCATTCGGGGTCATCGTAGGAGTCGAGGATGAAATTCTCCATCCCTCGAAGGTGAGCCATCGAGGCCTCGTAAAGGGAACTGGAAAGATCGACGAGCACGACATAATTATCATGATATTTCACCATCACCCGTTTAATCTCATCCAGTCTTTTGGGGCTATTCGGATCGGGCCATGTAAAGGTATCGAGGTCTTCTCTCTTTTCAATCGGGTGTTTTATCGGATTATTGAAGCCCGATTGTCTTTTGTAGACAACGCCCCACTCGCGCGTAAAGGGTTCCCCTTCGGATAGATCGCCTACGCTCATTTCCATGAGGGCGTTTATCCCGACCTGGCAGACAATGGCGTCATTGCCCATTCGGGGTCCGAGGTCTTCACCTGAAACACCGTATATCTGAGAGAGTCTTTCGCCCATTTCCTTCCCCCATCGAATCAGCTGGGGCACCCGGTCCGGCTCTTTGTGCTTCAACGCCGTCAAAAATCTTTCCCGTGGTTTCATGCGACTTGTTTCCTCCTATAATTTATATAATTTAGCTGCACGTCCTAATAGCCCGACAATTCCAAAGCCTTAGCGGCGGCCGAAACCCCATCGGGGGCGAAACCATCCGCCCCCATTTCAATGGCAAAATCCGGAGTGGTCGGTGCGCCTCCTATCATGACCTTCACCTTTTCTCTAAGATTTTTTTTCTTTAAAAGTTCGATAATATCCTTAATTCCGGTTAGCGTAGTGCTCATTCTTGCCGAGATGGCCAAAATATCCGCTTTCTCCTGCTCAACGGCAGTAACGAAATCTTCCGGCAGAACATTTACCCCCAGGTCTATCACCCTGAATCCCACTATCTCAAACATGATCTTCACTATGTTTTTACCAATATCGTGAAGGTCATTTCTTACCATTCCAAGAACAATGACACCCTTCGGTTTCTCCGTCAGGCCGTTGAGATGAACCTTGAGCACCGCTGTTCCCGCGCGCAGGGCCTTGTTGCCCATCAGTATTTCAGGGAGAAAGACACCGCCATTTTTGAATTGGTCTGCAAGTCCCTGCATTCCTTTTTCCAGTCCGTGCGCCAATATTTCCCGCGCATCGATCCCCTGCTGAAGGAGTCTCTGTATCCACTGTTCTACCTTTTGTTCCTCTCCGTTTTCAACCATCTTCGCAACGGCTTCCAGCTTGTCCTTCGTCGAGAGCGGTATGCCGGACTCATCCTTTCTGCTTTCCCCGGGTTCCTGCGCACTCTCCTTCAACGGATACCTTCCATAATCTTTCAAAGCCTCAAGCATGGCCCAGATATTCTCCAGAGGCACATCATCGTAAAGAAGATGAGAAGGCATAAAAATATATCCGCCTCCCTCGCCGAGGGTTCGGATTAATCTCATGACCCCTTCCCTTACATCTTCAGGTGTCCCCATGGGGAGAAGATATTGAGTATCCAGGCCGCCCTTGAATGCCAGATGCCTGCCGAACTCCTTCTTGATTTCGGTAAGATTCATGGATCCCACTTCCTGCATTGAGCTTATTGCGCGAACGCCGATATCGAGAAGGTCGGGAATGATGGGACGGAAATCTCCGCAGGAGTGAAAAAGAATGATAATGTCCGGATTTACCTGTCTGAAGGTCTGGATCATCCGGAACAGTCTGGGCCTGATCAATCCTCTCCAGAGCCTGGGGTGAATCAGCATTCCATGCTGGGAGCCGATATCGTCGCCGAGCCTGATGATATCCGCGCCCTCATTGATTGCCCGGACCCCCAGAACTGAATAATAATCCGCCAGCCCGTCCAGAACGTTTCCGGCAAAGACCGGATCCTCATAGCAATCTATGAGAAACTGCTCCATACCTCTCAAATGCCCGGCAGCCGCTTCGAAGAGTGTGCTGGACAGGTCAGCTATAATGACAAATTCGTTGCCGTACTTTCTGACGATATTGGTGAGCTTCTCTATCTTTTTTGGGTCGTGAGGGTCCGGGAAGCGATACTCGTTGAGGTCATTCCTGCTTTTCAACGGGTGTCCGACAGGATAATTGAAGCTCAACCGTCGCTCGTATTTGACACCCCATTCGTTAATATAGGTCTCGCCCTGCTCCAGGTCACCGACGCTCATCTCCATCTCGGAATTGATGCCCAGACGGCAAAAAATCGCATCGTTGCCTATTCTCGCTTCCAGTTCAGGGCCGGTTGCCCCGTAAATCTCCCCCAATTTCTTTCCGGCCTCCTTTCCGAGGCGGATCAGCTGAGGAACACGGTCCGGTTCCCTGTGATTCACAGCTGCAAGGAATCTCTCGCGAGATGTCATGCCTTTCACTTGCTGTACTCTCTTGCGTTGAACATATTATTACATTAGCAATTGATATGCCAATAGGATAATAAAATGTAATTAATTGATATTAAAGAATATTTATTAAGGTGGGTCTAACAGGGAAGGGAATTTGTCCATGACTTGGACACATTCAGGCAAATAGTGTCCAATAGTAACTCACAATGTTGATATTTCATGTTCCAGGTAGATGGGATGAGGACAGAAAACGAGGAGAGAATTATTTGAAATCAATCAATATTCTTTTAAAATCATCTATTTAAACGGAGAATAATATATGTCCATTATATGGACATATCCAGCCAAACAGTGTCCATGGTAATTTCATAAATTATATCTCTTGAGCTTCAGATAGAGGGAGGACCGGGGAATACCCAGAAGCCTCGCAGCCTCAAGCTTATTCCCTTTGGTAACTTCCAGCGCCCTCCGTATATGCGCCGACTCTGTATCTCTTACCGATTCCCCCATCATGAGAGGGGGTGTTGAGGACCCCGTTATTTTCCGCCTCTGCAGGAGTTGAAGACTTTTTATACCGATGATATTTTCCGTGGCGAGATTCATCGCCCCTTCGATTGCGTTCTCCAGTTCCCTGATATTTCCCGGCCATGCATAATCCTGGAAAACAGCCATTACATCCTCGGAAACGTATTTGATCTCCTTACCCAAATTTTTGTTAAGCCTTTTGAGAAAGTGGTTCACAAGCAACGGAATATCCTCTTTCCTCTCCCTCAGGGAAGGGATGTAAATAGGGATAACCTCCAGGCGGTAGAACAGGTCGTCCCGGAATTCCCCTTTCTCGATTTTCTCCTGCAGATTATACCGTGTTGAGGCTATGACTCTTGCATCTATAGACAGGGTCTCTATTCCCCCGATACGCTCTATTTCTTTTTCCTGCAGAACGCGGAGGAATTTTGCCTGCATAGGAAGACCCATGTCACCCACTTCATCGAGAAAGATGGTTCCCTTATGGGCACGCTCGAACCTTCCCGGCTTTCCGCCTTTCCGGGCGCCGGTAAAAGCCCCTTCCTCATAGCCGAATAATTCTGATTCCAGGAGGGTGTCGGGAATCGACGCACAATCGACTTTGACAAAAGGAGCGTATTTCCGCTTGCCGGCGGAGTGAATTGCATGCGCAAAAAGCTCCTTCCCCACACCGCTCTCCCCGTAGAGAAGCACCGTCGAGTCGCTCTGGGCGGCAATATCGATACGCGACTTGGCTTTTGCAATAGCCTCGCTCGTGCCGATGATGTCTTCCAAACCGAACTTACTCCCGATAACGCTGCTCAGCTGTTTCAGATAGGTCCCCGTCTTTTTAAGCTTGGCGACCTCCTTAAAGATATTTTCCGTATCGTTTTTAAAGCAAAACGATCTCCTGCATCCCGCCATAATTTCCTCATCATCGGTTGAAAAAATGACGACCTCATTTTGCTTTAATGACGGTCCGGTTATGCAGCCATGCTCGAATGAGTCACCGGGAACATCAGAGCGGGTAATTTTGATGGGAGTAAGGGAAAGCATCTTGCCGATGAGTTCGTCGCGGTTGGCTCCGAGGTTCTCGCTGGTGTTCCGGCTGATATGAATGATAAAGCCTTTTTTGTCTATGATCAGCAGGTCGTCAAAGATACAGTCAAGAATGCTCTCTAAAATTGCGTTTTGCCTGACGAGAGAGAAAAAGTCCACCTGATTGTCGATTATTTGCATAAATAACTTCTCCGTAATTTTTTTGGGTTTTCAGTAAACCCCGTTAGAGAACAAGTTCTCTAACGCCGACAGATTGTGGCTTTATACCACAACCTGTAAATGCATATTATCAACCGCCGACAGAAGTCGGCGGCTTTCTCTAACGGGGTAAAGCTGTATCCCTTATCATCATATCGCACAACGTCAAAATAGCGCTCATCCACCCTTGTTGAGTTCCACAATAAAACTATATCCGTGCCTTTGAAAACCCAGGGACTCATAAAAACGGTGAGCAATTTCCCTCCTGCCATTGCTCGAAAGCGCAAGCTTATAACAGCCCTTTCCCCTGCAGTAATCCATTGCAAACCGCATCATCTCCTTGCCGGTCCCCATCCTTTGCCAGTCTTTATGTACCACGACATCCTCAACAATGCCCGAAGGGGCGCCCATGTGGGCAAGATTATCCATAATAAGCAACGCAAATGTTCCGATGATCTCTTTATCAACGAGAGCGACATAAATACGATAGTCAGGATATCTTTTGATTCTGTCTAAGATCATTCGGCCCTCTTCAACCGGCAGGATATCTCCCTCCTCAGACTCAAGTTGTGCATGAAGAGGAAGAATACTCGGCAAGTCCGTTACGTCTGCCTCACGAATCGTAATATTCACCATAGCACACTACCTTTAGATCAAGACGGTATTGATCAATCATTCCTTTTGTAGAATTTTCGCCGCAAGTTCCTCCATTGATATATTAAATTCACTGTTCAACCGGTGCATAAACGTCCTCGCTTTTACTTCCGCCTTTTCGAGTTTTACCAAGAAATTCTTATTCGCGCTGTTTCTCAGCCTCAATGATTCAAATCTCTTATCCAGCGAGACGGCTCGGTCATGCTCCACCAGGAAGTCAACTAAAGGAATAAGCTTCTCTTCAAAGGAGATTGGAATAAAGTCTTGTTCCGGCAACCCATACCTTGGTGCCTCGGCACTACTTAGACCATAGAGAATATGAGAGACGCAAACAAAAGCCTCATCAACATGGCCCAAGCTGACAAGAAGTCTATAGCCTTCGATCCCATGGAATATGGGGTCATGGGTCTTATATCTGCCTATGTCAATAAACTACCCCGCCGCAAGCAGCGGGGTATTGAGAACCTTATCAGATCTATTACGCCGCAAGCGGCGGGGAATTTAACCCGGAGTGTCGATTAAAACGACTTCGTCTTCAATATCCGAATTTGCCCGCAGTTCCTCTTTACCCAACACCGACTTCCGGAGTGTTTAGAAAAAGCCTTCTCCGGCCATTGAATATTTACGACCTTGCCAAAAGCATTTTTGGAGATTATCCAGTAATAGAAAAGCACGGCACGGCCCGAATGCCAGGCCGTGCCGCGCGCGTTTATCAGAACGAATCGATTTCCGCCTGGTTCATGGTGACCTTTCCCTTCTTGTACAACACCTGCGCGTAGGCGTCGACCGCTGAACGCTTCTTCTCGGAAAGGAGGGTCTGCCTGAAGCTTTCCCTGTTCTTCTCAAGGTCCCCTGCCTTTGCTTTGGGGTTCCGTGCCGCATACGCCGCCCTGAGCTCTTCCTCCGGTACGTCCACCCCTTCCTCGATGATCCGCTCGATCTTCTGCTTCAGCATGTATTCACGCTGGGTCTCCT
This sequence comes from uncultured Nitrospiraceae bacterium, assembly GCA_964364055.1. GTDB lineage: Bacteria > Nitrospirota > UBA9217 > UBA9217 > UBA9217 > JAAXXJ01. Next base: position 4,811 of record CAYILT010000020.1, on the reverse strand, counting down.
CAAAGACGCTGGGCTTCACATTGACATAATCCAGATACCGCTCGTAAGCGGCCTTGTCGAACCTCCCCTGGTTCGAGAAGGACGGCGTCCTCATGATGGCGGCCTGGACCTCCTCATCGGTCACCCGGAGGCCGGTCCGCTTCGCTTCCTGGACCAGCAGCCGGGTCTGGACCAGGTCCCGGAGCGCCTGTTGCCGGAGTCCCTTGGCCATCGAGTCGTTGAACTGGTCCTTGAAGATCTGACGGTAGGTCTCGTACATGTTTCGATACGCCCGGTTCAATTCTCCGGCGGTGACCGCCTCGCCATTGACCGTAGCCGCCGCTCCCCGTCCGTCGCTGGATGGATAGATCCCGAAGAACAGGAACGACACGATCACGAGGACGAGGATGATCCACATGATCCAGTTCATATGTTTCCGCATTTGTTCAAGCATCTGATATCCCCCTACATTAAATTTTCAATCTACTATTTACAATTTCCAATTTTCAATGCCGCTACTCCATTAGCTTCTTCTTCAGCAGCTCGTTCACCAGCTCCGGGTTCGCCTTGCCCTTGCTCGCCTTCATCACCTGGCCTACGAAGAAGCCGAAGAGCTTGTCCTTGCCGCCCTTGTAATCCGCATGCTGGGCGGGATTCGCCTTGATGACATCGGTGATGATATTCTCGATCTCTCCGCTATCCGAGACCTGGACCAGTCCTTTTTCCCTGACAACCGTTTCCGCGTCCTTTCCGGTCCCGTACATGTCCTCGAACACGGTCTTCGCGATCTTGGTGCTGATGGTGCCGTCGCTGATCATCTTGACCATGCCGGCAAGCCGGTCCGGCCTCACCGGGCAGTCCTCGATCTCTTTTCCCTCCGTGCTCAGCAGCCGCATAAGCTCGCCCATCATCCAGTTGGAGATCACCTTGGGCTGGCCTGAGAGCTTCGCCGCCTCCTCGTAGTAGGCCGCCAGGGCCCTGCTCTGGGTCAGCATGTCGGCGTCATACTCGGGAAGTCCGTACTCCTTTACGAACCGCTCACGCTTGGCTTCAGGAAGCTCCGGAATGGTCCTCCGGATCGCTTCAATGGCCTCCAGCGAGGTCACGATGGGGACCAGGTCAGGCTCGGGGAAATAGCGGTAGTCGTGGGCCTCTTCCTTGCTCCTCATGGAGAAGGTGACGCCTTTGCCGGAATCGAAGAGCCTCGTCTCCTGGACCACTCTGCCGCCCTCGTCGAGGACCTGGGCCTGTCGTTTTATCTCGTACTCCAGCGCCTTCTGCACGAATTTGAAGGAATTGACGTTCTTGACCTCCGCCCGGGTGCCTAACTCCTTTACGCCAACAGGCCGGATCGATACATTGCAGTCGCACCGGAAGTTCCCCTTCTCCATGTCCGCGTCCGAGACCTCGATGTAGCGGAGGATGGAACGGATCTTCTTGAGGTATTCCGCCGCCTCATCGGCGGACCGGATATCGGGCTCGGACACGATCTCCATGAGCGGGGTGCCGGCGCGGTTCAGGTCCACCAGGCTCGCGCCGCTCTCGGAGGTGTGCAGGTTCTTTCCAGCGTCCTCTTCGAGATGGATCCGGGTGATGCCGATGCGTTTGACCTTCCCGTCGGCCAGGATCTCGACATACCCCTTCTCGCAGAGAGGCAGCTCGTATTGGGATATCTGGTACCCCTTCGGAAGGTCCGGATAGAAATAATTCTTCCGCGCGAAACGGCTATACGGAGTGATCGAACAGTGCGTGGCGAGGCCGGTCTTGACGACGTACTCAACGGCCTTTTTGTTCAACACCGGCAGGACGCCCGGCATTCCAATGCAGACGGGACAGGTTCGTGTATTAGCCTCTTCGCCGAAGGCAGTCTCGCATCCGCAGAAGATCTTGCTGTTGGTCTGGAGCTGCGCATGCACCTCCAGACCGATGACTGCTTCATATTGCATTGATCATTCCCTCGCCGTTGTCGTTATTCCGCACTCCGCACTCCGCACTCCGCACTTCAGAGTTTAGGCCTCTGCTTATGCCACTCCGACGCCTGCTCGTAGGCAAATGCCGCGCGCAGGACCGACTCCTCGTCGAAATGCCTGCCGAGCAGCTGAAGTCCGATGGGGAGGTTGCCCGAAGTGAACCCGCAGGGCAGGGAAATTCCCGGGATGCCGGCGAGGTTCACGCTGATCGTGAAGATGTCCGACAGGTACATCTGCAGCGGGTCCGAGGATTTTTCCCCGATCCTGAACGCCGCCGTCGGCGCCGTGGGCGTCGCGATGACATCGGCCTTTTTGAAGGCCTCGTCAAAATCGTGTTTGATCAGGGTCCTGACCTGCTGGCCCTTCTTGTAATAGGCCTCATAGTATCCCGCCGAAAGCGCGTACGTACCCAGCATGATCCTGCGTTTTACCTCCGGCCCGAAGCCCTGGCTGCGCGACTTCATGTACATATCCAGAAGGTCCTTGGCGCCCTGTGCCCGGAACCCGTATTTCACGCCGTCGTACCGCGCGAGGTTGGAACTCGCTTCGGAGGTGGCAAGGATGTAATACGTGGCGACCGCGAAGCCGGTATGCGGCAGGGAGACATCGACGACCTTCGCGCCGAGGCGCTCCAGGGTCTTCACCGCTTCCCGCACCGCCTTGTCCACCTCGAGGTCCATTCCCTCGATAAAATATTCCTTCGGAATGCCGACCTTCATCCCCTTCACGTCCTTCACGAGCGACCTCGTAAAGTCCGGGACCGGGATATCGGCCGACGTGGAATCCTTCGGATCGTGGCCGGCAATGATATTCATCACGATGGCGGAATCCGTCACGTCCTTGGTGAGAGGGCCGATCTGGTCCAGCGACGACGCGAACGCCACGAGCCCGTAACGGGAGACTCTCCCGTAGGTCGGTTTGAGCCCTACCACGCCGCAGCAGGCAGCCGGCTGGCGGATGGAACCTCCCGTATCGGACCCGAGGGCCGCGATGCATTCCCCTGCGGCCACTGCCGCCGCGGAACCGCCGCTGGAACCGCCGGGGATGCGGCCGAGGTCCCAGGGGTTCTTGGTAGCGAAGAACGCGGAGTTCTCCGTGGATGACCCCATGGCGAATTCGTCCATGTTGACCTTGCCGGGCATCACGGAGCCGGCCCCGTTCAGCCGACTGACGACCGTCGCGTCGTAGGGCGGGATGAAGTTCCCGAGGATCTTCGACGCGCATGTCGTCCGGGTGCCGGCCGTACACATGTTGTCCTTGATGGCAATGGGGATGCCGAGCACAGGCGACGTCTTGCCGGCCTTGCGTTCCTTGTCCGCCCTGTCCGCCTGCGACAGCGCGGCGTCTCCGGTCACCGTGATGTACGCCTTTACCTTGTCATCGACGGCCTTGATCCTGTTCAGGACGGACTCGGTGACCGCCCGCGATGTGGTCTCACCCTTCTCCAGCATGTCGCGCAGCTCGTGGATCGTGAGATCATGAAGCTCCATTGCTACTCCTTTATCCTGTTCTGGCCGTCCACCATGATGATCCGGGGTTTGAAGGTCTTGAGCTCCTGCTCGTTGTAATACTCCCAGCAGAAGACGATGACCTTGTCCCCCTTTGCGCCTTTTCGCGCCGTGGGGCCGTTCAGCACCATGTCCCCGGAGCCGCGCTTGCCGGGAATGACGTAGGTCTCGAAACGCTCGCCGTTGTTCAGGTTCGAAACGCTCACCTGTTCGTAGTTCAGAATGCCCGCCGCATCCAGCAGCAGAGGGTCAACGGTCAGGCTCCCCTCATATTCGAGGTTCGCATCCGTTACCGTCGCGCGATGGATCTTAGCTCTCAGCATCAGTCGTAGCATAGTAGGGTATCCATTTCTCTGGTTTGATTAGGAATGGTCCGATCTGCGGTTTTTCACTCCGCACTCCGCATTCCGCACTCCGCATTCCGCACTCCGCACTCGACACTCCGCACTCGACACTCCGCACTTATTCGATGATCTTCGGCACTTTGAAGTGCCCGGCAGCCTTTTCCGGGGCGTTCGCCAGCGCCTGCTCCTGCGTAAGCCCCGGCGCGGACACATCGTCGCGCAGCACGTTCTTGATATCGAGGACATGGGAGGTGGGCTCCACGCCTTTCGTATCCAGTTCGTTCAGGGTCTCAACGTAGGTCAGGATGTTCGAGAGCTGGTCGATAAGTTTGTCCTTCTCCCCCTCGGCAAGCTCCAGCCTCGCCAGCTTTGCAACGTGCTCAACTTCCTGTTTCGATATCTTCATTCCTCGCTCCTACCCCGCCTACCGTCTACGACCTACTGTCTACTGTATTTATATCACTTCAAGATTCGCGTATTTCACCGCCAGGGTCTTCACGCCGTGTCCGGGAAAGCTGACGCTGATCTTCAGATCGTCCCCTGCCCCCTCGGACCGCTGGACCGTTCCGATGCCGAACTTCGCGTGTTTGACCACTGCGCCATTGTAGTATGGGATCGTGCGGGACGCCTTTGCCGTTTTCGCGGCAGCCGATGCCTTTTCCGGCCTGTGGCTGCCGGCACACGGTGTGGTAACGATAGGATTCGGTGCGACCGCATCGTCCCACTGAACGGAGCGCTTGCCGGCGCCCGCGGTAAATACCGCCATTCCATCCCGTTCGACCAGCTCCGCCGGTATTTCCTCAACAAACCGGGAAATAAGGTTCGCCTGGGGATATCCGTAGAGCCGGCGCTCTTTCGCATGGGTCAGGATAAGCCGTTCCTTGGCCCGCGTCATGCCGACGTAACAGAGCCTTCGCTCCTCTTCCAGCTCCTCTTCGCTCTCGGCGGAGCGGGAATGGGGGAACAGGCCTTCCTCCATGCCCGCCATGAACACCACCGGGAACTCCAGT
>CAYILT010000019.1:16275-25997 GCA_964364055.1 uncultured Nitrospiraceae bacterium | reverse complement strand
CGAACGCCAACGAAGCGGGAAAACTACGTTTTCGTGCAAGATTCAGGTATTAACATCCTTCTCTCCTCATTGTCATTCCCGAGGGCTTAATCGGGAATCTGGTTTTAGCGAATGGCGAATAAGCAATACTATGTCTATATCATGGCGAGCAAACGGGATGGAATGCTTTATATCGGCGTTACTTCCGATCTGATAAAACGAGTTTACGAGCACAAAAATGATTTGGTGGCCGGTTTTACGAACAAATACCATATCCATAACCTTGTATATTTCGAGATCGCGAAAGATGCAATTATCGCCATTACTCGGGAAAAACAGCTGAAGAACTGGAACAGAGCGTGGAAAATAGCTTTGATTGAAAAGACTAACCCTGAATGGCGAGATTTATATTGTGATTTGATAAGCTAAAACCAGATCCCCGATAGATGCGCTCGGGGATGACGGTGCTTTGTGCCGGGCGGATAGTAAGCCGCAGAAAGAGTTATTGAAATGAAAGAAACAATCCTTGTCATCGAAGACGAAAAATTGATGCGGGTGACCATTGAGGACTCGCTCAAAGCGTCGGGCTACAGTGTCATTGCCTGTGAGAACGGCGCGGACGGCCTTGCCGCATTCAAGGACGGCCCCTGCGACGTGGTGGTGACGGACATTCGGCTTCCTGACAAGAACGGACTCGAGATCCTGCAGGAAGTCACCGCGTCGAGTGACGTTCCCGTGATCGTCATGACGGCCTTCGGTACCATCAAAGATGCGGTCGAGGCGATGAAGCTCGGCGCTTTTGATTACCTTACAAAACCCTTTTCCCTGGACGAGTTCCGGTTGTTGATCGAACGGGCCTTGGAGATAAAGAGGCTCAGAGAAGACAATGTCCGGCTGAGAAAAGACATCAACCGCTATTTCTGCTTTCCCAACATAATCGGCGAAAGCGCAGCCATGAAGAAGGTTTTTTCTTTGATCGAGAAGGTTGCTCCAACGGACTCCACCGTGTTGATCCTCGGGGAGAGCGGGACCGGAAAAGAGCTGATTGCAACAACCATTCATTACCAGAGCGCACGAAAGGTCAAGCCTCTCATCAAGATCAACTGCGCCGCCCTGCCGGAGACCCTCATCGAGAGCGAGCTCTTCGGCCACGAAAAAGGAGCGTTCACCGGAGCGATCAGAAGAAAGCCGGGCCGGTTCGAGCTGGCGAACGGTGGGACGATCTTTCTCGACGAGATCGGGGACATGCCGCTTTCCACACAAACAAGACTTCTGCGGGTGATCCAGGAGAAGACGTTCGAACGAGTGGGCGGGACTGAGACATTGAAAATCGACGTACGGGTCCTTACCGCAACGAATAGAAATCTTGAGGAAGAGGTGAAATCCGGGCGCTTCCGGGAAGACCTGTATTACCGATTGAATGTCATTCCCGTCGTGATCCCACCTCTCCGGGAGCGAAGAGAAGACATCCCCGCGCTCGTGGATTTGGCCCTGGGCAAATGCCGGAGCAGGACCGCGAAAACCGTGCGTTTCTCAAAGGGGGCCATGAAGGCGCTCCTTCAGTATGACTATCCGGGGAATGTAAGAGAACTGGAGAATATCGTGGAACGGGGCGCTACCCTGGCGGCCTCCGATGTCATAGAGAAGGATGATCTGCCGGCCGTTATTTTCAAAAAATCAGAGAGCAATGGATCTGTGTCGCTGGCGGAAGTTGCAGCCGGAGCAGAGAAGGAGCACATCATCCGCATTCTTGCTGTCGCGAGCGGGAACAAGACCAGGACAGCCGAGATGCTCGGGATCAGCCGGAAGACCCTCTGGGAAAAGATGAACACCTATGGTCTTAAAGCATAATCGCGGGAACCATACCCCGTGCGTCCCTCCAACGTCCTGACGAACTAACTGTCTTTCCGCAGCTATACCATCTTTATCTAAACGACTGTTACGAAACCGTAACACTGCCTGCTTTATAAGGTGTTTAATAAAATTCAATATTATTAGCCAGTTATTTATGTTCTCCTGCCACGCTGTTCCGAAGCCGTAACATTCAGTCCGCTGTAAATCATTGCTAATCAATGCGTTAGCAAAGGCATGGAACTTGTATCTAAATAGGCCATGCAAGTATGCTCTTCGTCCGACAAACCAGCGGTTCCTATAATATCCTTGAAAAACCGTTGCGAGCGAGATGAAGCCCGCCAGTGCAACATCGTGAATGCCAATTACGAAAAGGTCATGTCCAAACTTGAAAGGATGCTGCGCGATGACCAGCTGAATGACGCATGCCATTGCGCAAAATGCGTAAGCGATATGGCCGCCCTAGCTCTCAACCGCCTTCCTCCGCACTATTATGTTGATGCGGGCAGAGGCGGTGAGATCGGATCTCCGCTCGTAATGGTGGAGAGCGCCGTGCACGAAGCCATAGAGACGGTGAGAAACAATCCAATTCATCATAGATGATTGTGTACGGAATGAGGATGAAGCATATTCGGATTGGGAATGCCGGAAATAGTAATTATTCTCGTGATCGTGCTGCTGCTCTTCGGGCCCTCGCGGCTGCCTGGGATCGGTAAGGGCATCGGCGAGGCCATAGGGGGATTCAAGAAGGCGATGACCGTGAAAGAGGATGAGCCGGCGAAAAGTAAATCGTGAGAGGAGGAACGTTATGAAAAAATTATTGATCGGTTGTTTGCTGCTTTTGTTTTCCGTTGCAGCAGCGGGAACTGCGGAGAAGAACCTTGTTGAGCTGCATAAGAATGCGGAGAAGCTGACTAAGAAGGAATGTCTTGCTTGCCACGCTGGGATCCTAAAGGAAACATCTCTCGACAAGAAATACAAAACGCTCCACCGGGTGCATCTCGAATCAAAGAAAGACACGCCGAGGAATTGCGCCGACTGTCATCAGTCCGTTGATTTACGGAACGGCTCCGGGGCCTCTCTCCGGAAGCAGGTCGATCCCCAGATTTGTTCCGGGTGCCACAGCGGCGGCGTCAAAGGCGCGAAGGTGTTATTCGCACAGTAATAAGGAGGAGAACGCATGAGCGACGAAATAGTAATAAAAAAAGAAGAAAAGGACTTGTTCGAGCAGGTCACGGGCAAGGAATTCACGAGGCGATCGTTCCTGAAGTGGACGTCGGCGCTTGCCGGGGCCGCGGTGGCCAGCGGCCTGCTCTGGGACAACAAGCTCGGCCTGTTCCGCGAGGCGAGCGCGCAGGAAAAAAGTTTGAAGGACGGCGAGTGGATCACCTCGTGCTGCAACATGTGTGGCGGCCAGTCGGGCATCAAAGTGAAGGTCGTGAACGGCAGGGCGGTCAAGATTGAAGGTCTTGCCAATCCAAATAACATAGCGAACATCTCGACCAACTATGAGAAAGCCGTCAATGAGCTGGGTGTCCTGTATAACGACAAGGACTGCGCTTCGAGACTCTGCCCAAAAGGCAACTCGGGGCTCAGGAACTTGTATGATCCCGATCGGCTCAAGACGCCCATGGTGAGGGTCGGCGAGCGGGGAAGCGGGAAGTGGAAGGCGATTTCCTGGGACGAGGCGGTAAAACAGGTTGCTGAGAACCTCCAGAAGATCAAGGACAAGTACGGTGCTGAAAGCCTCGTCTGGTTCAGCGAGGACCATTGTTTTACCCACATACAACAGGATTTCTGTAAAATCTATGGAACACCCAATTACCACAATCACGCGAACCTCTGCGACGTGTCGCGCAAAGCGTCGTTCAAACTCGTGATGGGAGACGAGCGGCCGCTCGCGGACTTCGAGGACACCTCGTATGCCCTGGTGTTCGGGTGGAACCCGCTGGGAGCGATGAAGTGGACGCTTCTTCCGGGCATCTGGAACCGGGGGCGGGCGAAAGGCGCGAAGATGGTCCTGGTAGATCCGATCCACAGCCAGACAGCGTCGAAGGCCGATCAGTGGGTGCCTCTCCGGCCGGGCACGGACGGGGCCATGGCCCTTGCCATCGGCAACGTGCTGATCAAAAAGAACCTGATCAATAAGCCCTTCATTGCCGAGTGGTGCGTGGGATTTGATGAGTATGCGGCATATGTTGCGGACAAGACACCTGAGTGGGCCGAAAAAATAACCACCATCCCGGCAGCAACGATCGAGCAGATCGCAACCGAGATCGGCGAGACAGCGAAGGCCGGCAAAGGCGTCGTGATCGACACGTGGAGCGGTCCGGGTCATCACACGAACGCCACCCTGGGCGGTTATGCGATCACGGTTCTGTCCGCGCTCATCGGCATGGTGGACAAGCCCGGCACCATGATAAATCCGAACAAAAAGGGAAGTAAGCACCATCATATCGACATGAACCTGCCATCGCTCAAGAAACCTCGCATAGACGGCAAGGGGACCAAGTATATACTCGGACACGGATCGGGAATTTACGTCGAAACTCGCGACGTCGGTCTTTCCGGCAAGGAGTCTACGCCTGGTTCAGGCGTGCCGAAGGCGGGTGTGTTTGTGTACCAGAACTTCGTTATGTCGGTGCCGAACCAGGCCAAGAATATTGAATTTCTCAAGAAGCTCGAATATGTCGTTGTGAACGATACGCACATGAGCGAGACCGCGGAACTGGCGGACATCATCATCCCCGGTTCGGTCTATCTGGAACGGTACGACTTCAATTCGCACTGGGTGACCTGGCCGGTCATGGGCCTCAGGAAGCCGGTTGTGAAATCGGTCATCAACGGCATGACCGAGGTGGAGTTCATCATGGCGCTCATGAAGAAGATGGGGCTTAAAGACGATCATGGGTTCAGCCCCGCCAGCCTCACCTATGAAGGCCTGTACAAGGACGAGTACGATCCCAGTGACTTCCCAAAGAAGACGAGTGCGGACTGGGAGACCTACAAAAAAACAGCGCTCGGGATGTTTGGTAAAACGGAATACGAGAAGTTCCGGAAGGAAGTGGCCATGCCCGAGGGAGGCAGCATCGATGAAAAGAACGGCGTGGTGAAGGAAAAGCCGGGCGCCGACGGCAAGGCCAAGGCAGTGGGCGTCAAGATGGGCGAGAAGATCTATAAAGGCTTCGAGACACCGACGAGGAAGCTGGAACTCACCTCTGCGTTCCTCAAGAAGAATAAGTTCAGCGGCCTGCCGGAATACAGCGCTCCCGAGGACGCTCCCACAGCGGAGTTCCCGCTCCATCTCGTGAATTTCAAACAGGCGGAGCACACCCATTCGCGCACGTTTAACAATGATTACCTCATGGAGATGAAGCCCGACAACCCGCTCATCATCAACTCGGCAACAGCGGAAAAGCTGGGTCTCAAGGACGGAGACGCTGTTTGGATTGAATCTCCCTTCGCAAAGGCCAAGGGAACTGTGCAGGTTTCGGAGCGGATCCATCCCGAGGTCGTGGCCTTGCAGCACGGGTACGGACACTGGGGCTTCGGCAAGGTTGCGCGGGGATCGATGAACACGTTGAATAAATGGTCCGCAGCGGGTACCGCAGACGGCCAGTTCCTGCCGGGCAAAGCTGAAAAATTCTCCGGTATGGCCGTGCACAAGGAAATCGGCGTCCGGGTAATGAAGGCATAGGGAGGAGAGAGACATGGCGAAAAATCCAAATCAAATAGGCTGGTACTACAACGAAAACAACTGCATTGCCTGCAGGGCCTGCGAGGCGGGCTGCAAGCAGGAGTTCGACCTCCCCATCGGCGTGCGACGCAGGCGCGTGATCATCAAGGAGGAAGGCAAGTATCCGAACGTGAAGGTCCGCTACATCTCCACTGCCTGCAACCACTGCGAGGAGCCGGCGTGCCTGAAGGCTTGCCCCGTGGGCGCATACACCAAGGAACCCGAGTTCGGGGTGGTTTTGCATGACCAGAAAAAGTGCATCGGGTGCAAGCGCTGCATGGCCGCCTGCCCCTACGGCGCGCCGCAGTTCGACGCGCAGAAGAAAAAGGTGGATAAGTGCAACCTCTGCTACCACCGCCTGAAGGAAGGACTGCCGCCGGCGTGCGTCAGGACTTGTCTCGGGTATTCGCTGTGGCACGGCAAGATGTCCGATATCGAGGCGCGGCACACGCCGCCCGAGATCTATCGGCGGCCGCTCAAGGATACTTTGCCGGGATTTGCCGACCCGAAGCTGACCAGACCGTCAGTAAAATTTTCAGAGAATAAGTAGAAGGAGACAGGAGGGGCGGTAACGCCGCCCCTTCTTAAATTGACTATGACGACAGTGGAAATAGTGACGCCCTCAGAGGCAATTAATTTGTTGAGCAGCATGTATCTTTGTAAGCCTTCCCTGACTGCTGTGGAAAACTGGAAAGGGGCGCTTGCCGAGGACACGTCGATTTTTCTTGTTGATCTGAAGAAGGCGATCAGCGATATTGATCTGACCTCGGAAGAGGTCCTGGAAGATCTTTTGTGGGAATATACACGGCTTTTCATCGGTCCGTATAAATTGACTTGTCCACCTTGGGAATCCGTCTATACCTCTCCCAAGAGACTCATGATGCAGGATGCAGCGGGAAACGTAGTGAAGCTTTATCAGGAAGCAGGTTTGACTCTTGAAACCGCCGATGTCATGCCGGATCACATCGGGGCAGAACTGAACTTTCTTGCCGTATTGCTTCAGAGGATGCGTTCGGAAAAAAAAGAAAAAGACGGATGCATGATAATAACGCAAAAACTCCTGAACGATCATCTCTTGAAATGGGTGCCGGAATTTACGAGAAACATGGAAGACGCAGCAGAGTCTTCGTTTTACAAGGCGTTGGCCAGGGCGACGAGGGATGTCATTGACTTTGTCGGGAGATGAAGATGAAAGCTTCGGTTAATACTTGCGGCATGGATGATTTTGAAGCGCTCTTGCAAGAGTCCGTTAAGGTGCACGGCCACCTCTGCGCGGGGCAGGTGCTGGGTGTCCGCATGTCCATGCTTGGACTCCGGGAAATCGGCATCAGCGACCCGAAGGGGAAGGACAGGAAGAGCATCATCGTCTTCGTCGAAATGGACCGGTGCGCCACGGACGCGGTCCAGTCAGTCACCGGATGCAGCCTGGGCCACCGGACCATGAAGTTTTTAGACTATGGCAAGATGGCGGCGACGTTCCTGAACCTGAAAACGGGCAAGGCTATGCGGATCATTGCCCGCGAGGATTCCCGGGAGAAGGCAAAGAAGTTTTTCCCCGAAATTGAGAACAAATACGCCGCACAGCTTGAGGCCTATAAGGTCATGTCAGATGAAGAATTATTTGGAGTGATGGAAGTGACCATCAATGTCGCGCCCCAGGATATGCCGGGGAGGCCGATGCGCAGAGTGCAATGTGACTCCTGCGGCGAGCACGTCCAGGATATGCGAGAGGTCTGTCAGGATGGCAAGGTCCTGTGCGTTGCCTGCGCCCGAGGCGGGTATTATACAGCAATTGCAAAGTGCGAAGTGCAAAATGCAAATTTTTTGTGAGGCGTTATGCGGAAAATCCATAACGGTCTGGATATAAGATCAAAGATATGGATCGAGGCAGGCGGCGAACCGGTCTTCGGCCGGGGCAGGCGTTTTCTTCTCGAGGCCATAGACTCACACGGTTCTATCAACCGGGCGGCGCAAGAAATTGACATTTCCTTCCGCAAGGCATGGGGCCATATCAAAGCTATGGAAGATCGGCTCGGCGTGAAGCTTGTGGATCGGCAAACCGGCGGGAAAAACGGCGGAGGCGCTGTTTTGACGGCTGATGCGCGGACGTTTCTGAAGAAGTACGAAGCGCTGGAAAAAGGGATACAGGAGCTCGTGGATAAACGATTCAGGAAGGTTTTCAGAAAGGTAATATGAGAAAAATGCTTTGGGACCTCTCAGGCGCTTTCGGCGACATCGGCGTCCTCTTCCCTCTTGCCATCGTCCTGATTGCAAAGAACGGCATGAATCCGACCGCTCTCTTCCTGATGGCGGGCATGTTTTATGCCGCATCGGCCTTCTATTTCAGGATTACCATGCCGGTGCAGCCGCTGAAAGCGATGTTTGCCATTGCGGTCGCCTCGGGCTTGGGGTACGGAGTTATCAATGCGGCAGGCATCACGATGGGCGTTATTCTTATTCTTATCGCCGTCACGGGGATCAGCGCCCGGCTTGGAGAAGTTTTCCCAATATCCGTAATACGGGGCATTCAACTCGGGCTTGGCGCCATGCTGGTGAGGACCTCTTTTGGCCTCATGAGCCCGGACCTCGTCATCGCGCTTGTCGCCGGAATTATTCTCATGGCATCCATCACACTGCTGAAAAACATTCCTCCTCTTATTCCTGTTTTAGCGCTTGGAGCGGCCCTTTCTTTCAAGGGCACGACGCTGTCATCAATCGGCCCCGTCGCCTTAACACCCGCTTTGCCCGGTCTGGATGATCTTTGGACGGGGTTTGTTGTCCTGGTTATTCCACAGTTAGCGCTGACCTTCGGCAACGCCATCGTTGCAACGCGCGAAACCGGCAAATTGCTTTATGGGGCGAAGGCGGAACGGCTTAATCTGAAAAGCATTCCTTTGAGCATGGGGATTGCGAATATCGCCTCAGGGCTCGTCGGTGGCGCTCCCATGTGTCATGGATGCGGCGGGCTTACGGCGCACTACAAGTTCGGGGCGAAAGACCAGCGGTCAGGCTACCTCATCGGTTTTGCGCTCATTATCCTTGCTCTTCTTTTCGGCCGCTCAGCCGTCGCCGTTATCTCCGCTTTTCCCACGGGGCTTCTGGGCGTTCTTCTCTGTTACGTGGGGATTCAGCATGCATTATTCATAAAGGACATAATGAACGAGAGAAAGGCCGTCCTCATAGCGCTCACCGTGGGAATGCTGGGGTTTGCGCTCGGCAATCTCACCATCGGCTTCCTTGCCGGGTTGACGCTTCATTACGGCTTCTCTGGGATAAAAAAGATCGTGAGAGGGTAGGAGGGAATTATGTGCGATAACCATAACCATGGTTCAGAACCGGGCAACAAACCGTCGAGCAAGACAATTCGAGTGACGGAATCGGTAGGCACGGTCCTTGCCCACGATATTACAGAAATCCGGCCAGGTGAATTCAAGGGACGGGCTTTTAAAAAAGGCCACGTCATCCGCGAAGAGGACGTATGTCATCTTCAGCGGCTCGGCAAGGAACACCTCTTTGTGCTACAGGTCGCTGACGACGAAATGCACGAGAACGAAGCCGCTTACGAGATCGCTAAGGCGCTCATGGGAGATGGGGTAGCGATCAAGGGAGAGCCAAAAGAAGGAAAAATAAGCATCATCGCGGAACGCGACGGTCTGCTCAAAATTCACAAAGACGGGCTCCTGGCGTTCAATATGCTGGGTGAAGTAATGTGTGCAACGCTCCATGATAATACGGTCGTGAAGAAAGGACAGACCGTGGCGGGAACGCGTGCGATTCCGCTAGTGGTTAAGAAGAGCATCGTTGAAGCAGCGGTTCGAATTGCGGCACCCCCCCAGCCCCCCCTTGCCAAGGGGGGGAATAGAGGGGGGGTCGTTGAAGTCAAGGAAATCAGAAAACCCAAAGTCGGCGTCGTGATCACCGGAAACGAAGTCTACCACGGCAGAATAAAGGACGCCTTCGCACCGGTCATTACGAAGAAGATCGAGGAAATAGGCGGGGAGCTTGTGGGCGTCTATTATGCGCCGGACGACAAGACGTTTATCGTGGACAGACTTAGGGAATTGTTGAATGCCGGGGCAAACCTGCTGATCACCACAGGGGGCATGTCCGTGGACCCCGATGACGTAACGCGGTTCGCAATCCGGGAGCTGGGCGC
>CAYILT010000019.1:0-16175 GCA_964364055.1 uncultured Nitrospiraceae bacterium | reverse complement strand
CGGGTGAACATCAGCCTCGATACGCTTGATGCGGAGCGTTACCGGGATATAACGAGGGGCGGTTATATCCATCGTGTATGGGAGGCGGTTGCTGAAGCCGAGAAGGCCGGGCTTTCTCCAGTCAAGATCAATATGGTGCCGGTTCGAGGCATTAATGACGATGAAGTTGCCAGGTTTGCGGCCCTTACCCTTTATAAGGACGTTCACATCCGGTTTATCGAGTATATGCCCATTGGGAACCGTGAAAACTGGAAACCCGACGCCTATCTGAGCAAGGACGAGATCATGGAGCGTGTGGCTTCCACTGGCAAATTGGTCAAGCTTCCGTTCAAGGGCGGAGGTCCGTCACGGAATTACCGGATAGAGGGCGCACAAGGAATGATCGGTTTCATTAGCCCCATAAGTGACTGCTTTTGTGGTTCCTGCAACAGGTTGCGGCTCACGGCTATCGGCAAGCTCAGGCCGTGTCTTTTCTCGGAAACGTCGGTGGATATGAAAACTCCGCTCAGGAACGGCGCATCCGACGATGAACTGGAAAACCTCTATCGCGATGCTGTTTTGTCCAAACCCGCCCGCCATGCTTTGCACGTGGGGTCTTTATTCCATCCTGCCATGTCTCCCATGTCTCAGATAGGTGGATAGCGGGAACACACGCTCCGCCACAGCCTTCGCCGAAGTACATTCACCTTGAGACAAAAAAAGTATTGACAAAATACCGTTAGCTCTCTATCATATAAACAAATTTTTATATGAGGAGAGGGGATGCTCAAGGAATTTGCAAGCTACGTTGTGTATTCTCTCTTTGGTATGGCGCAGGGCACGCGATTGTCTGGTGCTCTGGAATTCTTCATTTACGACACAATAAAGATACTCCTCCTGCTTTCCGTCATCATCTTCGTTGTTTCCATCATGCGGTCCTTCTTTCCGCCTGAACGGACGATGCGCATCCTATCCAATAAACGTGAGCTTATCGGTAATATCCTCGCCGCGCTCCTGGGGATCGTCACGCCATTCTGCTCCTGCTCCGCAGTGCCGCTTTTTATCGGTTTTGTCGAGGCGGGGGTGCCGCTCGGCGTCACTTTTTCCTTTCTCATCTCGTCGCCCATGGTGAACGAGGTTGCCGTGGTTCTCCTTTGGGGCCTGTTCGGCTGGAAGATCGCGCTTATCTATATGGGGACCGGTCTTCTTGTTGCGATCTTCGCGGGCATGAGCATCGGCAAACTGAAGCTCGAAAAATGGGTTGAGGAGTATGTTTATAAGATCAAGTCCATAGGCGCTGCTGCCGAAAGCACAAAGCAGGCATTCAGGGACCGGCTTGTGTACGCCCGGGAAAACACGACGGATATTCTGAAAAAGGTCTGGGCCTATGTTGTCGTCGCCATTGCTATCGGCGGATTCATCCGCGGATACGTGCCTGAGGACTTCCTCGTAAAGTATGCCGGGCCGCAGAATCCCTTCGGCGTGCCGGTGGCTGTGGCGCTGGGGGTTCCGCTCTATTCAAACGCCGCCGGCGTTATCCCCATTGTCTATGCGCTTATGGAGAAGGGAATGAGTATGGGCACGGTGCTGGCCTTCATGATGGCGGTCACTGCTCTGTCGCTTCCTGAGATGATCATTCTCCGCAAAGTGCTGAAGATCAAGCTCCTTGCCGTGTTCGTTTCGATCATGACGATAACGATCATAGGCGTGGGATATCTGTTTAATGCGATTCTTTGATGAGGAGGAGTGGAAATGGAAATTAAGGTGCTTGGTCCTGGATGCGCAAACTGCTTAAAGATGGAGGAGCTGGCCAAGACTGCGGTGAAGGAACTCGGTATCGATGTGAAGATCGAGAAGATCACCGACATCGGCCAGATCGCGATGCACGGCATTCTATCAACGCCGGGTCTTGTCGTGAACGGCAAGATCAAGCATTCGGGCAAACCGCTCCCGAGCCTGGAGAAGGTGAAGGAACTGATCAAGGGCGAAGCGGTATGAGTGTAGAGTGCGGAGTACAAACAATGAAAGAACTACTGAGTATATTCAAGGCGCTTTCCGACGAAACCAGGCTCCGTATCATAAAGCTCCTGGAGCAGGGCGAACTCTGCGTGTGTGACATAACGGCTGCGCTGGACATGGTGCAGCCGAAGGTGTCCTTTCATCTCAGCGCTCTGAAAGAATCGGGCTTCATTAATGACCGCAAGCAGGGCAAATGGGTCCATTACAGCCTGAACGAAAAAGACCTCTTTAGAAGAATGCTGATCCTTTCCGCCTGTGAGCGGATGCAGAGCAGTACCCTATCAGGGGACAGGAAACGACTGAATGCTTTTCTCAGGAACAAAGATGCAGGAGGTAAGGTTGTGTCGTTGAAGAGTAAAGTCCGGTGCTGCGGTAGAAGTTAATGCTGCACAAAACCCGCTGCTTGGTTTTGTAAAAGGGGGGAGATTCGATGGCTGAAAACACGGGGAAAAAGCTTTCTTTTGTGGATCGTTTCCTCACACTCTGGATCTTCGCGGCAATGGCCTTCGGCGTGGGCCTTGGCTATTTCATTCAGGGAACGGAAGCCTTCATCGACAGTTTCCAGGCCGGAACGACCAATATCCCCATCGCCATCGGCCTGATCCTCATGATGTACCCGCCGCTGGCCAAGGTCAAGTACGAGGAGCTCGGCGAGGTATTCAGGAACAAGAAGGTTCTCGGATTATCACTTGTCCAGAACTGGGTCATCGGCCCGGTCCTGATGTTCGCTCTTGCGATCATCTTTCTTCGTTCTTATCCCGAATACATGGTCGGCCTCATCATGATCGGCCTTGCCCGGTGCATCGCGATGGTGATCGTCTGGAACGACCTTGCCTGCGGGGACCCGGAGTATGCCGCCGGTCTGGTTGCATTTAACTCGATCTTTCAGGTATTATTCTTTTCCGTCTATGCCTATATCTTTATAACAGTGCTTCCGGTGTGGTTCGGGCTCAAGGGGGTCGTTGTCAACGTGACGATCGGGCAGATCGCCGAGAGTGTGTTCATATACTTAGGCATACCCTTCATCGCCGGTATGTTGACCCGCTTCGTACTGATCAAGATGAAGGACCGCCACTGGTACGAGACGGTCTTTATTCCGAAGATAAGCCCGATCACGCTCATCTCGCTCTTATTCACCATCGTGGTGATGTTCTCCTTGAAAGGCAACTATATCGTGAAGCTGCCTCTGGACGTAGTGCGGATAGCGATTCCCTTGTTGATCTACTTCGTGGTCATGTTCCTGGTGTCGTTCTACCTGGGGAAAAAGATCGGCGCGGACTATTCGAAGACCGCGACGCTTGCCTTCACCGCCGCGAGCAATAATTTCGAACTCGCGATTGCCGTTGCCATCGCTGTGTTCGGCATTAACTCCGGCGCAGCCTTCGCGGCGGTCATCGGCCCGCTGGTCGAAGTGCCGGTGCTGATCAGCCTGGTGACTGTGGCCAAGTATTTTCAGCGCACCTATTTCAGCATCGAGTACTGCAGGGTCAAGGGAACCGATGTGCCGTGAAATGTTGCCGAATTTCCCTTTTACATTTCGCCGTTACACCGCTATAATGTGACGCAGTATTAAGGACGGCACTGAATCCCTTTACCGAGGGCACTGTAACGCACAATGAGGATCGCCGGCATACAGATGAGCGCGGGACCTGACGTTGAGAAGAACGTCGCCCGAGGTGTGGAGATGGCCAATGTCGCCGTGGAAAAGGGCGCCAAGGTCATCGGTTTTCCCGAGCTCTGCCTCACGCCGTGGTTCCCGCGGCAGGAGGACCGGTCACGGTTCTCCCTCGCCCACGAGGTTTCCAGCGAGGCGATCAGCGCCTTTGTGAAGACCTCGATCAAGAACCAGGCCGTCATCATCCTCCCGTTCTTCGAGAAGAACGCGGACCGCTACTTTAACAGCGCCGTCGTCATTGACTGCGGCAGGATCGCCGGCCTGTACCGCAAGGTCCATCTTCCCGATCTCCCTCTCTATAAAGAACAGTTCTACTTTTCTCCCGGCGACACCGGGTTCCCTGTCTTCGAGACCTCCCGGGGCAAGATCGGCGTGCAGATCTGCTGGGACAACCTCTTTCCCGAAGGGACCCGGATCCTTGCCTTGAAGGGGGCCGACATCGTATTTGCGCCTACCGCGGCAGCGCTCAACACCCATGCCCTGTGGGAACGGGCGGTAACGGCCAATGCCTTTGCCAACAACCTCTTCGTCTTCCGGGTCAACCGCGTGGGTCAGGAGGATGGGCTTTCCTTCTATGGCAGGAGCTTCTGCGCCGGGCCCTGGGGGGAGATGGTCTCTGAACTGGCCGGGAGCAAGGACGCTATCGTCATTGCCGACATCGACCTCAAGGACAGTGATGCGGCTGCCGAGACCTGGGGGTTTCTCCGCCGCCGCAGACCCTCGGAATACGGCGAAATCGTGAAGTAGGCCCGGCCGATTTCCCCCGGCATCTTCTCCAAGGCAAGATAATGCAAATGCTTTTCACCGCAGGGGACGCAGAGGACGGCAGTTCTTTAAAAAATGAGGAGGCTTTCGCTCTTCTCCGCGCCTCCGTGGCGGCATCCCGCTCTTTCATTCCTGGTACTGGTACGAAAATTCGTTAATCTGGTATAATCAACTATGCATATGTTCCGATATCGAGGACGCATCATCAAGGGGGTGACCCTGTTTCTCAGGGTCCTCCTGAGCTATAAACTTTTTTCGCTCAGGAACATCTTCACGTCGCCCATCGTGCGGCAAGAGCGGTATAAGCTCCTTCATGGGAATAACGCCCGCCTCCTGCGCGAACGCATGATCGCGCAGCGGGGGATCCTCATCAAGATCGGACAGTTCCTCTCCTCCCGCGTCGACCTTCTCCCCGAGGAATACACCGACGAGCTCTCCAAGCTCCAGGACCAGGTGCCGCCGGCTCCGTTCTCCGATATTGTGAAGCGCGTCACCGAAGAACTGGGGCCGATGAACGAGGTCTTCTCCTCGTTCAACGAGATACCCATCGCCTCGGCGTCCCTGGGCCAGGCGCACCGGGCCTGCCTCCGGGACGGCGACTGTATCGTGGTCAAGGTCCAGTATCCCGGGATCGAAGAGGTGATCGCCGCCGATATCCGGGCCCTCAAGTTCGTGGTCCGGATACTCCGGATTCTCTACAAGCAGATCAACCTCGACGTCATCTTTTCCGAGTTCTCCCGCATCGTCTCCGAGGAACTGGATTACCTGCTGGAAGGGAAGAACGCCGAGACCTTTGCCCGGAACTTCGCGAAGAACGCGCGGATCAAGATCCCCATCGTGTACTGGCCCTATACCACGTCCAAAGTGCTGACGCTCGAGTACCTCGAGGGCATCAAGATCACCGACTTTGACGAGATCGACCGGCGCGACATCGACCGGAAGGAAGTGGCGCGCATCCTTGCCGAAGCCTATGCCCAGATGTTCTTTGTGGACGGTTTCTTCCACGGCGATCCACACCCCGGCAACATCTTCGTCCGGCGGGGACCCGAGGTGATCCTGGTGGACTTCGGCATGGTGGACCGCATCACGGCCCCGAAGAAGGAGGGGCTCCGGCGGGCGTTTATCGCCATCGTGGAACGCGACAGCCTGGGACTGGTGCGGGCAATGGTGGACATGGGGTTCATCCCGCTGACCAAGGACATCCAGCCGCTCGTGCAGTTCGTGGAGCGGATGCTCCAGAAGTACCGCGACATCTCTCCCGGCGAGTTCAAGGCCATGGACATCGAGGAGATGGGCCGCGACATCCAGCAGGCGGTGCAGCTCAACCCTTCCATCCAGATCCCCAACGATTTCATTCTTTTTGGACGCGTTGTCGGCATGCTGAACGGCCTCGGCTCGCAGCTGGACTCGGTAACGAACATCATCGAGATCTCCGCCCCCTATGCACGGCGATTCATCCAGGCCGAGGAGATGACGCCGCAGGGCGTGTTCCGGCAGGCGGCCGCCACGGTCCGTTCGCTCGTGAAGCTTCCGAAACTGCTTTCCGAGTTCCTCATTACGACCCGCCGCGGCGAGACGCGGGTGGAGATCACTTCGCAGGACATCGTCCGGGAGCTCCGCGGCATCCGCCGCATCGGCAGAGGGTTCATCGTCGCCATCCTCACGGTGGGCGCGGGAGGCGCGGCCGTTCTGTTCCGGCTCGGCGGACTGAACACCGAGGCCCTCTGGGCCGGCGGGCTGGCCGCAGCGCTGCTGCTTGCGACCGGCATGATGATGAGGAAATAGCACAGGGGAAACAGAGCGGTTGGTCACAGCTTGCCGGAAACAGCGTCGGCAGGTATTTCATTATTCCAGGAGGAAAGAATGAGAACGTTCCGGAGGGTATTGGTTGTATCGCTGATGGTCCTGTCCATCGCGTCGTCGGCGGCAGCAGCGGATTTTGAGTGGTTCAAGGACTTGAACATCAAGGCGCAGGCGGACCCATCGGGATTCAAGGCAAGCCTTGCCGCACGATTCAAGATCGGTGACGCGCAGATCACGACGGTGCTGAGCAATGTGGAGAAGCCCGCTGATGCCTATATGGTGCTTCGTCTCGGGGAGATGTCGGGACAGCCGGCAGACCGTGTCGCCGCAAAGTACCGGACCGGGAAGGGGCAGGGATGGGGCGCGCTGGCCAAGAGCCTGGGCATCAAGCCCGGATCGCCGGAGTTCCACGCCCTGAAGCGGGGCCACGACCTGGACGGCGGCGGCGGAAAAGGCCACGGAAAGGGAAAGGGGAAAGGGAAGGGAAAAGGCCGGGACAAGGATTGACAATTCAGCCGGCAGGTGGAGCGGATAGCGATAGCAGATTCAACAAACAAAGGGATGCGGAGTTTCCGCATCCCTTTGCGTTTACCGGTAATAAGGCCCATTTATTCCGCCCGCACCAGATCCTCGAACCGGATGTCCACGCAGAATACTGCGATGATTCATCGGTCTCCCAATTTATTTCAGTCCTTGATGCGAACTGCGTCACAGTTTAACTTTAAGGTCCAGTCCTGTTTAAATACAGTTGCCTTGCGGCTCGACATGGTGTATATTTATACACCGTAAGGAGGTTCTTATGCCAACGATGCTCAGAAAACAGATTTATATAGCCCCCCGCCAGGAACGCCTGCTCAAGACCAAGGCCTCGGAACTGCGCGTCTCGGAATCCGAGTTGATACGCGATGGGATCGACAAGGCGCTGCAAACCGGGGCAAGCGCGGCCCATGACCCAAAGGCTTGGGACAAGGAAAAAAAATTTATAGCCTTGCTTATGAAAAAGCGCGCGGTAAAAGGAGGCAGAAAATGGACACGCGAGGAGTTGTATGACCGGTAAGTATCTGGTAGACACTAATCTGCTCGTCTATGCCTACGACAGAAGCGAACCCGAGAAGCAGGCAAAGGCCGTCGAGCTTCTGGACGTGCTGGTCAAAAACGGGTCCGGGATACTGAGCCCTCAGGTCCTTTCGGAATTCTATACCGTGGTTACGCGGAAGCTTGCCGCTCCGCTCACCCCGCAGGAAGCCTACACAAGCATATCCAACTATATCCGGTCCTGGAACATGGTTGATCTGACAAGCCTCGTCGTCCTGGAGGCGGTCCGGGGTGTCAGAGACCATCGTTTATCCTATTGGGATTCCCTTATATGGGCTACAGCAAAGATGAATCAGATTCCGACCGTACTAAGTGAGGACTTTTCGCATAATTCGGTCCTCGAAGGCGTGCGCTTTACCAATCCTTTCAAACGGAAATAAACGTTCAACCGACCGGCGGGAAGCCAGCGGATTGTGTACCTATCTGGCAAGGGTGCGCTAATGAAGATTCAACCCCTTCTGATTCCATTGATTGATAAACTTACTTGCGGTTTTCTGAAAACTGTAATATCTTTTTATCCGCATCTATTCCCACGCGCGAAAGATAACGCCAAAGGGCAATGGGTCAGGCGCAACTGCAAAAAACAATAAGCCTGGCAAAAACATACGGCGCTGTGCGCTTGATCCTGTTCGGCAGCAGTGTGGAGACGCCGGAGCAGGCGCGGGACATTGACCTTGCCTGTGACGGCGTCCCGGGCTGGAAATTGTACGAATTTGCGGCGCGGCTTGAGGAAGAGCTGCATGCTCCGCTCGATATTGTACCCCTGAGCCCTCCCAGCCGCTTCACCAGGCTTATCGAACGCAGGGGGAAAGTGCTGATAGGTGGCTGCCTGGTGTCAGGCTTCGGAATTGACATCCTCCATGCTTGCAGCTGTTTTTCGAACGTGTTGTTGTGCGTCTGATGATTCGGATGGTGAGAGTAAATCAGGATTTCGGTTTATTTCAGCGGGAATGTATGCTATCATTTTAACAAATATTGGCACGTTCTGGAGGTCATGAACATGGGACTCAAGGAAATGGTAAAAAAAGACATTGATGAGTTGCGAACCGATGAACTCGTTGTCCTCTCGGAGCAGATTCGGCTCTTGAAGCGGGCCAAGGCCCCGCAAGGGAAGTCGCTGCCGGTGGAGGAGATACGGAAGATGACGGCCTCATCGAAGTCGACCTGGTCGGAGGACGTTGTCCGCGAGCGGCAGGAGCGAGGCTGATGCAGTATTTTTTCGACACGTCGGCAGTCGTCAAGCTATATCACCAGGAGACGGGGAGCGACCGGGTCCTTCCTCTGTATCAGGATGGAGAGCCGATCATGATCTCCGAACTCAGCAAGGTGGAGTTTCTTTCCACGATTCATAAGAAACCGAGAACAGGCGAGATAACAACCGATACGCTGATGGCAGTAAGGGACCGTTTTATGGCGGACTGCTCCAACCGTTTTATCGTTGTTCACGTCGCCTCCTTCATTGTGGATGCGGCTCTGGACTTTCTGAACACACACGGCAGGACAAATCATATCTTCTCCCTCGATGCTTTGCAACTCGCCACGCTATCCATTGTCGCGGAGAAAGACATTACCTTTGTCTGCGCGGACAAACGTCTTACCACGCTGGTCAAGACCATCGATTTCCCCGTTCTGGAGTTGTAAATTCCACTATCGGACTTCCGTAAGCGAATTCATGCCAGCCGCAATCCTCTCATCTGTATTATTATAAAATCAAAATGCACTGACATGCCGTCGTCAGTCCTGCGTGTTATGCTGTTATTGCTCACAATAAAACGCGGGAGGTCATTGTCAATGTCAATCGAGATTAAAGTACTGCATAACGGCACGGGTGTTCTGTATAACGGATACGGTGTTTTGATTGGAAAAGATTTCATTGATGCAAATAATCAAATTATGACGTTCGGCGAGAGACTAAAACAGTTGAGATATGGACTCGTTGATGAGATATCAATTGACGACATCATTATATCCGAGTCGGAAAAAATGACCATTGCTAAACAGGAGGAAAAGATTGCGAGATTCGTCCCCTATGGTGCCGTTATTGCTGTAATAGCTAAAAGCGCTTTCACATTTTTGGGCATTCGCGTTTATGGGGATCAGCCGCCGAATGTGCGGATTGGGAGATAGAGACATTTAGAGATAGAAAAATGGCGGAGAACTGGATAAGGGAAAAAGTAAAAGAAAACTTTGGATTGGATTTAACATTTTAACAACATGGCGCCGCATTCAAGACCCGTGAAAATCATATTTCGATACTGACATACACCTGTCAGTATCACGCTGTATAGTGCCTCCAGATCATTTGAGATGGAGGCGCTTATGGCTATAAAGAAGAATAAACCTCAGTACAAGCCGAAACCCGGATACTTTTTCAACTCACCCTTCGAAGAGCGGAAGGTGCTCGGCTACCTTCTGAATCTCATCAACTC
The DNA here is from genome assembly GCA_964364055.1 of uncultured Nitrospiraceae bacterium. Taxonomy (GTDB): domain Bacteria; phylum Nitrospirota; class UBA9217; order UBA9217; family UBA9217; genus JAAXXJ01. The sequence goes on along the minus strand of CAYILT010000019.1, from coordinate 6,410 downwards.
GGCATTTCTGCATTACAAAACAAAAGACCTTTTTGAACTCTCGATTGAACTGCTCGGACAAAGGCCGTTCATTGAGGCGATGAAAAGGGTCTGCCCTGACTTTCTCGAGTCTCCTGAGTTCGATGCATGGATGAAGTCCGAATACAATTCCGCGGACCTTCCAGCCAGGACTATAAAACCGAGTTTGTCTATTATCTCGGTAGTGTATTGAAAAAGGAAGTGATCCTTAAGCGGGCGAGCGAAATTCAATCCAAGTGGGTAGGCGAAACAGAAAAAAATATTGCCTCAGCGTTCGGCGAGGCCGGGGAGAATGGCAATATTCTCTTCTTCGATGAGGCCGACAGTTTTCTCTTCCCCCGAAAAGACGCGCAGAGGTCCTGGGAGAAAAGCCATACGAACGAGATATTAACGCAACTAGAGAATTTCAGCGGCATCGTGGTATTTGCTACCAATGATATCGAGGGATTGGATCATGCCGCGCTTCGGCGGTTCCGGTTCAAAGTCAGGTTCGACCCCTTAACGCCGGAGGGGAATATTCTGTTCTACGAATCCTTGATGTCGCCGCTGGTATCAGGCAGACAGTCGATGTCAGCTGCCAACGAGAGCATGATTCGGAATATTCGAAATCTCACGCCAGGTGACTTCGCCGTTGTGAAGGACCAATAAGCATTTTTGGCGCCTGATGAGGTTACACACGAGGCGCTGATTATAGCGCTTGTGAATGAAGAAAGGCATAAAAAGAGCGAACAGAACGGTATTGGATTCGGCAGGAGTTAAAGTCACATGATGCTCAAACAACGGCGTGGTCGCCGAAACGATATACTCTGAAAGGGGCAGTAATATGAGAAAGATGATCGTTTATGTTGTGGCGTTGTGGATGTCGCTTGTTGCATCAACTTCCCAGGCAATGGATGTTTATGACTGGAGAGCCAAGACCGCGTGGATATGCGTTCAGTCGTTTAAGATGCTGGAACGGCCGATACTTGGGTATATGGCAGGCGGACGACCTGAAAATCTCGTTGTTGAAAAAGTAAAGGATGCTGTTCCCGGTATCCAGGAACTTGGCGAGATAGACGCTGCGACGGCCCAAATTGTCGTTAAATCTCTGGTCCATTCCTTTTTCACCGATTCGGAATTGCGGTTGCCGATATACACGGTCAAATCGGTCCAACGTGCGAGAATGGCTTGCAGCGCCATCGGCGGATTCATTAAAAGCTTGTGGTAACGCCAGTCATCTATTGCAAGAGAGGGTAATTGTTCTTGACAGGAGCGGATGAATCTATAGAATCAAACAATCGTCATGAAACATCTTCTCTCCAAATCCCAGTTTCTGCGCGGGTTGCAATGCCGAAAATCCCTCTGGCTCTATCGCAACAGGCCCGAACTGCGGACGCCGCCGGATGATGCGCAGAAGGCGATCTTAGATACTGGAACCGACGTTGGCCTTCTGGCCCGGAAGCTATATCCCAGCGGTACGGCGATAACGTACGAGGGCAGCACGTTCGAGGAAAAAATTGCGCGGACAAAAGAGCTGATTATTACAGGGGTGGAGACGATCTACGAGGCCACTTTCTCATTTGATAACGTGCTTGTCATGGTGGATATTCTCCATCATGGCGCGCGAGGCTGGGAGCTTTACGAAGTTAAAAGCTCGACAGAGGTCAAAGATGTACATGTGAGCGACATCGCGGTCCAGTATTACGTCCTGACCGGAAGCGGCCTATCCGTCTCCAAAGCGTCTCTTGTGCATATCAACAACCAGTATACCCGTCACGGCGACTTGGACATCAAAGGTCTGTTTACGATTGCCGAACTTACCGCTTCGGCGGAGGAATGTCGGGATTTGGTCGGAGAAGACATCCGCCGGATGCGTGAATTGGACGCCAAGGAATGCCCGAAGATCGATATCGGGCCGCACTGTTCCAACCCCTATGACTGCGACTTCATGGCCCATTGCTGGGCGCATTTGCAGACCCCTTCTGTTTTCGATATCTCGCGGCTTAGAAGTGAGAAGAAGTTTGAACTGTACTATAAGGGGATACGGTCGTTTGAAGATCTCCCCGAAGCATATTCACTGAATCCCAGCCAGTTGATGCAGGTGGACGCGGAACTATCCGGAAAAAAATTCATTAATATCGCCGGCATCAAAGAGTTCCTCGATACACTGTCGTATCCCCTGTACTTCCTGGATTTTGAGACCTTCATGCCCGCAGTGCCGCTTTTTGAAGGGACGCATCCCTACGAACAGATTCCTTTTCAATATTCACTCCACATCATGGAGAAAGAAGGCGGAGAAGTTAAGCATCACGAGTTCCTTGCGGAGTCGGGAATAGATCCACGGGAAGATTTGGCGAGAAAGCTTGTGGCCGACCTCCCCGTCGATGTTTGTGTTCTTGCCTACAATAGGGTATTTGAAAAAGGTGTTATCAAGCGACTCGCTGCGCAATTCCCCGCGTTCGCAGGCAGGCTGATGAATATCCACGACAGCATTCTGGACCTCATGGCCCCGTTTCGCAGGAAAGATTATTATACCAGGGAAATGAATGGCAGCTATTCGATCAAATCCGTCCTCCCGGCGCTCGTTCCGGGGCTCGGCTACGACGGGATGGTTATCGGCAACGGCGGTGAAGCGATGAACGCCTATGCCGCGCTTCGCATGGCGAAAGATGAGACAGAGGCGGACGGCATCAGGAAGGCCCTTCTTGACTACTGCCGGCTGGACACTTACGGGATGGTTCTTTTGTGCGATAAATTGAAGGGGGTTGCTGCTCAGGATGATTTATAGATACGCTTGATAGCTTTGATTATTTCAACTACACTGGTCAAATACCAACCCTGGAAATGAACCCGTTTGAGTGCAAGAAAAGCCCGGCAGAGAAGCGACTCTCTGCCGGGCTTTTTATCATTGACCGTAGCGTTATTCCGCCCGCACCAGATCCTCGAACCGGATGTCCACGCCGAACACCCCGATGATGTTGCTCTCGTCGTCGGAGATGGGCGCCGATACGGTGATGCAGAGGGCGCCCGTGATCTTCGAGGTGTAGAAGTCCGAGACGAAGCTCTTCCCGTCCTTCATGGGGTTGATGAACCAGGAGCGGTCCGAGAAGTCATCGCCGAGGCCGGCGGTCTCGAATTTCGCCTTGTTCTCGATGTCCGTGATGTTGCGCGTGATCTTCTTGCCCTTCGCGTTCACCACGTAAGCGAACTGGATGTACGGGTCCTCTTTCTGCAGCTTCTCCATCACGGGCTCCTGCTTCGCCGGAGCCATGGTCCGGATCTCCGGCCGCTCCACGAATTCCTCGACGATGTGCCGCGCCACCTCCGAGGCCTTTTTCTTAAGACGGTCGAGGTCGGAGATGAAGTACTCGGAAAGATATTTCTTCGCTTTTTCCTGCAGCTCATCCAGGGAGATGCTGGTGGTCCTCCCCTGCTCGTACTGCTCCATGACCCATTTGTGTATCTTGGCGAGGCCCGGGTGGCGCTTGTCGATCTTCATTCGTTCATCAAGACCGAGGTGGCTGTTCACCCAGTGGGCGATGCCGGCGATCCCGGACTTGTCCGTGATGATCACGCCCATGGGCCGCTTGAGGATCCTTGTCGTGTCAAAGATGTTGTAGATCTCCTCGTTCTTCATCATGCCGTCCGCATGAATGCCGGCCGCCGTGGAATTGAACTCCGAGCCCACGAAGGGGTAGTTGGAGGGGATGGCAAAGCCCATCTCCCGCCGGAAATATTCCGCCATGTCCGTGATCGCGGCGGTGTCGATGCCCGCGTCGTTCCCGGTGAGGCTGATGTAGTCGATGAGCATGGCCTCGACCGGCGTGTTGCCCGTGCGTTCACCGAAACCGAGCAGCGCGCCGTTCACGGCCGAGCAGCCGTACAGCCACGCCGCCGTGCCGTTCACGAGACCCTTGTGGAAGTCATTGTGGCCGTGCCATTCGAGGAGCTCCGACGGCACTCCGCCTTCGTGGATCAGCGCGTAGAAGATCTCGGGCACGCCGCGCGGCAGCGACGTCCCGGGGAAGGGGAACCCGTAGCCCATGGTATCGCAGGCCCGCACCTTCACGGGGATATTGGCGGCCTGGGAGAGCTTCATGAGGTCCTGCACGAAGGGGATGACAAAACCGTAAAAGTCCGCCCGCGTAATGTCCTCCAGGTGGCAGCGGGGCACGATCCCCTGTTCCAGGGCCGTGGCCACGATGTCGAGGTACGCCTTGAGCGCGTCCTTGCGGGACAGGTTCATCTTCAGGAAGATGTGGTAGTCCGAGCAGGAGGTGAGGATGCCCGTTTCCTTGAGCCCCATCTCCTTCACGAGCTTGAAGTCGTTCTTGTTCGCCCGGATCCAGCCGGTGACCTCGGGAAAGCGGTAGCCCCGCTCCAGGCAGAGCCGCACCGCCTCCCGGTCCTTCTCGGAATAGAGAAAAAATTCGGTCTGGCGGATCACACCGTTCGGGCCGCTCATGCGGTGCATGAAGTCGAAGATATCGGCGATCTGCTTCGGCGTGTAGGGCGGCCTGGATTGCTGGCCGTCGCGGAAGGTCGTGTCGGTGAGCCAGACGTCCCCGGGCATGTTGATCTGGATGAGCCGGTCCTCGAACGTGATCTTGGGCACGCTGGAGTACGGGAAGATGTCCCGGTAGAGGACGGGTTCCTTCACGTCCTTGAGCTCAAAGGGGATCTTTACGTTCTGTTTCTTCATCGTCACTACGACCTCCGAAGTCTTAAATAAATTGGAAAAGGAAGATTGGAAATTTCAAATTGCAAATTTGTAAAGTCTTCTTTCATCCAATTTTCAACTTACAATTTGCAATTTACACTTTGCAATGCCCTGCGTTCAGGCTCCCCGTATCCCCCGTATCGCCGCGGCGTAGTCCTTCGCGCCGTAGACCGCCGACCCCGCGACGAGGATGTCGGCCCCGGCCCCGGCGATCTCGGCGGCGTTCTCCGGTTTTACCCCGCCGTCCACCTCGATCTCCACCGAAAGCTTCCGATCGTCGATCCGCTGCCGGAGTTCCCGGATCTTGCGGAGGGCCGAAGGGATGAACGCCTGACCGCCGAATCCGGGGTTCACGGACATGATGAGCACCAGATCGAGCTCATCGAGGATGTAGTCCAGCTCCTGCAACGGCGTCGCGGGATTCAGGGAGACCCCGGCCTTGACACCCTTGTGCTCCCTGATGCTCTGCACCAGGCGGTGCAGGTGACCGGCGGCTTCGGCATGGACCGTAATATAGTCGGCGCCCGCCTTCGCAAAGTCCGCGATGTACAGCCCGGGATTTTCGATCATGAGATGTACGTCCAGCGGCAGTTTTGTCGCCTTCCGGACGGCCTGGACGATCAGGGGACCGATGGTGATGTTCGGCACGAAGTGACCGTCCATGACGTCGACATGGATGAGGTCCGCACCGGCAGCCTCGACGGCCCTGATCTCCTCTCCCAGGCGGGAGAAGTCGGCGGAGAGGATCGACGGTGCTACCCTGATTTTTTTCGTCATAGAGATAGGTCCTTGGTCAATATTGTAAAATGTAAACTGTAAATAGCAAATAGCAAATTGAAGATGATATATCTGCGACGTTACTTTTGAAATTTACAATTTCCAATTTAACCTTTCCAATGCCTTTCCGGTCTCACTTACTCACCACCAGCTCAACCACACCGTCCGCCGCGAGCGGATAGCCGGGATTCGGCTTCTGGCTCACGATGATCCGCTCGCTTCCCTGGGGGCCGGTCGCGGAGGTCCGGGAAATTACCCTATGCTGGAGTCCCATCCGGTCAACGAACCGAACCGCCTCTTCCGCTTTTTTTCCCAGAAAATTGGGGGTGACGTACTGCCGGCCTTTTTTTCCGAGGCTGACAAGGAGGCTGACCTTGCCGCCCCTTTCAATCGGTGTACCTGCCGAAGGGTCCTGGGCGATCACCACATCACGCTCGATCGTATCGGACCATACCCGCGCGATATCGGGAAAGAGAAGGCCTCCCTGCCGTAGGAGGATCTCCGCCTTGCGGTACTGCTCGCCGACCAACGCGGGGGCCAGCAGTTCGCTGGGACCCTGGCTTACCACCACCCGAAGGGCACGGCCTTTCTTGAGGCCCGTTCCCGGCGGCGGGGCCTGGGAGATCACTGCATCCTTTGGCACCGTCTGGCTCGGTTCCCGGCGATCGACCTTGAGCTGCAGACCCTGCTGGCCGACCACCTCGATGACCGTGACAATGTCCTGGCCTGTCAGGTCCGGAACCCGGACCTCCTCCTGGCGGAGAAGCAGGGCGATGACCGCAAAGGCGCTGACCACGCCGACCACGATCAGCGCCAGAAATATCCCGATGCCTTTAATAAACCGGTTCATGAGTAAAGGTGAGCACGTATTTTACCAACAGTCAAGAGAATATGCAAGGAAGAACAGGCAGAAGCC
>CAYILT010000018.1:12210-26346 GCA_964364055.1 uncultured Nitrospiraceae bacterium | reverse complement strand
TCTATAAGCATAAAGTGAGAAAAGACTATCACACAATTGTTGCGAATACTACAAAAAAGTGCGGAAAGCTCGGGGTATTTTAAGGGTATGTAGATAAGTCGGAAAATCGGTGGTCGGATGCGATTTTATCCTTCGAGATCGATGCCGAGGGCGGATAAAACGGTATCGGCAAGCAACTGTAATGCCTTTTGACTGACCGCGCCGTACTTCTTCATCAAACGGCTTTTGTCGATCGCCCTCAACTGGAAGCAAAGAGCGACTGAATCCTGCGATAGGCCGCCCTCGCCTTTTTTTATAAAACATGCGCCGGGGATGGACATCCGTGAAAGATTCGTTGTAAGCGGAATGCAGAGATACGTGGTAGTGAACCTGCTCAAGTCAGGATTCTGGAACACGATGACGGGCCGCTCCCTGCCTTGCTCGGAACCTTTCACTGGATCGAGATTCACGAGAAATACGTCGCCGGTTTTGGGATGATGAGCGGTCATCTCCTGGCGTCCTCATCATCAAGGATTTTTCCCCATTCATCCGTTCCCGCCTCGGCCATTTCCTTGAACCGTTGCATGTCCTCGACAGTTGCAGCGGGCGCCGACGTGAGGGCGGTCATGTCGATACTCAAAGCGAAGGCGACTTTTTGCAGAGTGGATAGGGTCGGTATATGGACTCCCTTTTCCAAGCGGGCGATATTCGGACGCGCAATCCCAGCCTTGGCTGCCAAGTCCTCCTGTCTTAACCCCTGCCGTTCCCTGGCTTCCCGCACCCTCTGCGCAACAGACCAGGCGATGATCCTTTCGGGATCTTCTTCAAGCCGTATGCGGATTGGACCGACACGAGAAGAACTTCCGCATTTATATTTTTTGTCCAGTTCTGCCGCTCTTTTGACAGCGGTCTTGCTGAAATCGCTATAAAATATCACACGGGCTGCTTCCGCAGACTGGCGCATGTATTGCTTTTGTTTTCTGTTTATTTCCATCAACGTGGTATTCACTTCGTCACTCCAACCCTTGGCATGTGTCGCTTCGAGACGGGCACTGTCTTTTCAGTCCTCTGCCTATTAATTTTGTCCTGTGCGGCCATCAGTGATTCCTTTAAGAGCTGATTATTCATAGCAAGGAGCTCTTCGTTCGCCTGCTTCAATTCAAGGTACCTGTTGTAGACCTGCCGCTCACGCAGCACCATATTGCCATAGTGTCGTTTAAGTTCGGCGGTGTAGGCCTTCAAAGCCTCATGCTGCTCCACAAGGGATTTTTTCGATGCCAACTGAAAAATGTTTGTTATCAAACTTCCAAATGCAACAAGGCCAAGGATGTCCTCGCCTTCGCCGGTTTTTTTGACTGTCTTTGTCCGCATATCCGCCTCCTGTTAGTATCAATGTATCATCTTTGATACATTATTGTCAAGAGGCATTTTCAGGCCTTGATCCTCATCCATGCACCGAACCTTCCCGTTGAATGCCGTCCAGCCACGCTGATAAATCTTCACGGCTCGCGGCCAGAAGCGCGGGTATTTTCTGAGGGTCGGCGATGACCCCGAGCATGTTATACAGCGCCATAAAAGCCGTCAAACCATAGACAAAGGTTGTGTATGACGGGGAGAGAAGAGCATCCTGTTTTGTTGAATAAGAACTTCCACGAGCCTTGTCAGGCTGCGGCAGAGTATCAGGGACATCCCGTTCGATTGCTTTATAGGTATCATGCGCGGACTCGACAGCTCGCCTCAGCTTTTCCCCTACATAATCGAGAGGCGACCCCTTGCGCTGCTCTTCTTTTTCATAAGCTTCTGCATTTGGCGCACGATAAAGATCGTTAATGTTATCCATATTCGATTCTCCCTTTCAGTCTAAGATTGTATATCATTCCGCTTCTGCTGCGTCAAGGAAAAACCCTTGATGCGTGTTCAAAAAAAAAGGCCCCGGCTCGCCCTGGGACCATGCTGTATCTGTTCTTTTGCAACGGTCAAACTGTGCCTATTTTGTGCCCGTAAGCCTCGGAAACCGCCTGACTGTAGCTGAATGATGCCGACTTGCATTATTGAGTTAACCCTTGATTAATTCAGGATTAACGTGTAATATAAAATAGTTATGGAATGGCGGTCCCGGTGCCTAAAACGCTCTCAAAATCCTCCGGGGGCAACTCCATGTCGGTTCGATTCCGACCGCCGGCACCATTTCTCAATTCTCTCCCGATAACCAATCTACGTTGGAATCGTCACACATACCTCGGGATCCTTGCGGTCGGAATCGAACAAGGGGGTCAGGGGGAAGCATTTCCCCCTCATACATCGGGGGAGCCCACGAGGGGGCAGGCCCCTTCGTGAAGCGAAGCGCGTGAGATTCTGCTACGCGCGCCATTTCTCACGTCATTCTGCAACAAAAAAGCCCCGGACCTATCGTCAGCGGCTTTTTTTCTTTCAGGATAACTCCGTACACCCGAACAAATCCCCTCCTGTATCAGCTTGCCTTTCTGAGAGCCGTCACGGGCTTATGTTTCTTCATGGCGTGCCACAGCTCCCAATCTCGCTGAAAGTTCAACCAGAACTCCGGCCCCATGCCTATAGTATCCCCGGAGTGGGCATAAAGTCTTTTCTTCGGTATCATCATAAAAACCATTTACACCGCCATCTCAAAAGCTATCTTGTCATAGGTTACGATCGGCGCTGTTCTCCTGGCGGTCTCTCTCTTTTCGATCAATCCCACCTGCTCCAGATACTTCACGTCGTCCGCGATGTTCTTTACGTCTCTTCCGGCCATGCGCGCAAGCTCATTGATGGAAGAAGGTTTCTTCGCCTTTATGAGATGCAATAGCTCAAGGCGTTTCGGAGTCAGCACCTTCCGCAAAGCCTCAAAGCTCGTAAAGTAAACCTCCGGCTTCTTCACCGGCTTCAGTTTCTCTCCTCGCTCGATGGCCTCGGCTTTCTTGACCGAATCGTCAAGAATGCTCTTCAAGCTCTTTATTCTGATTTTTTTGATTTTCATAGTTCACCCCTTTTGTACTGCTCGATATCGTTATAGAAATCCTCTGTTAATTTTCTGAGACTCACGAATTTATACGGCTCAACCACACCTCTTATATGCCTGTGATCGCCTCTGCCCTCCGCGTTATCATATCCGATCACCCTCCGTTTGCCTGCGATGTAAACGTATGAGTATTTATACCCGTGCGGTTTGTCTTTCGTCGCATCCGGTAGCTGCCATATCTTGACCTCAATGATATTCTCCGCTTCGTCGGGGGCCTTGACGTGCTCAATAAGCCATGCCTTCATATATTGGTATTGTATGCCCCTATTCGTGGAATGTCAAGCCGAAGGTGCGGCTCGCGGCAAGAGGACGAAAAAAGGCCCCGAGGTTTCCCCCAGAGCCTTAAACTGTGCCCATTTTGTGCCCGTGGTCTCAGAATCGCTTCCAAATTACCCTATCTCCTGCCAACATGCCTTATTCAGATAACCCTTGATCGGCAAGGATTTTCTCGCAAAATAAGGCACTTTGAAAAAGTGCAAACGAGTCGGTTTATAGACTCAAAATCCTCCGGGGGCAACTCCATGTCGGTTCGATTCCGGCCGCCGGCACCATTTCTCACCCCTCTCTCGAACAACCAAGCCATATTTTTAATTCTCACGAGCATCCTATACCTCATGCGGTCGGAGTCGAATTAGGGGGTATGGGGGGAAGAAAAAGCCGCTGAGCTGCTCAACGGCTTTTGTTGTTCATCCCAGTGCCCAGGAAACTTATTTCTCTTACTGCCCGGTGAACCACTTGACCGCCTCACGGGCCGAGGCCTGGTCGAACTTGAACCGGAACTTGATGAACGGTCCTTCACTGGTGAAGTCCGCACGGGAGAAGTCGCGGTCCCTGAAGCCTGTGATGTTGTAGCCCACGCTGATCCAGAAGTTTTTGCCCAGGTTGAAGCCCGTGGACACGCTGGTCCCGTAATCCGTCTGGCCGAGGGTCCACGAATGAAGGGCGCTCACGCGGTAGCCGATGTCCCACCGCTTGGTGAGGTCGTACCGGAGCTCGATGCCCGTGAGGTCCGTGTATCCGCTGTAGTCCGCGCTGTCGATGGTCTCCAGGACATATTTGGCGCCGTACTGGAGGGAGACCTGCACGCGGTTGCCGCTCGCGTAGTTGGCGACGAAGTTGTTCACGAAACGCCTGCTATTGTAGTCGGAACCAACGCCCTTCTGCTCGTTCACGAGGTAGTCGAGGCGGTCCAGAACGATCCAGCGGGTCTCGCGAGGCCGGTAGGCCAGACCGAAGCGGAGGTCGCCGGACTTCTTCTCCGCGCCTGTGGCGTAGTCGCTCGTGAAGAGTTGCAGTCCGGCGGACAGGCCGAGGCCGGGCCGGGGCTCGCCGTTGGCGCCCATGAGGAGTCCGTTCTTCTCCTCACTATCGGAGATGCGGTGCTCGACCCGGCCGGTCCAGGACCACTTCTCCTCCTTGTACCCGGCGCCGAGGGAGACGGCCGTGAAGTCCTCAGTGCTGCCCGAGGCGGGAGGCACGTTCACGTTGAACGGCGTGTTCCCGGGATGGCGGAAGGTGGTGGTGCGGTCCAGTCCGGCATCGAGGGACCACTTCTTGCTCAACTGCCAGCCCTGCTTCAGGCCCGTGGTGGAGAAGAGCCGGACGCCGTTCTCGGTCACCTGCTGCTCCATCGTAGAGCTGACCTGTCCGCCGGTCCAGGGAGAGGCACGGAGACCGACACGCGAGGTTGTGGAGTCCTGATCGCTGCCGTGAGTCCACTCCTGGTCGGCGAAGAGCGTCGCGGTCTGGTTGAGCTTGTAATCGGCGCCGAGTGTCGTCCGTGTGGGATAATCGCCGTTGGCATCATAGCCGCCCACTGACTGCTCGTGCTTGAAGCGGAGCGTCGTCCGTTCCGTCAGCTGATAGCGGGCGCCGAAGTAGACCTGCTCGGAACGCTGTGCTTCGCTGCCCGGGAAGGAATCCTCGGCGTGGCGCAGGCCGGTCGTGAACTCGTACTGGGCGGCGGTGTAGCGCGCCCGGACCTCGGCCACGTCGCGCACAGCGCCGGTGCCCAGGTTCTCCTGCCGGAAGACCTCGCCGCCCGCGGACACAGTCGTGGTCAGCCGGTAATTAAGGTCCAGGCCCACCTTGCGGGTCCCAGTCTCGCTCCCGTTCTGCTGGCCCAGGCCGAAGCCCGCCGCCTGTTCCCGCACGTAGGCCTTGCCATCCATTTTCTCCGACCGATGGGTCACCTCGGCAAGATAGGCGCTGCCGTCCGTCCTGGGTGTTGTGCCGGCCTGCTCTGTCTTCGTGGCCGCTGCCTCGGCCCGGAGCTTGGTGCCGCCTCCCAGGTCCACCGTGGCGTCCACTCCGTCGAGATCTCCCGACCCGCCGACACGGCCCTCATGGACATGCGTGGCGCCCACTTCCACCTTGTTCCCCAGGAGCTTCACCGTGCCGCGGCCGCCGTAGGTCAGGGAGGTGTCCGCGGAATCGAAGGACTCGTACTCTACAACAATATAGCGCTCTGGGGGCAAGTTCGCTTTTTGTGAGAGAACCGTCGAAGAAATGCTGATGTCCGAACAGGACGCGGGGGCGACTTGCGCCTTGAAAAAAGACGGGCAGTTATCACGTTGGAACTTCAGTTAAATCAATTTGCGCTTGACAGGGGGATTATAGGATGTCCCCAAGATCCCCTTGATACGCGGATTTTCCCGATAACAGGGAAGCTTATACCCCTTCCGCTTCCTGCGTTACCCGGAGCACTTCTTCCACGGACGTGATCCCGCTTGCCGCCCTGATCAGCCCTTCCTGGCGAAGGGTCTTGGATCCTTTCTGCGCAGCCGAGGCCTTGATGGCTGAGCTCGATGCCTTGGCAACGATCAGCCCCCGGAGCTCGTCGTTCATCTCCATCAACTCGTAGATGCCGATCCTGCCCTTATACCCGGAGTTCTTGCAGGCTGGACACCCCTCGCCGCGGTAAAACGTCACGTCCCCTGCCGCAAGGCCGAGGCTCTTCAGAAGTTCCGGGGCCGCCTGATAGGGCTTCTTGCAGCGGTCGCATACCTGCCGCGCAAGTCGCTGGGCCAGTATCCCGATCGTTGACGATGCAATGAGGAACGGCTCGATGCCCATGTCCATGAGCCGCGTGGCAGCGCCCGCCGCGTCGTTGGTATGGAGCGTTGCGAATACCAGATGCCCGGTCAGCGCCGCGTGAATGGCGATCTCGGCCGTTTCCCGGTCGCGGATCTCACCCACCATGATGATGTCGGGGTCCTGACGCAGGATGGAGCGGAGCCCGCTGGCAAAGGTCACGCCCGCCTTGGGGTTGACCTGGACCTGGTTGACCCCCATCATCTGATATTCGACGGGGTCTTCGATCGTCACGAGGTTATTGGCTTTCCGGTCGATGGTGTTGATGCTTGCGTAGAGCGTGGTGGTCTTTCCGCTTCCCGTCGGACCTGTCACCAGGATCATGCCGTAGGGTCTCGTGATAAGCCTGCGGTAGCGGTCGAACATATCCGCGGTGAAATTCAACCCCTCGAGGGTCATAATGACCTGGGTCCGGTCCAGAATGCGCATCACCACGGTCTCGCCCTGGATGACCGGCAGTGTCGATACGCGGATGTCCACGGTGACGTCTCCAGCCATGCGCAGGGCGTTCCTTTCCCGGAACACCGCGGTAACGACCGGGCCGGTGTCACTATGGGTGATCTTGGCCTGGAACCGGCCGTCCTGAGGCACGCGCTTTTCCGCGATGTCCATGTTCGCCATGATCTTAACGCGAGAGACGATCGGCGCATGCATCTCGCGGGGCAGGGTCCTCACTTCGGCGAGCACACCGTCGATCCGGTAGCGTATTTTGATATGATTGCCTTCAGGGTCGATGTGGATGTCGCTGGCACGGTCCATGATGGCCTGGGCGATCACCATGCTTACCAGCTTTACCACCGGCGCATCCTCGGCCGTGGCGCCGGGCAGCTCCATTGCTTCGGCAACAGCGCCACCCTTGGCGCCGGCAAAATCCATGGCCGCCGTCTCGATGCTCTGGCCCATGCCGTAGTAGCGGTCTATGGCCTTCTGAATATCGGTCCGGGTGGACACCACCTGCCGGATTTGCCTGCCCGCCGCCTTCCGGATATCGTCGAGGCCGAAGATGTTCAGCGGGTCCGCCATGGCCACTACGAGGGACTCCTTATCCATGTACAGGGGAATGGCCGCGACCCGTCGGGCCATATCCGCGGGGACCAGCCTCACGCTTTCAACGTCCACCAACTGTTTTTCAATCTCAATGTAGGGGATATGGAGCTGCCTGCCGAGAAACGTAGCAATATTGTGCTCGTTGATGAACCCCAGGTCCACGAGGAGCTCGCCGATCTTGCCGCCCCGCTTCTTTTGTTCTTCGAGCGCCAGTTTGAGCTGATCTTCCTTGATCAATCCGCCGGAAACCAGCATCTCACCGAGCATCTTTTTTTTCGTGCCCGTAATCGCCATTGCGCACTCCTTGTATGATCCAGAGCTGTTAAAATGACCACTATTTTTGCTTATTCGGATTATACCAAAAATGGTCGTGCCTGTGGTAAAGATAATTTTGAATTCCGGAATGCGAGCGAATACGATAATGTTCCAGCCTTAAGAATCGAGATTCCCTGCGGCAGTCTTCTTGAGGTAAACAGCCCGCACGTATCCTACGGCCCGTCAACAGCTTCGTGCAAATTTCATTGAATTGCGGGGCATTATAAACTATAATAAAAACAGTTTGCGAGACAACACGAGACAACAGCGCGCGGATGGTCTCCGTCTGTTCTCGGGACTCTTCCAAGCGCTGTTTTTCAGGAGCCGGACATGCCGCAGTACCGATATAAAGCGAGGGACAAGGACGGCGTTCTGCATACGGGCGCCATGGAGGCGCGCGGCAAAGAGGCGGTTGCGGACCAGCTGTCCGGCCAGGGCTTCATCCCCGTGCTGATCGAAGAGCAGGAGCAGTCGCTGCTGTCCGGGATCGACTTTAATGCCCTGTTTAACAAGGTTGCTTCGCAGGACCTCATTGTGTTCAGCAGGCAGCTCGCGACGCTTGTGAGCGCGGGCATCCCCTTCCTGTCGAGCCTCGGCACGATCGAGAAGCAGTCGGAGAATCCCCGTCTCAAAGCGGCGATCGCCGATATCAGGCGCGGTGTTGAGGCAGGCGCCTCGTTCTCTGACGCCCTTGCCAGACATCCCAGGATATTCAGCAAGATGTACGTAAGCATGATCCGGGCCGGGGAGACCGCCGGTATCCTCGATGATATCCTGGTGCGGCTCGCGCTGCTTGCGGAGCATGACGCGGACACCCGCGCCCGGGTAAAAACAGCGACGCGGTATCCGCTGATCGTGGTAATCGCCATCTGCGCAGCATTCGCGTTTCTGGTCAGTTTCGTGATCCCGAAGTTCGCGTCGATCTTCGCGCGGTTCAAGACGGAGCTGCCGCTCCCCACCCGTATTCTCATCGGCATCAACCATGTGGTCCAGAACTACTGGTACCTTATTCTTATCGGAACCGTTTTGCTCATTTGGGTGGCGGTCTGGTATCTGAAAACGCCCATGGGCCGGTGGCAATGGGACAAGGTGAAGCTGAAGCTGCCGGTGTTCGGCGCGCTGTTCCAGAAAGTGGCGCTCTCGCGGTTCGCCCGTGTTTTCAGCGCCATGCAGAAAAGCGGGATTTCCATGATGCTCACGCTCGAGATCGCGGGCGAGACCGTGGGCAACGTGGTGATCGCCCGGGCTGTGGAAACAATGAGCGAAAGCCTCCGGGACGGCAAGGGGCTGACCGCTCCCATGGAGTCCTCGGGGCTGTTCCCTCCGCTCGTCATCCAGATGGTTGCCGTGGGTGAAGAGACCGGAAAACTCGACACCATGTTGAGCAAGGTTTCGGATTACTATGATATGGATGTGGAATACACGCTTCGGAATCTCTCGACCATGATCGAACCGATCCTTCTCCTGTTTGTCGGCGGCATGGTCCTATTTCTGGCTCTGGGGATATTCCTGCCCATGTGGGATTTGATGAGTCTGTTCAAGAAGTGAACGAAAAGCTGATGTCCCTTTCCGGTTGCCGGTTTCTCAACTGTCACCGGGGAAAACGATGCTTCCGATTGCAGGTTGTGTAGCTCCTTCCATAGTTAGCTGTTTACGTATGGCTATTATTAATGGTTTTGACCAAAAAATATACATTGACAATGTACTGCTAAGGGATTATACTTTGACTCAGAGCGTCTCGGAGGCGGAGTGGGGACCTGGTTCAAGGATGCAAAAGGGCTCACGATTCTTGACACCGTCATTACGCTCTGCCTTATCGGCGTCCTGACCGGCATTGTGATTCCGAAATATCGGCACGTGGCCCGGGCGGCACAGGAATCGGCGCTCAAGGCGGAGTTGTCGAATATCCGGACCAGTATCAGGCTTTTTAAAATGCTGAACAACAGAAATCCGGACAGCCTCAGGGAATTGATGGAAAAGAAGGTTATGCTGCCCGGCAGGATCGGCGGGGATCCTTACAGCAGTTCATTTTTTGAGCAAACCTATCTTTTAAAAAATGCCGTGGATGCCGAGGGAAACAAGGTGGACGCGTTTGGGAACATATTCGCTTATGATCGAACGAAAGGGGAGGTGAGGACAACGACAAAAGGGTTTGAAAACTGGTAGCACGAAACCGGTTGTTTTGAATTATAAATCTTGGATATTGAATTTTAACTTAATTAAGGAGGAAACAACCATGTTAAAAACACAGAAAGGTTTTACGCTCATCGAGCTGGTCGTGATCATCGTGATCCTCGGAATCCTGGCGGCGGTGGCGATTCCGAGGTATCTGGATCTCTCGACCCAGGCATCAGCATCGGCCGTCAGTGGCATTAAAGGCGGGGTAAGATCGGCACTCTCGATCGCTTTTGCCAATCATCGCGTGCAGAGGCTTGCGGCAAGCGGCGCCGGTGTGGGAAGTACACAGTACATCACTGATTGCGCCTCTGCAGTGGCGTATCTGGACCCCGCTGCCTGGCCGGACAATACCGTCTGCGCGGGAGGTGTGATCTCTTTTCCCACCCTCACAACCGGCACCAGCACTATTGGTGCTGAAACCAATACCGCTGCGGCAACGCTTACGCCATAACAATCGCTGCTGCCGGGAAGGACTTGGCGCGTGATGCACTGCTGTGAAGGCGGGCGGGACAGACTCGCCTGCCTTTTTTTCTCCCGATTCAGGGATACTAATAATGGCATATCGCAACGGTTTCACTCTTATAGAGCTGGTGATGGTTCTCGTGCTCATCGGCATTCTTGCTGTGTTTGTCGCACCGAGGCTGCCCAATATCACTGCGTCGCACGCAATCTCATTTTCCGACAAGCTTCGGGCCGATATCAGATATGCCCAGAACCTGGCCATGACGCGAAACAGGCGAACCCGAGTTACTTTGACGAACACGTCATATGCCATTACCCAGGACAGCAGCGCAGCGAGCAATTGCGGTTCTTTTGCTGCCGTGGGGGACCCTGCCAGCGGGGGGAATTTGAGTGTTGCCCTCGACACGGGCAGCTTTGCGGGCATTACGCTGACAGTACCCGCCATGACCTGCCTTGAATATGATTCCCTGGGACGGCCCTATAACTGCACGCTTTTTCCAGTTAGCTGTTCAACGACGTTATCAGGAATTATAGTCCCCATTAATGCGAACGCTGTTGCTGTGGGCAGCGTTACGGTGTCTTCTCAGACCGGGGCGGTGAATTGATGATGCAAGATAAAAAGACCGTTGTTGGGAATTGGGAGTCAGGAGAGGGTGGATTTTCTTTGATTGAGACCATCATCACCCTCGTCGTGCTCTCGATCGCGGCAGTCGGGGTGCTCTCGGTCTTCACTACCGGCATCAAGGGAAGCGCTGATCCGCTTATTCTTAACCAGGCAATCGCCCTGGCGCAGGAGAGGATGGATACGGCAATTGCCCTAAAGAAATCAGGCGGGTTTAATGCAGTTCAGGATATTGTTGCAACTTCATTTGCAGCCCCATTCGCAAATTTTTCGTATGCAGTAGATGCAACGTGTGTTGATTCGAATTTTGCAAATCCTCAAGGTGGTTCGGGATATAACGCTGATGGTTCCTGTAGTCAGGCAGGGGCTACCAGGTATTATAAGCTCGCAGTGGTCACCGTTAGTTGGACTGGCGACTCTGTCGTCCTTACGACCGTTGTTGCGAACTATTAGTAGGAGTGTGGAATGCGGAATAATGCTATGATTCGTGAGAATTCGTGTCAATTCGTGGCTAAACAGGTTTCCGGTTTCACCCTCATCGAGATCGTAATCACGATCGTGCTCATCGGCATCCTCTCGGGCATTGCGGCCATGATCATCCTGCAGGGCGTGCGGGCCTATTCCGATGAGCAGAACCGCAGTGATGTCCACTACCAGGCTCGACTGGCCGTGGAGCGGATGGCGAGGGACTTGCGAATGATCAGGCAGGCGAGCGAGTTCGGCACAGATAATTATCCGGCAGTTCCTGTACTCGGAACCGTCATCAATCCGACGGCAACCAGCTTGAGTTTTGCAGATATGACTGGTACTACCGTCACGTATTCGTTCGACAATGGAACACAAACGCTGAATCGAAGCGTTGGCGGACCGCCAGTTCTCGCTCAGGGAGTGACGGCCTTTTCGTTCACAGTATATGACAATGCCGATCCTCCTAACGTATTGCCTGCCGGTTCATCGACGACGGGATGGGTGATACAGATTGATATGACCGACACGCAGGGTTCGGAAACTTTACAAATGCGCACGCGGGTGCATCCGAGGAATTTCTAAAATAAAGGGGCAAGGGGCATGGAATTGTTGGGCAAGGCTTCAGCTTTGCATAGACAGGAAAATGCTGCAACCTTAATCAAGGTTTGCTTTCAAAAAAAAGCATGCTTTACCGGCAGGCTTCGAGGGGGTGCGTGTGCAAAATACTCTATCGGTGAATATTAGAACGATGATCGAGTCATCGTCGTTCCCGTTTTCTATCCGTGCGGTTGCGGTCTTCGGCTCAGTCGCAAGCGGTAAGGCAACGGAAAACTCGGACATCGATCTTCTCGTTCTTGCGGAGGGTCTAAACGAGAAACTTCATCGCCGCACCCCGGAAATAGCAAGCATCAAGCGCGTTCTGCGGGGCATGCCCCTTGATGTTCTCCTGCTCACTCCGGAAGAAGCTCGGTCAAATTTTGACAACCACAACCCGCTTTTTCTTGATATTGCCGAAGAAGGCGTCATTCTCATGGACACCGATGATTTTTTAAGCAAGCTGATTCATAAGACGCGGGCCTATATTAGGGCGCGAGGCATTAAAAAATTTCATAACGCCTGGAAATTTTCGGTAAAGGCCGGCGAGGCCACCGCACTGTCCGAGGTAAGCAACAAGGATTTTTCCTCGGCAATGCTGAGAGATGGCGAAAGAGATTTTCTCGTCGGCAAAAGAATACTCGACGACGGTTATTATGATAAGGCCGTCTACCACTTTCAGCAGGCGGCGGAAAAGTGCGTTAAGGCCATATTAATCGCCTTGGGTGTATTTCAAAAAACTCATCTGGTCGGTGAAGTTTTAAGAGAGTTGGTTCTGAAAGAAGCTGACGTCCCGGGCAAGTGGAAGAACTCGTTATTGAAGGCTGCGGAAATTTCCGGGGAGCTGGAACCGGAAATCAGTCTGAGCCGCTACCCAGGCATAATCAACAATAAGCTGTGGCTGCCGTTTGATGAATATGAAAAGAAGGACGCGGAAGACGCACGGCAAAAGGCGGAAATAGTCCTTGTAATAGCAAAGCAATTTACCGAAAGCTGGTTTACGGTAAAATAGGGCGCATCCGAGGAATTTCTGATAACGCGCGGAGAGCATAGGGCAGAGCGCAAAGTGAAAATATGACAACCTTTGGACAGCAAAAGGGCGTTTCGCTCATCGCGGCAATCTTCATCATCGTCATTCTTGCATTCATGGGCGTGATGTTCGTATCGCTGATCGGAACGAGCAGCCTCACCTCAGTGAACGATCTCCAGTCCGGCCAGGCGCTGTATGTGGCCGAGGGGGGGCTGGAGAGGGCTGTGCGGTTTCTTGATTCCCCCATTCTTGCCGCAGCCGATCCCGACAGGCGGAGGGCCTGCGCAAGCGTTACCGGAGACGCGTCGCTTACCAACGCCGCGCTCGGGCCAGGACAGTTTACCGTCATAACAGAGGCGGGCTCGCCGTTCTATCCCCCTATGGCAACGACTCTTTCCGGCGGGATTAACGCTATAACAAACGTAATCAACGTAAATCCAACCGCAGGATACGCTCCGTATGGACGCATTATGATCGATCGGGAACTGATCGATTATTCCGGCATCATCGGCAATTCCTTTACCGGGGCTGTCCGAGGCCGAGACGGGTCGTTTGCCGTAGCCCACGCAAACGGCGCACCAGTCGGTCAGTATCAGTGCACGGTGACCTCCACCGGCGGCATTCCTGATCTGGCGGCCCCGAGAGCCCAACGCGCGGTAAGAGAGAGTGTGCAATTACAAGAGGGATGGGCAGTGGGAGGCGGAGGACTGCCGACGGACAATTTGAACAGCGTGCACTGCACGGACGCTAACAACTGCTGGGCTGTGGGCGATGCGGGAACGATCCTCCGGTGGAACGGTGTGGGCTGGAGTCAGGTTGTGTCGCCTACCGTGGAAAACCTGAATGAAGTCCACTGCGCGGACGCGAACAACTGCTGGGCCGTGGGAAATAGTGATGGAACAAGACCCACGGTCCTGCGTTGGGATACCAACTGTAATGGAGTCGGAGCGACAGGCGCCTGGAATGATTGTACAAACGTGCCGTTTGTTCCTGCCAGAAACGAAAATCTCAATTCGGCTTTCATGATTTCGCCGGCGGATGGCTGGGCGGTGGGGACGAGCGATGGGACTCGGCCGACCGTATTTCGCTGGAATACCAACTGCAATGGAGCAGGGACGACGGGCAATTGGAATAACTGTTCGGCCCTGCCGTTTGTACCCAACAGGAATGAGGCGCTTAATTCGGTTTTCATGCTTCCGCCTGCTGATGGCTGGGCCGTGGGGACGAGTGATGGGACTCGGCCGACCGTATTTCGTTGGAATACCAACTGCAATGGAGCAGGGACGACGGGCAATTGGAATAACTGTTCGG